>JBBTFS010000058.1:0-24570 GCA_038060705.1 Gemmatimonadota bacterium
GGATCCTCCGCCGTCCGCTGCGCATACAGTTGTAGCGCGCCTGTCGCCGCCGGGTAGTTACGCAGTTTGATGTGCGCCACCACCCTGCCGTTGCGCATCAGGTCTTCCGGCAGCCAGCCGACGCTGTCCTTCGACGTTTCGATTACGGCGGCGGCTGCTACGACTTCCGGCCAGTTCCACGATCCGATTCCGTGCAGGAAATCCACGCTGGCGCGCGCCTCCACCGGCGCGCCGGTGCGTGCGGCGAAGCGCCGTAACACCGCGAAGAACGCCGAGTCGACTACGCCGGCGGTTCCGCCGTGCACCTCCGCGTCCGACGCCACCACGTGCTCCACCCAGCGGTGCCAGTCCGCCGGCGGCTCGTTGCTCGCTGCCATGCGCATCAGTTGATCCAATCGGTACGCGGCCGCGCGGGTCTCGCTGCTGCGGTGGAGCACCGCGCCTACCCGAGGGCTCAGCGTCCGTAGCGCGCGCAGCGTGGCACCCAGCGCCAGCGCCGCCGATCGAGGGATTTCCGGCGTGGGACTCAGGCCCGAGCGGCCAAAGTCCGCCTTTCGGCCGGACAACGCGGCGACGACGTCGAACCGGCCTTCCGACATGCTGGTGTAGCCGTCCGCGTTCTCGCGCAGGAACCGTGTGCGTTCGGCGCCCAGGTCCAGCACCGGGATGTAGTCCGAATTGGCCGCGCCGCGCATCTGGATCATCGGGCTCAGCGTGGCGCGGTCGCCCAAGCGCAGCGACTCGAACTGCTCGGCCGCCAACGGCACGGCGCGCTTGAGGTCCTGTGCGACACCCTCGAATAGCGCCACGTTCCAGTCCGGCGTCGCCAGCGGCCGGTTGGCCGCAACGACCAGGACATCGGCGTTCGAGGTGAAGAAGACGGCGTAGTCCGCGAACACTTCGTCAATCGCGTATAGCACGGACGTCGCCAGGCCGTCGCTCAGCTCGTACAGGTGCAACCACTGGCCAAACACGCCGTTGTCACTCAGCTGGGTGCTCACGCGCCGGTAGAACTCCCTCGTGAACAGCCCGGACACGCCGCTCACCCACGGATTGGACGGTTCCGAAAGAATCAGGTCGAACTTTCGGCCCGACGCGGCGAAGTACGATTTCGCGTCGTCGATCACGAACGTGGAACGCTTGTCCTCGTACGCCCGGCGGTTCGCCGGCCGGAAACCGCGCGCTGCGTTGAGGATCTCCGGCTCGATCTCGATAGTGACGACCTCCTGCACGCGCGGACTGCCCAACAACACATGCGTCGACATGCCCGACCCGAAACCGATCACCGCCGCGTTCTCCGTGTGCGGTGAGTGCGCCAGTGTCACGAGCGGCAGCAGCAGTTGTGTGGCCAGGTCGCGCGTGAGCTGGAACAGCTCCCCGTTTGCTTCGGCGCCCTTGAGCCAGCCCTGATCCATGGACGCGTCCGGCTTGCCGTTGGTGGCCAGCGTGAGGAACCCGTCTTGCGACCGCCGCAGGCTCACCGACGCCGTGCGCCCGTCCTTGTAGAAGGGGACCGTGTAGTCACCGTCCGACGCCACCACGCCGTGGCGATACACGCCGCTGGTCAGCCTTGGCAGGTCGAACTTCGCGGTCATTCCCACCAGCGTCAGGATGCCGGCCGTGAGCGCCAGCGACACCGCGATGGCTGGTCCCGGCAACGAGGCGAGGCGGCCGGCGCCTGAATCCGACCGTCGCGACACGAGCCACACGCCCAGCCCGATGTCCACCAGCGCGCCGGCGATGAGCAGCAGCTTGAGGCCCAGCAGCGGCATCAGGATCAGTCCCGCGATGATCACACCGACGATCGAGCCCAGCGTGTTCACGGCGTACACGGTGCCGATGGCGCGCTCGCCGGCGCCGCCGCGCATCAGCACGCGCGTGATGATCGGCAGCGTCATGCCGGCGCAGAACGTCGCCGGCAGCATGATGATCGCCGCGATGACATATCGCACGAGGATGAAGACGAGGTAGCCGTTGTCATTCGCCTGCACGGTGCCGAGCAGCGCGCTCACCCAGTCGAACGAGACGATGTAGAGCGGCAGTGTGGCCACTGCCATCAGGCCCATGGACCACTGCACCATGCCCAGGAACCGCACCGGATCCGCGATGCTGTCCACCTTGCCGCGCACCCAAAACGCGCCCAGCGCCAAGCCGAGGATGAACGCCGAGAGCATCAGCTCGAACGAGTGGGTAGCACTGCCCAGCACGAGCGACAGCATCCGGATCCAGGCGATCTCGTAGATGAACGACGCCACCGCCGTGCCAAAGCTCACCAGCAGCAACGCGCGCCACTCCGGTCCCCGGTCGCTCGACTCCGCCGCGGCGGGTTCCTCGCCACCGGCTTCCGCGACGGCACGATCGTGCGCGCGCGCCGCGAGCCCCACGACGAGCGCGACGACGATGTTCACGAACCCGGCAACCATGAGCGTACCGGGAAGTCCAACAGCCTGGAGCAGGCCAAAGCCCGCGACCAACACCCCCACGGCTGCGCCGATGCTGTTGGCGAAGTACAGCAGAGACAGGATGCGGCCCGGCCCGCGCGGGTCGCGCGACAACCGGATCACGCCGGCGCTCATGAGCGGGAACGTCGCGCCCAGCAGCACCGACTGTGGCAGGATCAGCAGTCCGGCCACTGACCACTTGGCCATCGTGAGCACCACGCCGCTGGTCGCGGGAAACAGGGACGCGTACGCGAACGAGGTGGTGGCGGCATAGACGTCGTGAAATCCCAGCGCCAGCACGCCCACCGCCAGTTCGATGGCCGCGTACCACACGAGCGGCGACTTGATCCGGCGCGACCGGCCGCTGGTGAGTTGCGCGCCCAGCGACATGCCGCCCAGGAAGATGACGAGCACGATGATCTGCGCGTACGCGCTGTGCCCGACGAAGAGGCCCAGGTACCGGGTCCAGATGGACTCGTAGATGAGGCCGGCGGCGCCGCTCAGGACGAACGCCGCGACGAGAAGTGGAATCATGGATCGGAATAGACCGTGTCGGCTGCCCACTGGAAAGCGGAGAAACGCGAATCGGAAATCGGAAATCGGAAATCGAAAACACGTGGCCTGTGCCGTTCGATTTCCGATTCTTCGTTTCCGATTCTCCCCGCTTCGGCCCATCTCCGGGCCGCGTGGAGGGAGTGCGTGCAAGCACCCACTTGCTTGCAGGGCGCGTTGCGCCTAGGATTCCTGCCCCATGTCAGACGAAATCCGAAACCGCATCATCGCCGCCGCTGCTCAGGTCTATTCACAGCTCGGCTTCCGCGGCGCCACTACCCGCCTCATCGCCAACGAGGCCGGCGTCAACGAAGTCACACTGTTCCGCACGTTCGGGTCCAAGGCGGACCTGCTCGAGGCGATGCTCCAGTCCCGCATGGCCGCCAACTCGGCGCCCACCATCAGCGGCGACCTGAGCGACCCGGCCGCCGAGATCACCGCGTGGTGCGCGCAGCTGCTGGAACACCTGCGCGGCCACTCGCACATCATCCGCAAGACCATCGCCGAAGCTGACGAACGGCCCGAAGCCGCGTGCGCCGCCTGCGAAGGCTCAAACTCGGCCAGTGCGTCGCTCGTACTGTACGTCGAGCGTTTGCGGAACGCGGGGTTCGCCGACCCTGAGGCCGACGTGGGCACCGCCGTTTCGATGTTCATGAGCGCGATGTTCGGCGATGCGCTATACCGCGAGATCATCCCGCAGGCATTCCCGCAACCGGTGGCCGCGGCGCCGGCCAGGTACGTCCAAACATTCTTGCGCTCCGTTGGTGTTCGCGCTTCGCTGCCGGACCGTTCCCGGCAAGCCAAAGTCGCGGGCACCCGGCGTCGCAGCCGCTAGTCGAGGCCCGCATGAAAAAATTCCCGGTGCACTTCGTATCTCTCATGTTGGGGCTTTCCGCACTCGGCTCTCGGCTCTCGGCGCAACCGGTGAGACAGGTTTCGCTGGAAGACGCCATCCGGCTTGCCGATCGCACCAGCGAGTCGGTGGAGATCGCGCGCGCGGCCGTCACCCGCGCCAACGGGCAGCAGATGCTGGCTCGCAGTCTCTTCCTGCCGCAGGTGAACGGCAGCCTGTCGTACGGCAAGACGCTCAAGTCGCAGTTCGAGGCGTTGGCCAGCAGCGGGCCCGACACGGCGACCTTCCGCTCGCTGTGCTCGCCGCGGATTGACCCCACCGCCACCGCGGGCGAACGCACCATCGCGCTGAACCAGGCGCTGACGTGCCAGGGCGGCGGCGGGATTGACTTCAGCAAGGTTGGCTTCGGCGCCAAGAACTCGTGGACCTTCGGTCTGCAGTTCTCGCAGAATGTCTTCACTGGCGGCCGCGCCACCGGACAGCGCATCGCGTCCAGCGCGGGCCGTCGCGCCGCGGACGTGGAGCTCACCGCGCAGCGCGCGCAGCTGATCCTCGACATCACGCAGGCGTACTACAACGCCGTGCTCGCGTCGCGCCTGGCGGACATCGCGCACGCGTCCATGGGATGGAACGAGGACGTGCTGCGTCAGACCACCAAGGCGCGCGAAGTCGGCAGCTCGTCGGAGTTCGACCTGCTGCGCGCGCAGGTGTCGCGCGACAACTACGTGCCGATCGTGCTGCAGCGAAAGAGCGACCGCAACGTCGCCCTGCTGCGCCTCAAGCAGCTGCTGGAAATGCCGTTGGACGATTCGCTTCAGCTCACCACGGACATTGACGTTGCGCCGATGGCGACGATGGTGGGTATGGTGGCCGCCGGCGCCAAGCCGGACACCAGCGCCGACGCCCGCGCCACCGTGCGCGAAGCGGCGGAGAACGTGCGTGCACAGGAAGGACTGCTGCGCGCGGCACGCGGCGACCGCCTGCCATCCGTCGCGGTCACGTCCGGATACCAGCGCCTCTTTTTCCCGACGACCACATTCCCGCAGTTCGGTGATTTCGCCGAGAACTGGACGCTCGGCGTCACGATCGGCACGTCGCTGTTCAGCGGCGGACGCACCGCGGGCAACTTCATGATGGCGGACGCCAGTCTGCGCGAGGCGCGGGCGCGTCACAAGCAGGCGCGTGAGTTCGCGGCGCTGGATTCCCGCATCGCGCTCAGTCAGCTGGAGCAGGCCGAAGCGGCGTGGCGCGCCAGCCAGGGTACGGCGGAGCAGGCGCGCAAGGCGTACGGCATCGACGAGATCCGCTATCGCGAGGGCATCTCGACGCAGACGGACCTCACGTCGTCGCGCTTGCTCGTGGAGCAGGCAATGGTGAACCGCGCCGTCGCGGCCCGCGACTACGCCGTGGCGCGCATGCGCATGGCGTTGCTCAAGGATCTTCCGCTCAACGGCAGTGGTACGTCTGGCGCAACCGCCGGCACTGCCAGCGCACCCGCGGCGCCGCCAGCTCAAACCCGTTCAACCACCTCCGGCGCTTCGGCCGGTTCATCAGGGAGCAATCAGTAATGAAGGCCAGCACACTCATCCCGGGCGCACTCGTGCTCGTGCTCGCTACCGCGGCCTGCAATGGCAAGGACGCGTCCGCGGATACCGCTGCCGCGATCGACCCTGTGCTCGTCGGTCAGGAGAACGTTGTCGTCGTGAAGGCGCAGGAGATTCGCACGGGCCCCACGCTGTCGGGCGCGATCGAAGCCGAGCGCGTCGCGACCGTGCGCGCTGAAGTGCCCGGCGCGGTGCTGGAGACGATGGCCGAGCCCGGCCAGCGCGTTGCCCAGGGCGCGCTGTTGGCGCGACTCGACGACTCGGCCATTCGCGACATGGCGCTCTCGGCGCGCGCGGCTGTCGCGACCGCGTCGAACGCCGACGACATCGCCAAAAAGGAACTCGAGCGTGCCGAAGCGCTGGAGAAGGCCGGCGCCATCGCGACACGCGATCTCGAACGCGCGCGCAACGGCGCGTTGGCGGCGGCGACGCAACTCGCCAACGCGCAGGCAATGCGATCCAGCGCCGAGAAGCAGTTGTCCAAGACGCGTATCGTGGCGCCGTTCGCCGGCGTGGTGAGCGCGCGTCAGGTGAACGCGGGCGACGTGGCCAACATTGGCGGGGCGTTGTTCACCGTCATTGATCCGTCCACCATGCGCCTCGAAGCGTCCGTGCCGGCCGATGCCATCAAGGACATCAAGGTGGGGCTGCCGGTGGAGTTCAGCGTCGGCGGCTACGAAGGCCGGTTGTTCAGCGGCAGAGTGACGCGCGTGAATCCGTCGGCGGACCCGGCCACGCGCCAAGTGCGCATCTTCGCGACGATTCCGAACGTGGGTCGGGCGCTTGTGGCCGGCCTGTTCGCGGAAGGCCGCGTCGCGACCGACATCCGTTCCGCTGCCGTCGTGCCACTGGCCGCGGTGGACGAGCGCAGCGTTCGCCCGTCGGTGATGCGCATCAAGGGCGGCAAGGTCGAGCGCGTCGAGGTGGAACTGGGGATCCACGACCAGCAGACGGAGACCGTTGAGGTGAAGACGGGCATTGTCGCGGGCGACACGCTGTTGCTGGGTACGGCGCGGGGGCTGACACCAGGGATTCCGGTCAAAGTCTCGGTTCCATCTGATAACAAGAAGTAATTGATGAACTGCCAACTCTGCGGCGCGTAGGATTTCTCCCAATGATGATTTCAGACTTCGCCATCAAACGCCCGCTCATCACGGTCGTCAGCGTGGTTGCCCTCGTGATCTTCGGCCTCTTCGCGCTGCTCAAGCTCAAGACCGACGAGTTCCCCGACGTCGCGCCACCGTGGCTCACGGTAGGCGTCATCTATCCGGGCGCCTCGCCCGAAGTGGTCGAGAAGGAAGTGCTCGACCCGGTGGAAGAGCAGGTGGGTTCGATCGCTGGCGTGAAGCGCATCATGTCCAAGGCGTACGACGGCTACGCGATGCTGATGATCGAGTTCCTGTACTCCAAGGACTTGAACGAAGCGTCGCAGGATGTGCGGGACGCAATCTCCGTGATCCGCGCGGACCTGCCGCCCGAGATCAAGGAGCCGATCGTCCGCAAGTTCAACGACACTGACCGGCCCATCGTGTCCATCTCGGTGTCGTCCACCGTCCTGTCGTCCGCCGAGCTGACCCGGTTGGTTGATCCAGGCATCACACGTGAGTTGCGCTCGCTGGCTGGTGTTGCCGATGTGCAGACGTTTGGCAAAGTGGAGCGCGAGCTCACCGTCGAAGTCGTGCCGTCCAAGCTCAACGCCTCGGGCGTGAGCGTCGGCCAGGTGGTGCAGGCGCTGCAGCTCCAGAACCTCGCCGCGCCGGTGGGCCGCGTCACGGGCGCGCTGGACGAGCGCTCCATCCGGCTCTTGGGCCGCATCGAGAGCCCCGCCGAGTTCGCCAATCTCGTCGTCACCGAGCGCAATGGCCGGCTGATCCGGCTGGGCGAAGTCGCCAACGTGAAGGACGCCACCGAGGAGCCGCGCACGCTGGCGCTCTTCGGCACAACCGATCGCGGCGACCAGGAAGCTGTCGCCATCGACATCAAGAAGTCCAAGGGCTACAGCACCACCGAAGTCGCGGCCAAGATCGTCGCCCGCCTGGACGAGATCAAGAAGACGCTCCCGGCCGGCACGTCACTCGACATCGTGAAGGACGCCGGCACGCGCGTGAAGAACTCCGTGCGCACGGTGGAAGAAGCGCTGTTCCTCGGCGCCATTCTCACCGTCGCGGTGGTGTTCCTGTTCCTCAACTCGTGGCGCTCCACGGTCATCACCGGCGTGGCGTTGCCGATCTCCGTGCTGGCCAGCTTCATCGCCGTCTGGGCGCTGGGCTTCAACCTCGAGACGATGTCCCTGATGGGACTGTCGCTCGCGATCGGTATCCTGATCGACGACGCCATCGTGGTGCGCGAGAACATCGTGCGACATGTGGAGATGGGGAAAGACCACTACACCGCCGCGCGCGAAGGCACGGACGAGATCGGTCTCGCCGTGGCCGCGACGACGTTCTCGATTCTCGCGGTGTTCATCCCGATCGGCTTCATGCCGGGTGTCGGCGGCCAGTGGTTCAAGCCGTTCGCGCTCACCATCGCCGCGTCGGTCTTCGTCTCGCTCTTCGTGTCATTCTCGCTGGACCCGATGCTCTCGGCGTACTGGCCGGACCCGCACAAGGAAGAGCACGAGAAGGCGTGGATCACGCGCAAGCTCGACGTGTTCAACCGCTGGTTCAATCAGCAAGCGCTCAACTACCGCAAGGTGGTGGCGTGGGCGCTGGATCACCGCGCGTCCATGCTCGTTCTCGCGGCGGGCACGTTCTTCGCCGCATTTCTGTTGCCGACGCGTGGCGTCTCCGGATTGTTCGCCGCGCTGCTCGGCATTGCCATCGTTGTGTTCGCGCTCAATTCGCGGCGCTTCAACCAGTGGGCCCGGGCGGGAATCGCCGTAGCCGGCGCCGCCGTGTTCGTCATGTTGCCGCAAGTGGTGCCGCCGATCCGCACCGTAGGGTCCGCGTTCTTTCCGGTGGACGATCGCTCCGAGTTCATCATGAAGCTCGAGACGCCGCCCGGCTCCAACATGGAGTACACCCGGCTCAAAGCGCAGGAGGTCGCGCGCATCGTGCGTTCGCAGCCCGAGGTGCGCTACACGTACACCACGCTCGGCGAAGGAGCGACCGGGGCGGTGGACGTCGGCAACATCTACGTGAAGCTCACGCCCAAGGACACGCGTGACCGGAACGTTGAGATACTGGCGGCCGATCTGCGCACTCAGATGAGCCGTGTTGCCGGCGCCACCGTTTCCATCTTCACCAACGACTTCAGCGGTGGCTTCAAGCAGATCCTGGTGCAGGTGCGTGGCCAGGATGCCAAGCAACTCGCGATCGTCGCCGAGCAGATTCGCGACATTGCGCGCGAGACTCCGGGCGCGGTGGACATCGGCCTGTCGTCCAAGGGCCAGAAGCCCGAGCTTGAAGTGTCGCTGCAGCGCGGCATCGCCGGCTCACTGGGAGTGACCGTGGGCCAAGTGGCACAGTCGATGCGCGCGGCGTTCGCGGGCCTCGACGCCGGCGACTGGATCGATCCCACGGGCAAGTCGCGCGACGTCATGATCCGCCTGGCGCCGGAATCGCGCCGGCGCGCCACCGACCTCGAGCAGTTGCCGCTCGTGATCATGGGTCCCACCGGCGCGCCGACCACCGTGCCGCTCGGTCAGGTGGCGACGGTCTCCGAAGGCGTGGGTCCGGCCATCATCGATCACCTGAACCGCGAGCCTGTGGTCAACGTCGAGTTGAACACATCGGGCCGAGCCGCGGGTGACGTGGGCGCCGACATCCAGAAGGCGGTGGACCGCATGCAGCTGCCGCCTGGCGTGAAGGTCACGATGGGCGGCGACCAGGAGTCGCAGACCGAGGTCTTCGGTCAGATCTTCTCGGCGCTGGGGCTGGCTGTGTTGCTCATGTACCTGATCCTCGTGGTGCAGTTCGGGTCGTTCCTGGACCCGATGGCGATCATGATGTCGCTGCCGCTGTCGCTGATTGGCGTGATGCTGGCGTTGGCGGTGACGAATTACACGATCAACTTGATGAGTCTCATCGGCGTGATCCTGCTGATGGGCATCGTGGCCAAGAACGCCATCCTGCTCATCGATTTCGCCAAGTGGGCACGCGAGGAGAAGGGAATGCCGCTGCGCGAGTCATTGATCGAGGCCGGCGCGATCCGGTTGCGTCCGATCCTGATGACGACCTTTGCTCTGATCGCGGGCATGCTGCCCATCGCGCTCGGCACCGGCGAGGGCGCCGCGTTCCGTGCGCCGATGGGCGTGGCGATCATCGGCGGCGTGATCACGTCCACATTCCTGACGCTGTTGGTGATCCCGACGATCTACGAGGTCATGGACGAGATCCGGTCGAAGCTCGCTGGCAAGGTCGGTCTGTCCGCGCCGCGCACCGCCGAACACCCCGTGGTGGCTCCAGCCGGCGACTAGCTGAGGATCGGCTAGAATTGAAGGCATGATCGTCTACCTCAACGGCGCGCTCGTCGACAGCGCCGACGCGAAGGTCTCGGTCCTGGACCGCGGGTTCATCTTCGGCGACGGCGTCTACGAAGTCTGGCGCGTCATCGACGGCAAACTTTTCGAGAACGCCCGCCACGACCGCCGCCTCAAGCGCGGCCTCAAGGCCCTCGAGATTGCGTACCCGGACAAGGACGTTGAAGCGCTGGCCGGCGTCGCTGCGCGCCTGCTCAACGACAACAACCTCACGACTGGCGAAGGCACGTTCTATGTCGAGATCACTCGCGGCGCCGCGCCCCGCACGCACGCCTTCCCGCCGGCGGGCACCAAGCCCACCGTGCTCGCCATGGTCAGCAGGTTCGAGGTGCCGCACGCCATGCGCGAGGCCGGCGCCAGGGCGATCACGGACACCGACGTGCGCTGGCTGCGCTGTGATGTGAAGACCGTGCAGCTGCTGCCCAATTGCATGTCCAGGCAGAAAGCCGCGGCCGCCGGCGCCATGGAAGCGATCTACGTCCGCGATGGCATCGTCACCGAAGGCACCCACACGTCGGTGCTCGGCGTCGAGGACGGCACGCTTGTCACGCACCCGCTTGGCCCGCTCATCCTGCCGAGCGTGACCCGCGAGGTCGTGCTGGAAGTGGCGCGCGAACTAGGGGTACCTGTGCGCGAACGGGCATTTACGAAGGACGAGATGTTCGGGCTGGACGAGCTGTTCGTGTCCGGTACCACCACCGACGTCACGCCGATCGTGGAGGTGGACGGCCGCAAGATCGGCAACGGCAAGCCCGGCCCGGTGTCCACGAAGCTGTACGCGGGATTGCAGGCACGACTGTACGCCGGGACCGCGCAGTTGTCATCCTGAGCGCGGCGAAGGATCTTAGGCTTCTTATGAAACGCTCACTCCTTCTGCTCCTGGCTCCTGCGCTGCTCGGCGCGCAGGAATTCGACGTCCTGATCCGCGGCGGCACCGTCATCGACGGCACAGGCGCCGCGCGCTATCGCGCCGATGTCGCCATCAAGGGCGACCGCGTCGTGCTCGTCTCGCGGACGGCTGTCGCCACCAACCGCGCCGCCCGCGTCGTCGACGCCACCAACCGAATCGTGTCACCGGGCTTTATCGACATGCACGCGCATATCGATCCGCTGGCAAACCTGCCCGGCATGGAGAGCGCGGTCCGTCAGGGCGTGACCTTCTCGCTCGGTGGACCGGACGGCGGCTCGCCACTGCCGTTGGGCACGTACATGGATGCGCGCGACAAGCAGGGCATCGGCGCCAACGTCGGCTATCTCATCGGCCACAACACCGTCAAGCAGCGCGTCATGGGCACGGTGAACCGGCCGCCCACGGCGCAGGAACTCGACAGCATGAAGGCGCTGATCGCCGGTGGCATGCGTGACGGCGCGTTCGGCATCTCCACCGGCCTGCGTTACCTGCCCGGCAACTTCTCCAGGATCGACGAAGTCATCGCGCTGTCGAAAGTCGCGGCCCAAGCCGGCGGCATCTACACGTCGCACCTGCGCGAAGAGGGCTTGGGCCTGTTCCAGGGTGTCGCCGAGGCGATCACCATCGGACGCGAAGCCAGGATCCCGATCGTGCTCACCCACCATAAAGCCGTTGGCCCCGGCATGTGGGGCCAGAGCGTTACCACGCTCCGCATGCTGGATTCCGCGCGCCGCATCGGCATCGACGTCATGGCCGACGTTTACCCGTATACGGCGACGTCCACCGGCCTTGCGGTCCTGATCCCCACGTGGGCGTTTGACGGCGGGGACTCATCGTTCGTGCGCCGCACCAAGGATCCCGTGTTGCGCGACAGCATCAAGAGCGGAATCATCTTCAACATCAACAACGACCGCGGCGGTGGCGACATCGCACGCATCCAGTTCTCCAGCTTCCGGTACCAGCCTGGCCTCAATGGCAAGACGCTGGCCGACTGGGCCAGGCAACGCGGCCTCTCGCCCACGCCCGAGACCGGCGCCGAGCTCGTCATCGAGGGCCAGCTCCATGGCGGCGCCAGCATGATCTACCACGTGCTGGAGGAGCAGGACGTTCAACGCATCCTCAAGCATCCGCAGGCGATGGTGGGATCGGACGGGCGGCTTTCGCAGCAGGGAGACGGCACGTCGCCGCACCCGCGCGCCTTCGGCACGTTCCCGCGCGTCTTGGGCCGCTATGTGCGCGACCTCAAGCTCATGTCGCTGGAGACCGGCGTGTACAAGATGACGGGCCAGTCCGCCGCACGGCTCAAGCTGATGGATCGCGGCGTCCTGAAACCGGGCGCTTTCGCGGACGTTGTGGTGTTCGATGAGGCCACCATCGCGGACAAGGCGACGTTCGAGAACCCCGCGCAGTACCCTGTGGGGATCGACTACGTGTTCGTCAACGGCGTCGCGGCCGTTGACAGCGGGAAATTCACCGATGCCCGTGCCGGCCGCGTGATCAGACGCGGCAAATGACCTTGCTGCAGAAGCTGTGGGCGTACATCACCCTCGGCGCGATGGGCTTTGTGGTGGAGGAGGCGGCGCCGTTGTTCGGCGGCGTGCAGGCCTACGACCGCAACCTGCACATCATTCCCGTCGTCATCGCGTTGTCGCTCGGTACCTGGGTGACAGGACTGGGACTGTACGCGCTGGGCCGGGTGCAGAGCCGCAGTGTGCGCAAGCGCTGGCCCAAACTGCGTCCGCTGGTGCTTCAGGCCGCGGTCATCGTGCGCCGTCATCCGTGGCGCGCCTCGCTGGGCGTGCGCTTTGCGTACGGCCTGCGCATTCCGCTGCCGATCGCCTGCGGCGTGGCCCGTGTGCCGATGTGGCTGTTCTTCACGGCCAGCGCCATCAGTTGCGTTGTGTGGTCCGCGGTCTTCACGATCGTGGGTTTCTGGCTGGGACGATTCGCCGAGGAAACGATTGGCGAAGTGCGACGCTATGTGCCGATGATTGGCACGGTGCTCGTCGTGTTGATGTTCGCGGGCGGCTGGTGGATGCGGCGGCGCCACATCGCGGAAAAGACCGCGGCTGTGCTGGATCGCGAACGGCCAAAGCACGCCGCCAGCGACGCTCCCAGGAAGTAGACGACCGGCGCTACAGCGCCGCGAACGTCAGCCGGACTTTCACGCGGTCGCCGTCGCGCTTGACGCCGCGCACGGCTTTGGGAATTGCCAGCAGCGACCGACCGTCCTTGCCGCGCCACACGCTGGTCTTCCACTCGTGGCCGTCCACCACGGCGAACACCGGCGTGCGGCCCCATCCGTGCGTCACCGGCGGCGAGTATTTGTCCGGCAGCGTCACGAAGTGCCAGCCGCCCTTGCCGGGATAGCGCCACAACTTGGCGGTAAACGCCACTTCGAGCGACGGAATCACCGCGGCGAATCCGTCTGTGCGTAACGCAGCACGTCGTACAGGTATTTCACGCCGAAGCCCATGTTCTCCGCCGAGATTCGTTCGTCGTTGCCATGCACGCCGCGCTGCGCATCCGCGGTCTCGACCTTGAACGGATCGAACCCATACGTCGCGATGCCCAACGCCCGGTACGTGGGCCGGTCGGTGGCGCCGGTGAGCATCGGCGTCGTCACGAATGCCTTGGGGTCGCGCTCGCGCGCCGCTCGCTCGATAGCCCGGAACAGGTCGTTGTCGAGCGGACTCTCCAGCGGCGCCTTGGGCTGGAGCTGCGCGGTCCACACCACCGCGGTGTCGTCCACGATGCGCTTGAGTGTCTCGAGAACCTGATTCGGGTCCGCGTCCGGCAGGAGGCGGATGTCGATGTCCGCGCCGGCCTCGGCCGGGATCACATTCGTCTTGTTCGACCCCTGGAGCCCCGTGAGCGAGATCGTGTTTCGCAGGATCGCATTCCAGTACAGGTCGCTCAGGATCCACTCACGGGCGCGCGGCACCTTGATCGCCGCGTCGATGTCGGCCAGCCAGGTTCGCTGCTGGCCCTGATACGACACCGAAATGTCCTTGAAGAACTTCCGCACGCCGGGCGTGGGGTGCAGCGGCGTTTCGTACGCGGCGATTTTGTTCAGCGCGCGGACCAGTCGCGGCACCGGATTCGCCTTGGTTGGACGTGAGCCGTGCGATGGCGTGCCTTTCACGGTGAGGTGCTGCCAGAACGTGCGCTTCTCCGCCACGCCCACGCCGAAGTACTCGAGCTTGCCGTCCTTGAACGAGTTGCCGCCGCCCTCCGTCATCAGGAACTCCACGTCCTTGAGCAGGTCGGCGTGCTTCTCGGCGAAGACGATGGCGCCGAGTGAGCCCAACTCCTCGTCGGTGTTGGCGATGAAAACGATGTCGCGCGTGAGCGGAGCGCCGCTGCGTTTGAGCGCGACCATCGCCATCAGGTGCGCGATGCCCTGACTCTTCATGTCCAGCGCGCCGCGTCCGTAGACGTACCCGTCCTTGATGGCGCCGGAATACGGATCCACGCTCCAATAGCGCGGGTCGGCTGGCACCACGTCGATATGGCTCACCAGCGCGATGGCTTTCCGCGAGCCGTTGCCCTTGAGGCGCGTGTACAGGTTGGCGCCGCGCCGGCCGCGGAATTCGGCCGTGTCCAGCAGCTGCACCTCGAATCCCTCGCGCTCCAGAATCCGCTTCAGGAACAGCGCGCCGTCCAGCTCGTTTCCCGGCGGATTGGCCGTGTTGATCCTGAGATAGTCCGACAGGATCTGGACGGTCTCGCGCTGGAGCGCGGACCAATCAACAGCCGACTGGGCGAAGTCCGGGCGTGCCAATACCACCAGCAGGGAAGCAGCGATCGTGAGCAACCGGCGCATAGAAACCGACGGGGAAAGGGGAATAGGCAAGAGGGAAATGGAAAGAATCAGACTCGGCGTCGCAATGGTGTTTCCGGACGAAACATCCGGCCCGTAAGCGGCGTAGAATCTGGCAGATGCCCGCCCTTTTGACGCTCGCCCTGACGCTGCAGATCCGCGTCGGGGTCGAAGCCACCCCGCCGGTCCGCCAGGACACGTCTGTGAAGCGGGAAGTGAGCGTCGGCGTGCGCGTCGGGAACGATGGCCGCCGGCCCGCTACGCGGATCCCTGTGACCGCCGAGCATTTGCGGACCGCGTACAAGTCGGCGGCAGCGCGCACGATGGTGGAGCGCGCGCGGGCCATGCGCATGGCGCAGGACTCGGCGCTCATGAGCTACGATGCCACTACGTACCTGCGCGTCTCGGCGGGTATGGGCTTCTCCAAGATCGGGCGCGACCGCCTGATCTTCCGCCATGAGAACGCCACGCAAGTGAAGTGGCACCGCAATACCGGCGCGTGGATCGAGGTGAAAGGCGCGCGCACGGTTATCCCGATAGCGCCCGAGGAGGCGCAGAAAGAAGCCGCTGCCGACATGGATTCGGACATGAATCCCATCCCGTACTACCCTGGCCAGGAGCCGATGCTGAAGTTCTTCGGCGGCGAGAATGTCGAGGCACGGGTGAACGACCGCGATGTGGTGCATCCCCTGGCCGAAGGGGCGGAGGCGTACTACACCTACGAAGCGGGTGATTCGGTGAGCTTCAAGCTCCCCGACGGCACCATCGTGCAACTGCGTGAAATCAACGTGCGCCCGCGTGTGTCCAAGTGGAACGTCGTGGTGGGCGCGTTGTGGTTCGACGTGCGCACCGGACAACTGGTGCGCGCCGCGTACCGGCTCGCCGTGCCGATGGACGTCTGGGCCAAGGTGGCCGAAGAGGACTCTACCGCGCAGGACGACATCCCGGTCTGGGTCAAGCCGCTGATTTCGCCGATGAGCGCGCAGATCTCGGCGATCGCGGTGGAATACGGTCTCTATGAAGGCCGCTTCTGGCTGCCGCGCCGGCACAGCGCCGAGGGCGACGCGCGCGTCAGCTTCATGCGCGTGCCATTCAAGATGGAGCAGAGTTTCAAGTACGCGTCGGTGAATGCGATCGACTCGCTTCCGCCGATCAAGGTGACGATCCGGCCGCAGCCGCCTGACTCCCTGGAAGGCAAGGAGCTGCGGGCGTGGCGCGACTCCGCGCGCGCGGTCCGACGCGCGCAGCGGGAGGCCGTCGCGGATTCCGTCAGGCAGGGGCTCAAGATCGAGGTACCGCGCTGCGACAGCACCAATTCGCGGACGATCATGGAGCACCGCCGCAGCGCGAACCTGAATGTCGCCACGCACGTCACCTGCGACATCTCCAAGCTTGCCAACTCGCCGGACCTGCCAAAGTCGATCTACGACGAAGGCGAGGAAGTGTCCGGGTCGGCGGAGCGCGACGCGCTCATCAAGGAAGCGTTGTCGATGACCGCCCAGCCGCCCTTCGCCTTTGGCGCTGTGCCGCCGCAGATCAAGTACGGCTTGGAGTTCACGCGCTACAATCGCGTCGAGGGACTGTCGTCGGCGATTCGCGTCGAGCAGGTGCTGGGCGGGGGCTATACCGCGTCTGCCCAGGGCCGCCTCGGGCTGGCGGACTTCGTGCCGAACTTCGAGCTCGGCGTTTCGCGCAGCAATCTGCGGCGCGCGATCAGCGGACGCGTGTATTCGCGACTGGCCGCGGCCAACGACTGGGGCAGTCCCTTGAGCTTCGGATCGTCGATGTCGGCGCTGCTCTTCGGGCGCGACGAAGGCTTCTACTACCGCACCGCAGGCGCGGAGCTGGAGCTGGCGCGCGAGCGCGGCAACCCGCTCACGTGGCGCTTCTTCGCGGAGCGGGAGCGCGCGGCGTCCGTCAGCACGTTGTTCACGCTGGGCGCCGCGTTCCGGCCGAATATCACGACGCAGACGCGCAACTACGCGGGCGCCTCGATGCGCTTCATCCACACGCGCGGCTTGGATCCCAACGGCTTCCGGATGTTCACGGACGTCCGCGTCGAAGGTGCCACGAGCGACACGGCCGGCGGCGCGTTTGGCCGCGGTGCGTTGGACCTCACCTTCACGCAGAGCATTGGCAAGGTCGCTACCGCCCTCACCCTCGCGGGTGGCACGAGCGTCGGCAACGTGCCCAACCAGCGGCTGTGGTACCTCGGCGGCACGCAAACGGTGCGCGGTCAACGCGCCGACACCGCTAACGCCGGCAACGCGTTCTGGCTCGGCCGCCTTGAATTGGGCAGGACACTGCAGGGCGTGCGGCCCGTCGTGTTCGGTGACATCGGCTGGGTCGGTGATCGCACGCAGGTGAAGCAGGTCGGGCGCCCGATGAGTGGTGCGGGCGTCGGTGTTTCGATGTTCGACGGCCTCGTTCGCGCGGACCTTTCGCACGGGCTGTTCCCACGCCGCGGAAACCGTTTGGACCTATACCTCGAAGCGCGATTCTAGGTACGTCCGGTGGGCGTGAGCGCCGTCACACGGCGCTGCCTCGCAGTTCGCCACCTTGTCGGCGGAATGCCATTTACGGGGCGATGACGCCAGGATTACACCGTTGTAAGTATCATTGCCGACAATGACTTAAGGCGCCGTTCGCAGCGTGGCACGACCCTAGCCATATGGGGTGTCGATCCGGAGAATACCGCCGGAGCGATCGACCAGTCGAAGCCGGCTGGCGCGCACCCCACCTCGTGTCCATTCCGCTTTCACTCCACGGGCAGCACGCACCCTACGGCGAAGTCCTGTTGTGGCAGGGCCGGCTCCGCGTACTGATCGCCACCACCGCGGCCGTCGCCGAGCTCCTGTTGCTCGTCAGTGAGGGTGCGGGTGAATCGCCAGTGGTTCCGGTCGTCCTCGTCGCCACGGTCATTTACCTGGCGCTGGCAGTGGCCACTACCGTACTCGCGAAGCTCGGCCGCGTGGCTGCCTGGTTGCTGCCCGCCACGGCCAGCGCCGACGTCGGCCTCGTCTTTGGCGTGACCATCGCGTTCTCCGCGCCGCAGTACTTCGGGCGCGTACTGATCTTCGCTTTTCTCGTGCTGCACCTGTCCACGTTCTATCTCGGTCAGCGCGCGGCAGTGTGGGCGTTCGGGACCACCGTCGTGGCCTACCCGCTGCTGGTGCAGCAAAGCATCGCGATCGGCTCGCCGCTGCATTGGCGCGAGGAGCTCTGGTCGCTGGCCGCGTTCGTGGTGGCCGGCATTGTTTGCCTCGTGGAGCAGGCGCGCTTGCGCAACCGGATTCAGGTCATCGCCAAGCTCTTCAACCGCGCTGAAGAGGGTGACTTCTCGGGGGCCTACGACGAGTCCGGCGATACGCGTCCCGACAGCATCACCAGCCTGGGACGCGCCTACAATCGTGTCCGCGGTCAGTTGGCGAATCTCGTGCTTTCCGATCCGCTCACCGGCTGCGAAAACCGGCGCGGGTTCGAACAATCACTCGCCCGTGAAGTGGCGCGAGCCACTCGCGCCGGGAGCGATATCTCGCTGCTGGCGATCGACATCGACCACTTCAAGAACGTCAACGACACGCTGGGCCACCCGGCTGGCGACGCGGCCCTGCGCGAGGTGGGTGCGCTGTTGCTGCATGCGGCGCGTACCGGTGACGTCGTGGCGCGGACCGGCGGCGAGGAGTTCTGCCTCGTGCTCCCCGATACCGCAGCGCCTGGCGCCTATCACCTGGCGACGCGGCTGTGCGACGCCATTCGCGAACACGAGTTCCAGAGCGGCGAACACCGGATGCGGCTCACGGCCAGCGTCGGCGTCGTATCGCAGTCGGAGCTCAAAGGTGCCACGCGCGAGTTCGCCGATTCACTGAAGGCCCGTGCGGACGAGGCGCTGTACGCGGCGAAGCGCGGGGGCCGGGACCGCGTGCGGGTGTGGGCGGCGGCGACGTAGTCAGCGGCTGAAGATCGCGGCCCAAGCCGTCGCGTACAACGGACTACGGCTTCTGGTCCTTCAGCGTCAACAGAATCACCGCCGCATTGTCCGAACCGAACCGCGCGCTCGCCTCGTTCGGCCGAAAGTGCCGGACCTCCTTCACTTCACTGGCCTTGTATGAGCCCAGGACGACGGTATCGCCAATCGCGTGTGTGCCGATGTAGACCAGCACGCGCCACTCCGTTCGGGCACCGGCGTCCCTGTTCGTTGGGGTTGGCATGAGGAATCTCGGTCGGGCCGTCGCGATCACTTCCTGCATTGACGCCCCGCCGTAGGACTCCAGTTCCCACGCGAGAATCCGGTCCTGGGGCTTCTTGCCCTTCGGCGCCTGCGCATCGAGCGGCGAGACGACGGTTGCGAATGCGAGCAGAACGAGGGCGGTGCGCATGACGGTCTCCTGAGTGCGAGGCTCCAACATGACGCGAGCAGCTTCACCGTGCAATCAGTTTCCCACCCACGTGGCGTTCACTGTGCCCCAGTCCTACAATTGAGGCGCTCCGGGAGCCTTCGCCCGAGACCAACCATTCGGCAAGGATGAGTATCCGGTGAGTTCGCGTCGGCCGACATGCGGCTGATCGTCTACAACCCCAAAGGCGGCGCGGCCATCAAACAACCGCGACTCCATGCGGCGCTGCGCGTGCTGCGGGCGCTGCCGGGGCCCAGCATGCTGGTGGCCACCGAGGCGCGCGACATGATCGGGCCCATACGCCGCGCGCTGGCTGCCACACCCGGCGTCACGCAGGTGGTGGCCTGTGGCGGTGACGGCACCGTGGCCGCCTGCGCCGCCGCTCTCGCCGGCAGGGACATCCCCATCGCCGTGATCCCCACCGGCACCACCAACGTTCTCACGTTCGAACTCGGCCTGCCCAACCACCCTGTGCGCGCCGCGCACGTGCTCGCGGGACCAACGCGCCCGGTGTCGTTCCGCACCTGGAGCGTGAACGGTCACCTCATGCTGCTCCAACTCGGCGTTGGGTTCGACGGCCAGCTCATGTGGCGCACGTCGCGTCGCGTGAAACGTGTGGCCGGATTCCTGGGCGTCGTGATCAGCGCGCTGCACCTTGGTCCGTTCTACGACTATCCGCTGATGACAGTAGAAGGTGAACTGGAGAACGGCGAGCCACTGCGCGCCGATGTCACGTCCGTTATGGTAGCCAACACCAAACGCTGGGCTGGCCCGCAACTCACGGTACCGAACGCCGATCCGGCCGACGACCTCGCGGACGTCCTCCTGCTCAACTACCGGAACTTCTTCGAGCTCGCGCGATTCTGGATCGCGATTCTGTTTCCAGGCGCGCCGCATCTCAGGCTGCCATACGTCCGTCATGCGCGGATGCGCCGCCTCAAGATCGAGGCGCGGAGTCGACCCGTCGAGGCGCACCTGGACGGCGAACCGGACCTCACGACGCCCCTCACAATTGAGCCATTGGGACGCGTGACCCTGCTCGGGCTGTAGATTCTCGGGGGTGAGCAAGATTCGCGTCGCCATCGCACAAGCCGAGATCGCACCGGACCTGGCCGCCGGTTTGGACAAGACCCGCGTGCTCGCCAGACAGGCCGCCGGCAGCGGCGCCAAGCTCGTGGTCTTCCCCGAAACATGGCTCCCGGGGTACCCGGCGTGGCTGGATCACTGTCGCGATGCTGCACTTTGGAACCATCCGCCGGTGAAGGAGGTCTATTCGCGGATGTTCAGTCAGAGCGTCGTCGTGAATGGCGATGGCGGCAAGGCGCTGTCGGGCATCGCGCGGGAGGCCAATGTCGCGATGGTGGTGGGGGTCATCGAGCGCCTGGAAAGCGGCCCCGGCCGCGGCACTTTGTACAACTCGATGCTCACCTATCTGCCCGACGGCACCTTGGCCAACCACCACCGCAAGCTCATGCCCACGTACTCCGAACGCATGGTGTGGGGCGCCGGCGACGCCAACGGTTTGCACGCGGTGGACACGCCCGTTGGCCGCGTAGGGGGCCTGATCTGTTGGGAGCATTGGATGCCGCTGGCCCGCCAGGCCATGCACGATTCAGGCGAGGATATCCACGTGGCTGCCTGGCCCACCGTACACGAAATGCACCAACTGGCCAGCCGGCACTACGCCTTCGAGGGTCGCTGTTTTGTGCTGGCGGCCGGTTCGCTCATGAAGATGGCGGCGCTGCCAAAGGAGCTCGAGCTGCACCCCGGCCGCACCGGCGAGTGGGCGCTGAGCGGCGGCAGCATGGTGGTGGGTCCCGACGGAACGGTCCTGGCCGGTCCCGTCGTCGAACGCGAAAAGGTCGTGCTCGCGGAGATCGATCTCGACCAGGTGCGGCAGGAGAGCATGACGCTGGACGTGAGCGGCCACTACGCCCGGCCAGACGCTTTCGAGTTCCGCACGATTCGCCACGCGAGGCCCACGTGAGTGGCAAGGCGGCCGACCCGGGCTTCGAGGCGCGCGTCCGCGCCAGTTTCGCAAAGCAGGCCTTCATGGCGACCATTGGCGCCGAGATCGCCGAGCTCTCGGCGGGTCGCGTGAGTCTGCGGATGAACGTCCGCGACGACCTCACGCAGCAGCACGGGTTCGTGCATGCCGGAGCCATCGCCTCGCTGGCGGACAGCGCCTGCGGCTACGCGGCGCTCTCGCTCATGCCGGCCGACGCGGCCGTCCTCTCGGTGGAGTTCAAGGTCAACATGCTGTCGCCGGCCAAGGGCGACGCGATAATCGCGCGCGCCGAAGTGATCCGGCCCGGCAGGACGATCATGGTGTGCCGGGCGGATGTCTTTTCGATCAACGGCAAGGAAGAGAAGCTCGTGGCCGCGATGCAGGGCACCATGATGGTGGTTCGCGACAAAGGTCTGTCAGACTAGATCCTTCGCTTCGCTCAGGATGACACACACGCTTCGCGCACAATGAAATACGATGTCGCAATCGTCGGGCTCGGCGCCATGGGAAGCGCCGCCGCGTACTCACTGGCCAAGCGCGGTGCCAAGGTGATCGCGTTCGACCGGCTGGCCCCGCCGCATCACATGGGCTCAACGCATGGCCACACGCGCATCATCCGCGAGGCCTACTACGAGCACCCGCTGTATGTGCCGCTGGTGCGCCGCTCCTATGAACTATGGGCGGAGCTGGAGCGCGAGTGCGGCGAAAAGCTCTTCATGCAGACCGGCGGACTTTGGGTGGGGCCCGAGCAGGGCGAGCTCCTGAAGGGCGCCGTCGAGAGTGTCCGCACGCACAACATCGCGCACGACCTGCTGAGCGCCGCGCAAATCACCGAGCGCTTTCCGGCGTACCGCGCCCGCCCGGAATGGGTGGGTTTGCTGGAGCATCGCGCCGGCATGCTGGCGCCCGAAAAGTGCGTCCATGCGTTTCACGTCGGCGCAATCCAACTCGGTGCCCAGCTGAAACTCGGAAGCGAAGTGGTCAGCTGGTCAGTGGGCTCGCGCGGAGTATCCGTCAGCACGCACGCCGGCACGTATGACGCAGAGCGGCTGATCGTAGCGGCCGGCGCCTGGCTCCCCGGTCTCGCCAAGAAGATGTCACTCAAGATTCCGCTCGAGATCGAGCGGCAGATGTCGCACTGGTTCCAGCCCGACGTGGCAGGCGAGAAGTACCGCGCGACCATCACACCGGTGGCCCTGTTCGAAATGCCGGGCGACATGTTCCTCACGATGGGAGACGAGGGCCACGGGGTGAAATGCGGCAAGCATCACTCGGGCCTGCCCACGTCTCCGGAGACGGTCAACCGCGTGGTTTCCGACGCAGAGAACGCCGCGGCGCGCTCGATTCTCGACGAGGTGATGCCGGGCGCCGCCGGCAAACTGCTGGACGCCCGCGTCTGCCTCTACACCAACACGCCGGACCGCCACTTCATCATCGACTGGATCGAGCACGGACGCGCGCTGCTGCTGAGCCCCTGCTCGGGACACGGCTTCAAGTTCGCGACCGGCATCGGCGAGATCGCCGCGCAAATGACCATGGAAGGGAAGACCGCGATGGACATCTCGCCGTTCTCCCTGTCACGCTTCAAGTGAGTAGCATTAACGCACCAAATACGCATGCCCAACAACAAGAAGAACGCCACGCCGGTGCCGCATTATCAGGCGCCCCGCGTCTACCAGCGCCCCGAGGACCTCTTCCGGGCTGAAAAGGACCGCTCCACGAGCGCCGCACGGTCGCTGCACGCCAAGCTCCTGGCGGAAGCCAAAGCCGCGTTCGACAAGCTCATGGCCGAGGGGCAGGCCGCGCGAAAGAGTGGCCGCCCTCGCAAGCACCCGTTGCCGCCGCTCAGGACCGGCAGCGCCCTGCGGCCGCAGCAGCCGTACTCCTTCGTGCGTCCGTCGGATTTTGCCGCCGGTGTTCCATCGCCCGCCGCGACGCCGGTGAAGCCGGCCCCCGCCAAAGCAAAGGCCAAGTCAAAGCCCAAGGCCAAGGCGAAGGCCAAACCCAAGGCGAAAGCGAAGCCAAAGGCCAAGGCGAAGAAGCGGAAGTGAGCGGGAAAGCGGTTGGGCCGCCGTCGCTGGATCTGGACCAGGCGACGATGCGCCGCATCGGCCATCAGGTGGCCGACCTCGTGGCCGAACACCTGGCCACGCTGCGCGACCAGCCCGCGTTCAGCACCCTGGACCGGCCTTCGGCCCGTGCGTTGTTCAGCGCCGAACCGCCTGCCGGGCCGACGGCGTTCGAGACGATTCTCGACCGGTTTCGCGCCAACGTCGTGCCCAACCATGCGCGCGAGCCGCATCCACGCTTCCTCGGCTACATCCCCAGTTGCCCCACGTTTCCAGCGGTGGCCGGCGATTGGCTGGCGACGGGATTCAACTTCTTTGCCGGCGTGTGGCCAGTGGCGGCCGGGCCGAATGAAGTCGAGCTCACCGTGCTCCAGTGGTTCCGGCGCTGGATGGGAATGCCGGAGGGAAGCCGCGGGCTACTCACCAGCGGCGGTTCCGCGGCAACAGTCACGGCGGTGGTCGCGGCGCGACACCACGCGGTGGGCGATGACGCGAGCATCCTGCCCAAGCTCACGGCGTACTGCTCGGACCAGGCCCACTCGTCATTCATGAAGGCGGCGTGGATTTCCGGCATCCCGCGCAGCCAGGTGCGCGCCGTGCCCAGCGACGACGCGTACCGGATGCGCGTGGACAAGCTGCGCGAGATGGTCGACGCGGATCGCAAGGCGGGCCTCGTGCCGTTCATCGTGTGCGCGACGGCCGGCGCCACGAATACCGGCGCGGTAGATCCGTTGCACGCGCTGGCCGACTTCACCCGTGACGAGAAGCTCTGGCTTCATACCGACTCGGCGTACGCCGGGTTCAGTGTGCTCACCAAGTCCGGGCGTGAGTTGCTGGACGGGCTGGGGCGCGCGGACACGCTCACGCTGGACCCGCACAAATGGCTGTACGTGCCGTTCGAGTGCGGCTGCCTGCTGGCGCGCGATCCGTCCAAGCTGGAGGCTGCGTTCAGTGTGCACCCTGAGTACCTGCACGACGTTCGCGCACGCGACACCGAGGTGAACTTCTCGGATTACGGCGAGCAGCTGACGCGCTATTCGCGTGCGATGAAGGTGTGGGTTTCGGTGCAATACTGGGGCACCGCGGCGATCGCTGCCGCGCAGGAGTACGGCATGGCGTTGGCCGAGCTGGCCGAGCGCCTGGTGCGCGAGGCGCCCGAGCTGGAAGTGCTGAGTCCGGCACGGTTTGGCATCGTCTGCTTTCGCGTGCACCCCAAGGGTATGGACGACCGCGAGTTGCTCAACGCGTTCAACGAACGGGTGAACGACGCCATCAACAAGACCGGGTTCGTGCTGATGTCGTCCACGCAACTGCGCGGCGTGTTCTCGCTACGGCTGTGCATCCCGGGCCACCGCACACGTGAAGAAGACGTGCGCGCGGTGATCGGCCTCGTGCGGTCCACCGCGACGGCCGAACTGGCCGTGCGGCGCTAG
>JBBTFS010000059.1:0-5353 GCA_038060705.1 Gemmatimonadota bacterium
GATACTGAACAACGTGCTGTTTCCGGCCGCGAAGAAGAAGCCGCTCAAGACCTAGGAACTGGGGACTGGTAACTGGGGACTGGTGCGGGATGACTAGGATTCTTCTGGAATGCCCGGTCCACAGTCCCCAGTCACCAGTCACTCGCGGTTGGGCGCGCGCGCCGCGAAGGCCATTCGCGCCGCGATCCGACTCGCGGGAGGTCGCGAGGTGTGCTTCGCCTGCGAACTCGACGACGAAGGCGCCATCGAGACGGCGCGTGTCGTGGCGCGAGGCGATCCGGTGTCGGTCCTGGCGCTTCCGGGATTCGCCGAGCGCGGCCAGATGCTGGTGCACAACCATCCGTCCGGCGTGCTGGAGCCGTCCGACGCCGACACGCAGGTGGCGGCGCGTATCTACGACGACGGCATCGGGTTTGGCATCGTGGACAACGACGCGGGGAATCTCTACGTCGTCGTGGAGGTGCCGGACGTCGAGCCCAAGCAAGCGCTCGGCGTCGAGGAAATGGAGCGCGACCTGGGGGAAGAGGGCGCCATCGCGCGCGCACACCCCCGCTACGAGGACCGTCCCAGCCAGCGCGCGTACGCCGAACGCATTGCCAAGCTCTATAACCTCGGCGGCATCGGGCTGCTCGAGGCCGGTACCGGCGTCGGCAAGTCGCTGGGCTATCTGGTACCGGCGCTGCGTTGGGCCGCACGCAACGGCGAGCGCACGGTGGTGTCCACAAACACGATCAACCTCCAGGAGCAGCTCGTCGGCAAGGACCTGCCGTTCCTCGAAAAGGCGCTCGACGATCAGAAAGTCCGCTTTGCGTTGCTCAAGGGCTGGCGCAACTACGTGTGCCTGTCGCGTCTCGAGAACGCCGAGTCGTCCGAAGCCACGTTGTTCGACGACGGCACCCGCGGCGAACTGGGCGACATCATCAACTGGGCGTCCAGGACGTCGGACGGCTCACTGAGTGACCTCGCGACACAGCCGCGCGCGGAGATCTGGGACGAAGTCGCGGCCGAGCCGGATCTGTGCCAGCGGTTCCAGTGCAAGCACTTCGAGAAGTGTTTCGTGTTCAAGGCGCGGCGCGTGGCCGCGCAAGCCGACGTGATTGTGGTGAATCATCACCTGCTGCTCTCCGACGTGGCGGTGCGTCGCGCGACCAACAACTGGGCCGATGCCGCGGTGCTGCCAGCGTACTCGCGTCTCATCGTGGACGAGGGGCACCACCTGGAAGACGCCGCCGCCAACCACCTGGGGCTCACGGTCACCCGGCGTGGGCTGCAGCGGTTGTTCTCCCGGCTGGAGCGGCGCGGTCGTGGCTTGTTGCCGGCGCTGATCTCGCGTCTGGGTGCGATGCGCGATCTGCTGAGCGTGGCAAGCCTGGATCTTGTGGAGGAACGGCTCGCGCCGGCGGTACGTGGCGCGCGCGAGAAGTCCACGCTCCTGTTCGACCTGTTGGATCAGGTGCTGGACGCATCGGGCGGGCCGGTGTTGCGGCTCACGGATGATTTCGCCTCGCATCATGCATGGGACGCCGGGCTTCGCATCGCGCTGCAGGACACTCGCGGCGAGATCTCCATCCTGCGGGACGGCCTTGAAATGGTACGCGAGCGCCTGGAGAGCAGCGACACGATGGATGAGACCAGCCTGCCGATGTTGTCGGAGATCCGCGCCGTGGCGCGCCGGCTCGAGAACGCCAGCGACGCGCTCAAGGAGACGCTGGCGCCGGATGCCGGGGCCAAGACGGTGCGTTGGCTGGAGAGCAAAGGCCGCGAGAAATCCGTGACGGCCACGAGCGTACCGCTGGACCTGGCGCCGATCCTGCGTGATGAGCTGTTTCGTCGCGTGAAGACGGCGATCGTCACCAGCGCCACACTTGCCACCGACGGCGACTTCTCGTTCGCACGCAATCGCCTGGGCCTCACGGAAGAGGACGTCGAGCCGGCCACCGGTGTCTTTCCGTCGCCGTTCCACTACGACATCCAGTCCCTGCTCGTGGTGCCCGCCGACGTTCCGCCGCCAAACACGGCGCAGGCGGCGCATGCGACCGCCGTCATCGGAATCATCAAGGACGTCGCCGAGGCGTCGCAAGGCGGGATCTTCGCGCTCTTCACGAGCCACCGTGACGTACGGCTGGTGGCCGCGGAGCTCCGGGCCGCCGGCTTCGAGCGCGACTGGCCCTTGCTGGTGCACGGCGAAAACACGCGCGACGAACTGTTGCGCCGGTTCCGCGCCACCAGCGGCGCCGTGTTGCTGGGCACGTCGTCGTTTTGGGAAGGGGTTGATGTCCCCGGTGACGCGCTGCGCGGGCTCGTCATTGCCAAGCTGCCGTTCAAAGTGCCCACGGATCCGCTCACCGCCGCCCACTGCGAGGCAATCGAGCGCGCCGGTGGGGACGCTTTCGCCGAGTACATGCTGCCGCACGCCGCCTTGCGCCTGAAGCAGGGGTTTGGGCGCCTCATCCGGACCAGCACGGACAGCGGGGTAGTGGTCATCTGCGACGCACGTGTCATCCGTATGTCGTACGGGCAGGAGCTGTTACGGACACTGCCGCCGGCGCGCCGTCTGGTCGGCGCGTGGCCCGAATTGCTGTCGGAGGTGCGTAGATTCTACCGCACGGGGACTGGCGACTAGGAACTTGGTCCTGGTCAGTTCCCAGTTCCCAGTCACCAGTCCCTACAGCGAGAATGCTCCAGCCAACGAAGATCGTTTGTGTAGGCCGCAACTACGTCGATCACGCCAAAGAGCTGGGCAACGAGATGCCCAAAGAGCCGCTCATCTTCCTCAAGCCGCCCTCGAGCCTGATCTCCGACGGGCAACTCATTCACCTGCCACAGGTGTCCAAGCAGGTGGAGTACGAGGGCGAGATCGGGATCGTCATCGGCAAGCGGTTGAGGCGCGCCAGCGAATTGGACGCCAAGGAGGCGATAAAGTCCGTCGTCGCCGTCAACGATGTCACCGCCCGCGACCTCCAGAAGTCGGATTCACAGTGGACGCGCGCCAAGGGTTTCGACACGTTTTGTCCGGTGGGAACGCCGGTGGATCCGCCCCCGGACCTGTCCACACTCACGGTGGTGACGCGAGTCAACGGAACGGAACGGCAGCGGGGATCGGCGTCGCAGATGGCTTTCTCGATCCCGATGGTGTTGTCGTACATCTCGCACATCATGACGCTGGAGCCCGGAGACCTGGTTGCCACCGGTACGCCAGCGGGAGTCGGGACCCTCAAACCCGGCGACGTGGTAGAAGTGGAGGTACTCGGCATCAGCCGCGTGCAGAATCGCGTGGCCGCTTCGTGACACGCTAACGAGGAGATGGATTGCCCAAGCTCGCCAAGCGGTTCGAGACACTCCCGGAGTACGTGCTGGCCCGGATTCCGCAGCAGAAGCTCGAGCTGCTGAAGCGGGGTGTGGATGTCATTGATCTGGGCGCGGGCGACGCCGACCTGATGCCGCCCGAAGCGGCGGTGCGCCGGCTCAGCGAAGCGGTGCAGATCCCGACGATGAACCGCTACGGGTTCGGACTCGGGCTTGTGAAGTTCCGCGAAGCCGCAAGCGCATGGATGCAGAAGCGTTTCGGCTTCCAGTTCGACCCGATCAAAGAGATCGTCCCGCTCATCGGGTCAAAGGAAGGGCTGTCGCATCTGGCGCTGGCCTACATGGAGCCGGGTCGCGTCGCGATCGTGCCGGAGCCAGGGTACGCCTCCTACATCGGCGGCACGCTGCTCTCCGGCGGTGAGGCATACAAGTACGCGCTGCGTCCGCGCACCGATTTCCTGGTAGACCTCGACGAGATCCCGGCCGATGTCTTGAAGCGCACCAGCGTTCTGTACCTCAACTATCCCAACAATCCGACGGCTGCCATCGCGCCGATGGACTACCTCCAGAAGGTGGTGCGGCGCTGTCGCGATCTGGACATCCTGCTCGTATACGACAACGCCTACTCAGAGATGGCGTACGACGGCTACTTGCCGCCGAGCATCTTCCAGGTGGACGGAGCCCGGGACGTCGCTATCGAGTTCCACTCGATGTCCAAGACGTACAACATGACCGGGTGGCGTTGCGCGTGGGCTGTGGGCCGCCCCGAGGTGTGTGCGGCGCTGGCCAAGGTGAAGAGCTTTGTGGACACCGGCCAGTTCATGAGCGTGCAGGCTGCCGCGGTGGCCGCATTCGAGAGCTGGGAACAGTGGGTGCCGCAAAACCTTCAGGTCTTCAAAGCGCGGCGTGATGCCGCGGTGGCGTCGTTCCGGAAAGCCGGCTTCACATGCGAGCCGCCCAAGGCCACGATGTACCTGTGGATTCCGCTGCCCGAGGGTCTGGCGAGCGCGACGTTCGCCGAACGGCTGATGCAGGACGAAGGCGTGATCGTCCTGCCGGGTTCGGGTTTCGGCGCGGGTGGCGAGGGGTTCTTCCGTATTTCGTTCATTACGTCGCCAGAGCGAATCGCCGAGGCAGCTGAACGCGCCGGCCGTGTGCTCAAGGCGCTGACGTCCGGTGGTGCCGGAGCGCGCCGCGAGAAGGCAGGCGTCGCGTGAAGTTGCTGTTCACGAAGCAGCGGAGCACGGGATCGCTTGCGGTCTCGATCGGGTTGCACGCTATCCTGGTTGGCGCGCTGTTCAGCACCGTGTTCCGGTATCCGCTGGGACAGTTGATGGGCATCCGCGAGCCCGAGCCGCAGCGCGAACGCCTGCAGTTCATCGAGGTCGAACGCCAGCCGACCGAGAATTCCGGCGGCCGCAGCAGCGGCCCGGTGCCGCTTGCGGCACCAGCCAGGCTGGTGGCGCCACCAGTGATTCCGACACAGCTGCCGGTGCCGGCGCTTGCCCTCGATATCACGCCAGCGCGCGCAGCCGGCGGTGAGGGCGATGGTTTTGGCGTCACAGGTTCCGGTCTCGCCACGGGCCTGGTGCCGCGACAGCCGGACTCGAGGATTCGCCTGGCATCGCCCGACGTTGCCTACCGCATGCCCCGGGGCGTGGCCGAGGACGTGGACAGCATCATTGACATCGCTATCGGCATCACCATCGACTCGCTGGAGATCTACCGGCGCGCGGGCAAGGTCCCCGAGTGGATCAAGAGGACGGCGGGCGGCGGCGAGTGGGGCCTGACGCCGACGTATATCGCGTTGGGCAAGTTGAAGATCCCGACTGCGCTGCTGGCGTTGCTGCCGCTCAACATCGGCCCGGGCCGGTCGCCGATAGACTTGCGGACCGCGGCCTACATCCGTCGCGACGTGCTCGAGAACGGACAGCGCGCGATCTCCGAGGACGAATTCAAGGCCGCCGTGAAGCGCATCCGCCAGCGGAAGGAGCGCGAGCGCAAGGACAAGACGCTGGCACCGGACAAGCAGGACGTGAAGGTCGCG
>JBBTFS010000059.1:5453-12828 GCA_038060705.1 Gemmatimonadota bacterium
GCGCGGACCGAACGGCTCGAGGGCCGCCTCGGCGCCTTTGCGCGCCACCACGATGTCGCCCTCGTTGGCGCGCGCAGACGGTGATACCAGCACGAGATCGCCGTCCATGATGCCGCGGCCGGTCATGCTGTCGCCCCGGACTTTGAGGAGAAAAACGTCTTCTGTCGGCAGGAAGCGGCGATCCATCGTCACGAACGCCTCGCGATGCTCCGGCAACAGCGCGGGCTCGCCAGCATGGATGCGGCCGTAGCAGGGAACCGGCTGCGTCCGCGCCGAAGTGGCGAATCCGATGATCCGCACGCCGCGCGACCTGGCTTCCTGGCGTTCGATGTAGCCCTTGTTCGCCAGCCCGATGAGAATGTCGGAGACGGACTTCGTGGACTTGATGCGGAACTTCCGCGCGATTTCCCGGACGCTCGGCTGGAACGTGTTCTCAGCGAGAAAGTCTATCAGGAAGTGATAGACTCGGCGCTCCATTTCGGTGAGCGGCTCCACACTCGTGACTCGTGACTCGTGACCCGTGACTCGAAAGGGCATCGGGGCTAGTAGTAACTCGTACCAGCCGAAGTGTCACTACCCATACCGCCGTGTCGAGCTACGAGTCACGAGTCACGTCGCAGTCTTGAGGAAACGTGTGGCGGCGTCGATTCGCTGAATCGAACGCTTTTGCCCGAGCATTTCGAGCACATCGAAAATCCCGGGGCTCACCGTGAGTCCTGTCAGCGCCACGCGCAGCGGCTGGAAGATTTTGCCCCCGGTGGTGCCGAGCTGTTCGGCGAGCTGGCGTAGTTCCTCTTCGAGTGATGCCAGGGACCAGTCCTTGGCCGCTGCCAAGCGATCGCGCGTGGCCGCGAGGAGTTGTGATGCGGCTTCGCGGTCCTTCCACTGCTTCTCGACGGCTTCAGGGTCATACTCAATACTGTCGCGCAGGAACGGCGCGGCTTGGCGCACGATGTCGTCGACGGTGCGGGCGCGGATCTTGAGCAGCACCACGAGCTTGAGAAACCACGCGCGCCTGGACTCGATGTCGGCGATCGTCGCGAGTCCGGCGGCGTCAAGCGCCTTGGCGACGACCGGCAGGAGCCGTTCACCGTCGGTGCGGCTCAGGTGCTGTCCATTCATCCACTCAAGCTTCAGTGTGTCGAAGACCGCGGCCTTTTTGGAGAGATGGTCGGCCGAGAACTTCTCGATCATCTCGGCGACCGACATGACTTCGAGATCGCCGCCCGGCGACCAGCCCAGCAGAGCCAGAAAGTTGAGCATCGCCTCGGGCAGCATGCCCAGGTGCTGGTAATCGCCGACCGCCGTGGCACCATGGCGTTTGGACAACTTCTTGCCGTCCATGCCGTGGATCATTGGCAGGTGCGCGAACTTCGGAATCGTGGCGCCCAGCGCCTGGTACAGCATGATCTGCTTGGGCGTGTTGGAAATGTGGTCGTCGCCGCGCATGACCAGCGTGATGCGCATGGCGATGTCGTCGGACACGACGGCGAGATTGTAGATCGGCGTTCCGTCGGTGCGAAGTATGACAAAATCGTCGACGTCCTTGTTGGGGAACGTGATGTCGGCGTGGACGAGGTCGTTCCACGTGGTGCTGCCGCCGGGAATACGGAAGCGGATGGTGAAGCCTTCGCCGGCTGCGACGCGTGTCTCGACTTCAGCCGGCTTCAGCCGATCGCAGCGCCCGTCGTAGCGGAACGCCTGCTTCAGCTTCTCGGCGTCCTTGCGGCGCGCATCCAGCTCAGCGGGCGTGCAGAAGCAACGGTACGCCTTGCCGTGGTCGAGGAGGGCGCGCGCGTCCTTCTGGTGCCGCTCGAGGCTGGCGCCCTGATAGACGACTTCCTCGTCCCACTTGAGGCCCAGCCAGTTGAGGCCGTCGAAGATCGCGCGGGTGCTCTCGTCGGTGCTGCGGGCCTTGTCCGTGTCCTCTATTCGGAGGAGGAATTGGCCGCCGTAGTGCTTGCAGTAGAGCCAGTTGAAAAGTGCGGTGCGGGCGCCGCCGACGTGCAGGTAGCCCGTGGGGCTTGGCGCAAAACGAAGTCGGTGCGACACTGATCGGGGTGCGGGCTGTCAGTTACGGAGAGAGAGGGATTCGAACCCTCGATACGGGTTTAACCCCGTATAACGGTTTAGCAAACCGCCGCCTTCAGCCTCTCGGCCATCTCTCCCGGAGGCCGGAATCTAACCCTGCGATTCGCGGCTGGAGTAGGGCCGAAAAATTCGTACCTTCCGGGATGCGAACACTGCTTGGCTTGCTGGCGCTGCCCATGCTGCTCTCTGCGCAAGGTCCACTCACGAGCGCCGACTCGGCGCTCATCGGCCGGATTCTGCTGGCGGAGGATCGCCGCGACTCCAACGACGCAGTGCTCCGTCAGGCGGAGTCCCATGCCGATGCGCGGGTTCGGGCGTTCGTCCTTCAAGCGCGTTCCCGGATCCGGGATCCGCGCTTCGGCTGGTCAGACTCGCTGCTGAGCAGGGCGGGTGCCACCGGGGCCAGAGCCGCAGTCGCGCCAACCCAATGGCCCGAGCCGGCATGGCGTCTCCGCTTTCGCGGACTGACGGCCAACCGTGACGACTGTCAGGCGCTGCGGGCCGCCGTGTCGGATAGCGCGTGGCCCGTTCGCCTGCGGGCGGCGGCGCTGGCACGCGCCTCGTGTGCGTCGGACGACTCGTTGGCGCGATCGTTCACGGGTTGGGTGGCCGCGCTGCCGTCGAACACGGCCACGCGAAGTGCAGGCGCGGTCTCCTGGCACGGCGCGGCCCACGGTATCGTCGCGCTGGCGCGGATGCGTCCGGCCGAAGCCCGTTCACGCTTGGGTGGTTTGGCGACGCACGGCCAGTGGCAGGTGCGCATGTACGCGGCGCGTGCCGCCGGTGTGTTGAGCGACACGGCGATGCTTCGCGCGCTGGCCCGCGACCGGGATGACAACGTCAAGGAGGCTGCCATCGAAGCCCTGTCCCGCATCACGGGGCACACGGACGACAGCATCTACCTGGCCGCGCTGAGCTCGAGTGGCGCGCCGGCGGTGCGCGCGGCGGCGATCGCGCTCAAGGGCAGTACGCGCACGGACGTGCGTGTCGCCGCCGACGTGATGTTCGACCGTTGGGCCATGCGCGCGAATGCAAGCGAGCGGGACGCGCGCGTGGCGCTGATCGAGGCCGCTGGCCGTCCCGTGACGAGCGATCGTCCGCCGCCGACGCGGGTGGAATTGCCGCCGCAAGCGGTGGCCTTGGCGCTGGGCGCCGATGTCCGGCTCCGTGTCACGATGTCGGACGCCAGCGGCGGCGGATCGTATGTCGTGCGGCTCCGCGGCGACGTGGCGCCGATGATGGCGGCGCGCGTCCTGGCGTTGGCGACGAGCGGCTACTACAACAGCGGCAACTGGCACCGCGTGGAGCACGACTTCGTGATCCAAGGGGCTGGGCCGGGCACCAATGAGTACGTCGGCTACAAGGACTATCTGCGCGATGAGTTGGGTACCGTGCCGCATGCGCGTGGCACCGTGGGCATGAGCACGCGGGCACACGACACCGGCGACGCCCAATGGTTCATCAACCTCAAGGACAACCTGCGCCTCGGCCGCGACTATACGGTGTTCGCGGAAGTAATCGAGGGGATCGACGTCGTTGACGCGGTTCTCGAGGGCGATGTGATAGCGCGGATCGAGGTGGTGCGCGCCCGTTGAGGATGTAGGAAAAGTCGACCCGCCGATTTCCAGCTCGCTTCGTGCCACATCGACGGCCACATTTCGCGTGACATCGACGATCTGCCTCTCGCCAATGGTCAGAACACCCCGGTTTCCATGGCGTCTGCGGGAGGCGGGACTTTTCCTACATCCTCGCCAGGCCGCAATGCACCGTGAAGCACGAGGGCTGACTGCCATCCCGCCTATCGAGGTTATCGAAGCGCCGGTCGACTCGATCCTGGGGCTACGGGAGGAGTATCGCCGCGAAATGAGCTGTCAGATTGTGCACGACTCCTATCACGCACGGGGCTTCACGGATTCGTACCTTCTGCGGATGGATGGCCGAAGCGTCGGGTACGGCTCGGTCGCCGGCAATCCCCGCGGGCCGAGGGAGACCATAAAGGAGTTCTACGTCCTCCCCCAGTTTCGGCCAGAGGCACTGCCGCTGTTTCGCGAACTCGTGACAGTCGCCGAAGCCCGCTGGATCGAGGCCCAGACCAATGACCGTCTCCTCTCGCTGATGCTCTTCGACTGTGCCACGGAGCTGGAAAGTGAGACCATTCTATTTGCGGATGGGGGCACCACTGACCACGCTCTGACCGGGGTGATGCTCCGGCCCGTCACCGACGCGGATCGCTCGTCCATGTTCCCGCACACTCGAGAACCAGTCGGGGATTGGGCGCTCGAGGTTGATGGCCAGGTCGTGGCCACAGGTGGGCTTATGTTCCACTACAATCCGCCCTACGGCGACATATACATGGAGGTGGAGGCGCCATATCAGCGCCGTGGCTACGGCAGCTATCTCGTACAGGAGCTAAAGCGGCTCTGCTACGCGAGGGAGTGCATTCCCGCAGCACGGTGCCACAAGGACAATCCCGCGTCACGACGGACTCTGCAGCGCGCCGGGATGCTGCCGTGCGCCCGCATCGTGCGCGGTCGCATTGCGGCTTAAGCGCGGTCCGTGTTAGGCCAGCGCGAGGCCGTCAGCGGTAGATGGTGACCGACGTCTCGTCGAACGTTTTGGTCCGCTGGCCGCGTGGCAGTTTGTGGGTGGTCGCGTGTTCGACAGCGAGCACCTTGGAGAACTTCCGTCCGCGCCACGTGTCGATGACCCGGTCCAGCATCCGCGATTCATAGGGCGGGTCAACGAAGGCGATGTCGTAGGCGTCCGGCTTGAGCGCCGCCGCAAAGGGGAGCGCGTCCTTCCTGAAAACGCGCGTGTGGTCGCGCTGTCGCAGGACGACGATGTTGGCGCGCAGGGCGTGCAGGCTCGACGGCCGTATTTCGACGAAGTCCGCGGACTTGGCGCCGCGCGAGATCGCTTCGAGGCCCAGTGCGCCCGTGCCGGCGAAGAGATCCAGGACGCGCGCGCCTTTCACGTCGTCCTGCAACAGGTCCAGCAGTGCCGCGCGCACGTTCTCCGCGGTGGGCCGCACGCGGAAATCGTTCGGCGACGTGAGGTCGCGTCCCGCGAACTTGCCGCCGACGATCCTCAAGCGTCCCCTGTCTACTTCCTCGGCGGGCCTGGAGGCAATGTCGACGACGCGGACGACGACGCGGACGACGGCGCCGTCGCAGGGTCCACTCGGCGAGCGGCGTTCCGGACCACTTCCTGGATGTCCACGCCGAAGGCGCTGGCCAAGCCTTCCATCGTTCGATAGGCTGCCTGGACACGCTGGTTCGCCGCGTTCGCCACGCCCTCTCCGCCGCCGCCGTCCATCACAACGAGGCGGTCGATCTCGATGCCCTTGACCGCGTCTACGGCAGTGCCCAGCAGCGCCGGCAGTTTCTCAGCCATGAAGACCGCGAACCCCTGATCGCCGGAGCTGCTGATTTGGGCGAGCAGCATCTTCAGCACTTCGGTCTGCGCTTTGCCGTTTTCGAGGATGGGTGCGGCATCGGCGCGGGCACGCAACTCGGCCGCCTTTCGGTTCGCTTCCGCCGGCTCGACGACGTCCGCCATGAGGCGCCGCTTCTGCAACTCGACACGCTGGGTCTCGAGGTTCTGCTTGGCCTCGACCTCGGCGCGCTCGGCCTCGACTTTGGCCACCCGTTCCGCCGTTTCACCTTGCTTGTTGAACTCCGCCGTCTTGAGGCGCAGCTGGTTGCGTGCGTCCGCGACGGCGATGTCGGCCTCCGCCTTGGCGACCTCCGCGACCCGCATCGCCTCGGCCTGTCGCTGCTTGGTCTCCGCTTCGTTCTGAGCCTCGGCGATCTGCGCCGACTTGAGGATCTGCGAGGTCTTGGCGCGGCCGACCGCGGCGAGATATCCCACGTCGTCCGTCACGTTCTGAATCTTCAGCGTGTCGAGCTGCAGGCCGAGTTTCTGGAGGTCCTGGTCCGCTTCCTCCAGCAACTGGGACGCGAACTTCATGCGGTCCTCGTTGACTTCCTCCGGGGTCATCGTGGCGAGCACGCCGCGCAAGTTGGCTGACAGCGTTTCCTTGGCCAACGCCTCGATGTCCTCGATGCGCTTGCCCAACAAACGCTCCACGCCGTTGTTGAACGTGGTCTCCGGCTCTGAGGCAACTTTGATGTTCCCGACGGCCTGAACAGAAAGGGGAATGCCGCCTTTCGAGAACGCGTTCTGCACGTTGAGTTCGATCGGAATCGTCGACAGCGGCATCCAGGCGACTTCCTCCAGAATCGGAATTCGCAGCGTGCGGCCGCCGATGACGGCGCGATATCCAACCGATCGTCCGTCCGCCAGCACCCGATCGCGACCCGTGATGATCGCGGCGCTGTTGGGTGGCACGATCACGATCAAGGCCTTGATGGTTGTGATGAGCGCGATGACGGCTCCGACGACGATGCCGGCGGCGAACAGCGTTCCGTATTGTTCCATGGGAGTGCTCCGAGGGGAGAGTGCGGCTGGTGCTACGACTGCAGCGTGGCTTCGTCGACTGGCGACACAATGGCGGTTCCGCGCCTCATTTCGACCACCACAACTGATTTCCAGGTCGACGGCGCCGTTGTCGCGTCCAACGGTTGAGCCAACAACTCAAAGCTACGGTCGCCACGCTGCACCAGCACCTTGCCGAGTCCGCCCTGCGAAATCGGCAGGGTGATGCGCCCGGTCAAACCCACGAAGCTGTCCTCGGAATCGCGATCGCCGGAGCCGGTCTTGCGCAGATACTGAAACGCGAACGACGTCAGGGAACCGACGCCAAGACCGGCGACAACCGCGAGGAGCAGGACGAGGGGCGCCGAGCTCTTCCAGGCCCACGTGAGCACGGCGCCCACGCCGCCGAACACAGCCAGAAAATACGTGAGCGTGCGGAGCGAGAGGAACTTGAACGGGTTGTGATCGTGGCCTACGTCGTGGCCGCCCCCGAAATCGTGCCCGTGGGCGTCGCCATGGCCGCTCAGCGAGAAGACGAGTAGCGCGCCGCCGACGATCGCGGAGAACAAGTAGAGGGAGAACATCTCGCGAAGGTTGCACGCCGTACCCGCGCCACGCAACCGAACGGAGGGCGAGGGATTCGAACCCCCAAGTCCTTGCGGACGCCGGTTTTCAAGACCGGTGCATTAGCCATTCTGCCAGCCCTCCTGTCTACAAAATACCTGTAACGCAGGGCATGCTGTACTCGGCCGGCCGGCGATGCGGGCCGGATGTACGTACTCGGCCGCGGTGGAGCCGCGGATGGCCGTTTGCTAGGGCTTCTTGGTCGGCATGGTGGGGCGCGCCC
>JBBTFS010000060.1:0-5158 GCA_038060705.1 Gemmatimonadota bacterium
GGGAACTTCGCCACCTCCATCAACCGCGGCAGCATCGCCAGCTTGGCGATGATGCCTTCGGGGGGCTTGGTCTGAAGCAGGTCGGTGATGCGCGCACCGATCTCGTCCAGGCGCTCGACTCCAAGCGCCATCGCCATCCGGCGCATCGAGCCAAACAGGTTGATGCCCACCGGGTACGCCGAGATCGATCCGTTCATGAGAACCGGCTTCTCGAACAGGAGCGCGGGACCGCCGCCATCGCGTTTCATCACGCGGTCGGCGATCTCCGTCAGCTCGAGGTTCACGGAAACCGGCTCGCGCACGCGCACCAGTTCACCGGCGCGCTCCAACTCCTGCACGAAGGCGGCGAGAGTGTCGATGGTCACCGGCAAAAGCTAAGAGAAAAGCCATGACGGGACACGGGCGGCGGCGTAACTTGGGCCACCCGTGATTCCCTTCTGGCTCCGCCGCCACGTCCTGCTGCTGCGCAACCTGCTGGCGAACCGCGAGCGGCCACACCTCGTGGCGCTGGCGCGGATCGACGATCCGGAAGACTTCGTCTGGGCCATCCTGCCGCACGCGGCCCGCACGTTTTCGGCGTGCATAGCCCTGATGCCGCGCCGTTCCGCGTTGCCGTCCGCGGTGGCATACCTCTACTGCCGAATGCTGGACACGTACGAGGACCTCGTGCGAAGTCCGAAGGAGCGCGAGGCGTCGCTGCGAGCGTTCGCCGGTCGCATGTCCACGACCGACGCAGCGCTCTTGCCGGCTCCGCCGGTTGTGGCGGCCGCCGACTCCGATGAGCGAGACCGCGCGCACCTGTTGCTGGTACAGCGCGCCCACCTCGTCGACCGTGTGTTCGTCACGTTCGACCAAGCGACGCGAGAGATCATTCGCGACCTGGTCCGCGACATGGCCGAGGGCATGTGCTGGTCATCGGCGACGTTCCACGCTCAGGGCGGGGTGCTCACCAGCGAAGCGCAACTCTCGGCATACTGCCGCCACGTTCTGGGCAACCCGACCGTGTTCGGCATCCGGATCCTGCGCCTTCACTACGGCCAGCCGCTCACCCTCACTGACGCCGAGCGGGAGGACGCCATGCTGGTCGGTGAATTCGTCCAGCTTGCCAACGTCACGCGCGACATCGAGAAAGACCTGCGCCGCGGCATCGCGTACGACGCCGCGCTCAAGCCGGACCTCGGCCGCGAGCTTTCCGATCCGGACTTGATTCGGCGCTGCAGCGATGCCCGGGAGCGCTTGCTGCGCTCGGCGCTCAGTCGCGCCGGCGCCTACACGCGTGCCATCAGTTCCATCCGGCTGCCGAACGTCTCTGTCGCGCGGGCGGCCGCCGTGTTGATGCTCCTGTTTACCGAGCGCTACTACCGAGCATGCGCACGCCGCGTGGGACTGCCTGTCTGGAAGGGGCCGGAATCGACGCTCGCCCTGCTGGCCCGCTCGCTGCCGGCAGCGTTTTCGGAGCGGATTGGTGTCGCCGAGATGGAACGCGCCGAAAGCGAGCTACTCTGGGTGTCAGCCGCCGAGCGCTAAGCGCGCGTACCTAAGCGCGCGTACCAACGTGGATGGCGACGGTCCCCAGCGTCAGCAACTCCCACCGTACACTCTGGAAACCGGCCGCGCCCAGGCGCTGCCCCAGATCTTCAACTGACGGAAACCGCGCGATCGACTCCGGCAAGTAGCGGTATGCGCCGCGGTTCCCGCTGATCAGGCCGCCGATGAGCGGCAGCAGGCGGTTGGAGTAGAACCCATATCCCGCCCGCACGAACGCATTCGGCGGCGTGGTGAACTCGAGTATCACGAACCGACCACCCGACTTCACCACGCGGGCCACCTCGCGCAATCCGGCATCCAGATTGGCCAGGTTGCGCATGCCGAACGCCACGATGGCACCGTCACAGGACCCGCTCGCGATCGGCAACGCGAGGGCATCGGCAGCCACGCCGAAGACGGCCCGGCCGGTCGCCTTCCCGCGTCCGGCGCGCAGCATGGCCTCGGCGAAATCCGCGCCCAAGACCCAGCCGGTGAATCCCGGCTGGCGCGCCAGCTCCACGGCGACGTCCAGCGTGCCCGCGCACAAGTCCAGGTACGTGCCGGCGGACACCCGCTCCACCTCCAGCGCTGCAATCGCCCGCCGCCGCCAGCCGCGATCAATGTTGAACGACAGCAGGTGGTTGAGCAGGTCATATCGCGGCGCGATGTTCGTGAACATCGCCTGCACAAAGCCGCGCTTGTCCGCGGCGCCGCTCGCGGCGTCCACGGCGCTACGTTCCTCCGCGTGGTGATCCGCTGGGGACATGCACGGAAGTTCGTGGCGTGCCCGGAGCGTGGCAAGCATCTTCCATCGCTGAATGAAGCCGTCTTCCGTTCTCGATCTCGCCAACCTGCCGGACGCCGATGTCGTCGCGCTCGCGCAGCGCGGGCGTGAACCGGCGTACCGGGAGCTGATTCGCCGCTACGAGCGTCCGGTGTTTTCGCTCGTGTACCGCATGGTGCGCGACCGCGAACTGGCCGAGGACCTGACGCAGGACACGTTCATCAAGGTCCTGTCCCATATCGAGAAGTACCGCTCCGAGTTCAAATTCTCGAGCTGGCTCTTCAAGATCGCCAACAACGTCGCCATCGATCATCTGCGACGCCGGCAATTGAACACGGTGAGCATGGACGGGTCGCCCCATGCGACCAACGCGGATCTGACCCAAGCCACGTCGTTTGAGCTGCCCACGCACGACGAAACGCCGCTTCAGGAGCTGGAAGCCCGCGAACTGGGCTCCGAGATCGAGCGCGCGATCAGTCGCCTGCGACCAGAGTACCGCGCCTGCATCCTGCTGCGACACGTCGAGGACAAGTCGTACGAAGAGATCGCGGCCACCCTGGACCTGCCCCTTGGCACCGTGAAGACCTACATCCACCGCGCCCGCCACGAGCTGCGGAAGCTCCTGGACCACCTCCGGGAGGACGGCGCGGAGACCCCCGTGGAGGAGCCCCTGTGACGTTCCTCACCAGTTCCCATTTCCCAATTACCAGTTCCCCGTCAGTCATGAAACCACCCCATCCGGCCCGCCGTACTGAGGCCCAGAGGCATTGTGACGCATAGGCATCTACTTCCCAACGAAATCGACCTGCTGCTGGACGAAGAGTCCGGCTTCGGGGTCCGGCCGCTCCGCGAGCATGTTCGCGGCTGCGCGGACTGCCGAGACCGGCTCGACGCCGCGAAGCGGGTGGCCTCCCGTCTGTCCGAACTGCCCCTGATCGCGCCCCGCTATGGCATGGCCGACCGGGTCATGGCCCAGGTGCCGGTCTTCGTGCCGTGGCATGAAGCGGCCAGGGACGCAGTGACGCCGTGGATCCCCACAGGCCGGGTGCCCCGCTTGGCGGCTGCGGCCGTGACCGGTGTGGCCGGAACCCTGATCACCGGGGGCACCTTGTGGGTGGCTGCCCGCGGCGACCTCGTCGCTACCCTTACAGGCCTCGCCGGGGAAGGCGCCCAAGCCGCTGCAACCGACGCCGCCGGCAGCTTCGTTGTGGCGGTCTTCGGTCCGCAGGTCGTGACCGTGATGCAGCAGATGGGAGCCTGGGGGCTGGTCGCCGCGGCCGGTGGGTTTGCCGCTGCATCGCTCGCCACTATCGTCGGCCTCAGACACGTAGCGACCACCACACGCGCGCGGAGCTGACCCATGGCCCGCATGCACTTGATGGGAGCGCTTGCCGCGCTCCTTGTCGCCGCGCCGTCGTCCGCGCAGACGCCTGATACGTCGTCCGGTCAGCAGCCTGCCATGGACGGCCGGCTGCGCGCCGAGATCGCCATCCTCTCCAGGTTCCTTCGCGGTGTTGCTGTTCCCGAGGCATCGGCGTTCAAGCTTGGCAATCAAGAGGTCGCGAGCGGCACTGCCACCGGCGCGGTGGCGGTCGCACGTGGTAACCTCGTGGTGAAAGGCCGCATCAGCGGCGACGCTCTGGTCGTTCACGGCGACATCATCGTCCTCCCCGGTGGCTCGATCGGCGGCAGTGCCATTGCGGTTGACGGTCGGGTGCGCCCCTCCGGCGGCATCATCGAGGGCGACGTTCGCGGCATCCGCGGCGTCACCGGCAGCCTGCTCGCACGGGCGGCGGGACGCGCCAACGCGGAGCGCCCACCCAGCACGATCGAATCGCTCAAGATGTCTCTTGGCTGGTTTGCGGTCCTCTTCGTGATCAGCGTGGGAATCCTCCTCTTCGCTGAGAGGAATCTGGACGGGGTCGTGTTGGCACTCGAGCAAGACTTCTCTCGCTCGTTCTGGATGGGATTGTTGGCCCAGTTGGCGGCCCTGCCCGCGCTGGCCCTGGTCGTCATCGGCTTGAGCGTGACGCTGATCGGTGTGCTGCTGGTGCCGTTCGCGATCGTCGCGTTCATCACCGGTCTCGCCGGCTTGGTGACCCTCGGCTTCATCGCGGTGTCGCGATTCACCGGGCGCACCTTCTTCAGGAACGCCGCAGCCTCGCGCTCGGTGCATCTCAAGTCCCTGTTCGCCGGCCTTGTGGTATACCTCGGCCTCTGGTTCCTCGCGGCGTTCTTCGTGTGGAATCCGCTGGTCGGTTCTCTGCTGCGCACCATCGCACTGGGGGGCAGCTGGGTTGCCGCCACGTTCGGGCTTGGCGCCACGATCCTCACCCGCGCGGGTACGCGCAAGAAGACGGACGCCAAGGCGGGCGCCCGCCCGGCAGACGCGTACTCGTGGCAGACGCCCACGCCTGTCACCGGCGTGGTGGCGGCGCGGCGTCCCGTGGCAACGGTCAAAGAGGGGTAATGACGGATGCACATGTTCCGGCGATCGCTCGTCCTGCTCGCGCTTGCCGCGCCCGCCAGCGCCCAGAGCTGGAAGACGTTCGACGTCTCGCGCCAATTGCGGGACACCACCGAACACACGGTCCGCGTGCGCTATCCGGTGGGGCGAATCACTCTCCGGTCCACCACGGATCCGGTGATCTACAGCATGCGCCTCCGGTACGACGAGAATCGTATGTACCCACTGCACCGGTACGACCCGGAGACGCACCGCGCGACTCTGGGGTTCGAGGGCGACGACTCGCACTGGAAGAACAGCAAGAATCTCGGTGAGTCGGCGCTGGACCTCGAACTGTCCAGCGTGGTGCCAATTGACCTCGACCTATTGATCGGTGCCGC
>JBBTFS010000060.1:5258-7754 GCA_038060705.1 Gemmatimonadota bacterium
ACTCCGTAACCTCGGCAACGCGCGGGTAAGGGACATCCGCGTTGAGGGCGGCGTCGGCAAGGTGGACTTGGACTTCGGCGGTACACTCGAGAACGACGTCACGGTGGACGTCAACGTGGCGCTCGGTAGGCTGTCGCTGCGCCTGCCGCGTGACGTAGGCATCCGCGTTCAACTGCAGCGCTTCATCGCCGGGGTCGACCATCCCGGGCTGCACAAGCGCGGCGACGCGTACTACAGCGACAACTGGGACGACGCCAAGGTCCGGATGCGTGTGCGCGCCGAGACCGTACTCGGCGCCATAGAGATCGAACGGAGCCACTAAGCCACCGTCAGCTGAGCCGCACGGCCGCGCCCTTGGTCAAGCCCAATTGCCTGGCTGCACTGCCTTGGCCCACCACAACCTCGACGTAGCCGTTGGAGCCGATCAGCGCTCCGGCCTCGCCGGGATCCAGGTGCCCATAGGTGCGCACGATCTTGAGCGTTCTTCCGGCCACGTGAACGCGTGTGGCGCGCTGCGCCATGAGGTTCGTGATGGCGTTGCCAAAGCGATCGATGGCGATGACTTGGCCCACTGCGGCGCCGGTAACGTCCAGCTCAGGCTCCGGAGTGAGCAACACCACCGGGTCGTGTCCGATGGTGCCCAGACTGGCGACAGTCGCTCCACAGGCCAGGCGCGCCGCGGCAGGCGCAAAGACATCGCGGGCATGGAACGTTGGCGAAGCCCCCGGCGACACAGCGAGCCGAACCACTTGCGCTCCCGGCTGCAGCAGTGCGTGCGACAGAAGTCCGTTGTCGGGAGCTACCAGAAACTGGCCGTCACTCGCCACGGCAATGGCTGAGCGATCCGTTCCGACGTCGGGATCCACGACCGCCAGGTGCACGGTGCCCGGCGGAAAGCGGCGCCAGTATCGGGAAACTGTGTGGCGGCCGGCATCCACGTCATGCGCCGGGATATCGTGGGTGATGTCGACAATGCTCGCGTCGGGCGCCGCGGTCGCGAGCACCCCCTTCACTTCGCCGACGTATCCGTCCGCGGTGCCGAAGTCGGTGAGAAGCGTGATGATCGTTGGCATTTGTGATGGCGCCACTTACACGGATTTGAACCGCCATCCTCCCGCGCGCCAGAGGGCAACCATGCCCAGCCCGCGCGCAATTGCCGTGAGCGAGATCACCCACCAGATCCCCGACACCCCCCATCGGGCCGCGGCCCACGCGGCCAGCGGCACTCGCAGCAGCGTGATCCCGGTCGAACTGATCATCGGGGCCACGGTGTGGCCGGCGCCTCCCAGCGCGCATTCCAGAACGATCTCCGCGCACACGGCCAGTTGAGAGATGGCGGCAATGCGGAGGTAGCGCGCGCCTTCGGCGATGACCGCGGGATCGCGCGAAAACAGGCCGGCGAACCACTCCGGCGCCACGAGTTCGGCAACGCAGAAAACGACACCGACGGCGGTGCAGATCCCGGTCGCAATCCAGCCGGCGCGTGACGCACGGTCCGGACGGCCCGCGCCGAGGTTCTGTCCGACGATCGCCGCCGTCGCGGCGCCGAATCCCACGCCAACCATGAACAACCAGCTCTCGACGCGGTGCCCAATGCCCAACGCAGCGATGGCGGGGGTTCCGAACTGCGTCGTGCTTCGTGTGATCACGACATAGATGAGGCTGAACATCGCGCCAGTCGCCGCCGTCGGCAGGCCGATGCGGCAGATCGCGCGTATCGCCTCCCAATCCGGCGCGCCAAACTGTATCAAACCGCGCCGGATTCCCAGCCACAAACCGATCGCCAGCGCCAGGGAGCGGATGGTCAATGTGGCGACGGCGGCTCCGGCGATTCCCATGCGGGGCGCCGGACCGAGTCCGAGAATCAGCACCGGATCCAGGACGAGAGTGATCGCCACCGAAACCGCCAGAATGAGAAAGGGCGTCTTGGCGTCGCCTGACGCGCGGAAGGCGGCGTCCACGGCAAAGAACGCGTACACCATCGGCGTGCCAACGAGGTACACGCCGAGGTACTGCCGGCCCAGGTCCGTCACCTCGGCCGGCGCGTTCATGACGCTGAACAGCCACGGCAGCAGCGCGAGTCCGGCGGCCCCAATGACGACGCCACTCACCACGCTCAACTGCAGCGCGGAGCCCGCGGCGACCGCTGCATCGGCGCCGCGGTACTGTCCATAGCGACGCGCCGCCACCGCGGTGAGCCCGATGCTCACCATCTCCCCCAGCGAGATCACGAACCACACCCAGAAGATCGAGATCGAGACGGCCGCAATGCCGGCGGCGCCAATGCGCGTGCCCACCCAGTACGCGTCCACGGACGCGAACAAGGTCATGAGCAGGGAGGATGCGACTGCCGGCAGTGCGGTGCGCACGACGGTGCGGCCCAGCGGGTCGACGACCAGTCGGGCGGCAGCGCCCGTGTCCTCGCGAACGGCGACCGGCGCCAAGCCTTCGTGGGGCTCCAACGGCAACGCGGCCCCCCGAGTCTCCGGCGGCCGC
>JBBTFS010000060.1:7764-14895 GCA_038060705.1 Gemmatimonadota bacterium
GCGACGGTTCGGCTGGAGACAGCGACGACCTCATGGGCTCGCTGCGGTGATTGCGTCGGCGGCTTGTGCGATTCGGTCGGCCACGCCTGCCAGAGCCTTGCCGGCCAAGGACCCCGGCGCCGCGACCATGATCGGCCGGCCGTTATCCGCGCCCTCCAGCGCCGTTGGATCCAGGGGAATCTGGCCGAGCAGCGGCAGATTGAGTTCCTTGGCCAATCGCTCGCCGCCGCCCGAGCCGAAGATCGCCGTGGGCTTGCCGCAGTGCTGGCACTCCAGCCAACTCATGTTCTCGACAATGCCGAACACCGGCACGTTGACGCGCTGGAACATCTTGGCGCCGCGCAGCGCGTCGCCCACCGATACTTCCTGCGGCGTCGTCACGATCACCGCGCCGCTCACCTGCGTCGCCTGTACGAGCGAGAGCTGCGCGTCGCCGGTGCCGGGCGGCATGTCCACCAGCAGATAGTCCAGCTGGCCCCACGCCACGTCGCGGAGGAACTGCGTCACGATCTTCATGACGATGGGCCCGCGCCAGATGGCGGGTTGGTCGCGCTCGATCAGGAAGCCCAGACTGATGATCTTCACGCCGAACGCTTCGAGCGGAACGATCCTCTCGTTCACCACCGCCGGCGGCGAATTGACGCCCATCATGCGCGGCACGTTGGGGCCGTACACGTCGGCGTCCATCAGGCCCACGCGCTTGCCCTGTTGCGCCAGAGCCACGGCGACGTTGGTCGCGACCGTGGACTTGCCGACGCCGCCTTTCCCCGAAGAGATCGCGATGACGCGACCGAGTTCGGGATACGCCACCGGTGTCGGCGCGGGCACTGCCTTGGGCGTTGGACGACTCTCCATGACGGGGAGCATTCGCTGCCCTGGTTTCTTCCCGCCGTCCGACGTCTGACGTCCGCCGTCTGTCATTCAGGCAACCTAGAGCGATTGGCGGGCAGCGGCGAGAACGCGATCGCGCACCTCGTCCATGCTGCCTGCGATAAGTGCGCCCGAAGCGCGTGCGTGTCCGCCGCCACCGAACGTGCGCGCGAACGCGTTCACGTCCACCCCACCGGTACTGCGGAACGACACCTTCACCTTGCCGTGGCCAAGGTCGCGGAAAAAGAGCGCCATGCGGGTCCCTGCGATGGACCGCGCCATCTCGACGATGCCGTCCAGGTCTTCCTGCCGCACGTCGTGGCGCTCCAGGCTGCCGGCCGCCATCGAGAGCCACGACAGCCCCTTCTGCTCGTCGACACCAAGCGTCTGAAGCACCTCGGCCAGCAGCCGGATCCGGCCCGCGGGCGACGAGGCGTAGACCCGCTGATATACGTCCTCGGGGTTGACGCCGGCCGCCAGAAGATCGGCCGCCACCGCATGACACCGCGGGGTTGTGTTCGAAAAGCGAAAGCCGCCGGTATCGGTGAGAATCGCGGTGTACAAGGCGCCCGCTGTCTCGGGACTGATGTCCCAGCCCAACTCACAGGCCAGGTCGTAGATCAACTCGCCGGTGGCACACGCGCTGATGTCGGTGAGTACGATGTCGCCGGCGCTGTCGCCCGAGGCGATGTGATGGTCGATGACGAGCTTGGGCACCGTGAGACTGCGCACGCGGTCCGCGAGGTGGCCCAACCGCTTCACGTCGCTGATGTCGAGGACGATCAGCAGGTCGATGTCTTCCAGGGCCTTGGCGCCCTCCGCGGTCCGGTCCTTCACATCGGTGCCGAGCAGGTAACGGAAGAGGTCCGGCCACGGTGTCGGATTTGCGATGTGCACATGCATCCCGCGCTTGGCCAGGAGCCTGGCCAGCCCGGCCTCGGAACCGCAGCCGTCTCCGTCGGAGTTCATGTGCGTGGACAACGCCACGCGCTTGCCGGGCACGAAGTGCTCGGCGATGCGGCCTATCCCGGCCCGTCGCTCCGCGGAGATCCTGAAGTAGTCGCCGTGAGTCATGGAGAAAAAAAGAGACGGCGCCCGTGGCCGGGCGCCGTCCCCAAACCTAACGCGCTCGAAGCGCTGTTGCCCTATGTGATCTTGTTGAGCTTCGAGTGAGACCGGCTGTAGCCGAAGAAGATGATCAGGCCCAGCGCCAGCCAGCCGCCGAGTCGGGCCCAGTTGGTCCAGCCAAGCCCTACAATCATCAGGCCGCATGTCAGCATGCCGAGCGTTGCCACCACCGGCAGCATCGGCACCCTGAATGCCCGCTCAATATCCGGCCGACGGACGCGCATGATCCACACGCCGGCACACACGAGCACGAACGCGAACAGCGTCCCGATGCTGGTCATCTCGCCGACGATGTCACCGGGCACGAAGCCTGCGAACGCCGCCGTGACGAAAAAGAAGATGATGTTGGCCTTCCAGGGCGTCTGGAACCTGGGATGCACCTCGCCGAACGCCTTGGGCACCAAACCATCGCGCGACATCGAGTAGAAGACGCGGGACTGTCCGAGGAGCATGACCAGAATGACCGACGAGAAGCCGGCCAGGATGGCGACCGTCACGAACTTGGCCAGCCAGCCGTAGCCGGTCATGTAGGTGGCGATCGCAAACGTCACCGAGGCTTCCTTGCCCTGTGTGCGGAAGTCGTTCACCGTCGCCACGCCGCTGAGCACGTACGAGAAGAGCACGTACAGGATGGTGCAGATCACCAGCGATCCAAGAATGCCGATGGGCATGTCCTTCTTGGGATCCTTGGCTTCCTGCGCCGCCGTGGACACGGCGTCGAATCCGATGAAGGCAAAAAACACGACTCCGGCCGCTCCCACGATACCCCAGAAGCCGCCGTACTTGTGGTCGATGCCGTCCGGCGAGGTGTAGATCGTGGCCTCGGGGATGAACGGCGTGTGGTTGGCGGGATTGATGAAGCCCCACCCGATGATGATCACGGCCAGCACGATCGCGACCTTGGTGATCACGATCAGGTTGTTGACCCACGCGGACTGCTGCGTGCCGCGGACCAGGAGCAGCGAGAGCACCGCCAGAATGAAGATGGCGGGAATGTTCATGATGCCATTCGTGCCGGTCGCGGCCATGGTTTCGAATGGTGAGTGCGACCATTGGTACGGCACATTCAGCCCGACGAACTGGAGCACCTTGTTGAAGTACTCGCTCCAGGCGATGGCGACGGTGGCCGCGCCGACGGCGTACTCGAGCACCAGATCCCAGCCGATGATCCAGGCGACGAATTCGCCCATGGTGGTGTACGAGTACGTGTACGCGCTGCCGGCGATCGGAATCATCGAGGCGAACTCGGCGTAGCACAGGCCCGCAAAGGCGCAGCCGACGCCGGCCAGCACGAACGCGAGAGTCACCGAGGGGCCGGCGCGGTCGGCAATGGCCGCGGCCGTTCGAACAAAGAGGCCGGCACCGATGATGGCGCCAATACCAAGCGCAATGAGCGCCATGGGGCCCAGGGTGCGCCGGAGCTGCACCTCGCCGGAACCCGCGACGTCCGACAACATTGCGTCAATCGACTTGGTTCGAAATAGAGAACTGGCCACTCGGACCCCCTCTGGTTAGTCGTGGTTTCCAGCGCCAGTTTTTGTATACAATCGCGAGGACGCCGCGCGGAAGATGGGCGCGGCGTGACGGGGTGTCAAGCGTTTTCTTGTCGAACCGGGGGCCTGCTAGACGCTGTAGTTCGGCGCCTCGCGCGTGATCGTGACGTCGTGCGGATGCGATTCGCGCAGTCCGGCAGACGTGATGCGGACGAATTCCGTGTGCTCACGGAGTTCATCGATGTCGCGGCATCCCACGTAGCCCATGCCGCTGCGGAGGCCGCCCACCATCTGATACAGGACGTCGCCGACCGGACCTTTGTAGGGCACCCTGCCCTCGATGCCTTCGGGGACGAGCTTGCGCCCGGTGAGTTCACCGTCCTGGAAGTAGCGGTCGGCGCTGCCGTCCTGCATGGCGCTCAACGATCCCATTCCCCGCACCATCTTGAAGCGCCGGCCCTCGAGCAGGAATGCCTCGCCCGGGCTCTCCTCGGTGCCGGCCAGCATCGAGCCCATCATGACCGACGCTGCGCCGGCGGCGAGCGCCTTGACGATGTCGCCGGAGTACTTGATGCCGCCGTCGGCGATGACGGGGACGTCGCCCGCGCCGTCGACCGCGTCCAGGACCGCGGTGAGCTGCGGCACGCCGACACCCGTCACGACCCGTGTCGTGCAAATGGAGCCCGGTCCCACGCCGCACTTCACCGCGTCGACGCCGCGCTCCACCAGCGCCCGCGCACCATCCCGCGTGGCGATGTTGCCGGCGATGAGCTGAATGTCCGGGAAGGCCTCGCGAACCTGCGCGGTGGCGCGCAGTACGCCTTCACTGTGTCCGTGCGCGGTGTCGATGACGAGCGCATCCACGCCGGCATCCACCAGGGCGCGTGCGCGCGCCAGATAGTCCCCCGCGGCCCCGATCGCGGCTGCCACGCGCAAACGCCCGTGACGGTCCTTGTTGGCGTCGGGGTACAGGCGGCGCTTGTGAATGTCTTTGACCGTGATGAGTCCCTGGAGCTTTCCGGTCTTGTCAACGACCGGGAGCTTCTCGATGCGATGCTTGGCGAGAATCTGCTCGGCTTCATCCAGCGTGGTGCCTTCGGGTGCGGTGATCAGCCGGTCCTTCGTCATCGCCTCGCGCAACGGGCGGTCGAGCTCGCGCTCGAACTGCAGGTCGCGATTGGTGATGATGCCAACGAGGCGGTCATCCTGGTCGATGATCGGCACGCCCGAGATGCTGAAGCGGGCCATGAGCGCCGTGGCGGCGCGTACCGTGTCGTCCGGTCGCAACGTGATGGGCCGCAGGATCATGCCACTCTCGCTGCGCTTCACGCGATCGGCCTCGGCGGCCTGCCGATCTATGGACATGTTCTTGTGGAGAACGCCGATCCCACCGGTGCGGGCCATCGCAATCGCCATCTCCGCTTCGGTCACCGTGTCCATCGCCGCGGACACGAACGGCACCTGCAGCGAAATGCCGCGAGAGAAGCGTGAGGCGGTGGAGACATCCTTGGGATGCGTCACCGAATGTCGTGGCGCCAACAGCACGTCATCAAACGTGAGAGCCACGTCCTCGCGCACGCGCGGTGCGTTGGTGCGTGGCTCCTCTATACGCGACGGCCCGCTGCCAGAGCGTTCCTGGACCGCGGGCCGAGAAGTTGATCGAGTTCCTGTCGCCATGGTGAAAGGTAAAACTCACTGTGACTGGTGACTAGTGACGCACCGACCCACGAATACGCCTGCGGATTCGAAGCGGCAGGAAGAACGCCGCCGCCGCCAGAACACGACGCAGGCTGATATCCCGCAGGCTTTCGGCATCACCCGACCAATGCGACAGGACCACGGCGCGCCCGGCGTTTCTGATCAAGCGGCGAATGGCGAGGATGAGGAGGTACACGTCATCGACCTCGCCCAGGAACGGGATGACGTCGGGAACCAGATCCGCCGGCATCAGGATGTAGGCGATGGCGCCACCGACGAGGAACTTGTCGGAGCGCGACACCCGGCGGTCGGTGATGAGACCCCACAGCAGCCGCACGAACCGGGGCAGCTCGAGGATGTAGCCCATCAGCGTTCGCTTGGTGCCGAACCGGGGCGCGCGACCGTGGCCCGCCGGTCGCTTTCGAGCTCGATGCGAGACCGCCACGCTACTTGGCGTCGCCCGTTGCCGGCGGTGGTGCGGTAGTCGGGTTCGGGGACGGCGCTGGCGACGCCGCAGAGACAATGTCTTCGGCCACCGACTTGCCAGCCGCCACCGCGCCACTCAATACGTTGGCCGCGCGGTTGAGCAATCCCATGGTCTCGGCGATCGCGGTCGCGGACACCTTCCCGGCGCGCATGCGGTCCTCCACGGCTTCGGTGAAACGCGTGAACGCGTTCCCCTGCGGGTTGGACCGTTCGGCGAACTTGGACTCGAGAAACTCCACGTAGTCCAGCACTTGATACCCGCGCTCGTCGCTCAACGCTTCGAGCTTCCGGTTGAGCCGCTCGCGCAGGTGCTCGTTCAGCTCAGCCCCTCCAGCGGACGCGCTGGCCGCGCGCGTCGATGTGCACGTACGGCGTGGGGTACAGGGAACTCGTGTAAACGCCCATGCCGCCCGCCAGGTCGGGGTGCTTGCGCTCGATGGTCTCCACGGCCGCGGCCACCCAGCGGTGGTCGATGCGATCGATGCGACCGTTGCCGTTGGCATCGATCACGAGATCGGCCGCGTCACCGTACTGGTGGCGACTGTCGCTCGCGGCGCGGCGGACGAGCCGGTTGTGGGCCGGAGTGCGGTAGCCGGAATTCACATCCAGCTCCAGCGGCTGGAGAACGACGTTCTTGTCGCGCGACGCCTCGACGCTCTGCATGCGCTCAAGCTCGGTGAACACGAGTTCGAGCTTGTCCAACAAGCGCGGATTCAAAGCCACGTACTTGGGCCAAACGTCCGCCTGCTCGTCATGCGTGAGGAAGTGGTGCAGTCGCAGATGTTTGCTCACCGCAATGTCCAGGAACTGCGGATAGACCTTGAGGAACCCCTCAGGGCGCTCCTTGTCGCGACCGCCGCGGAGCCGCTCCGCCAAATACGTGCCGATCTTGTAGCCGTCGAGCATCGAGCCCGCTTTGTCCTGGAACGGGCGCATTACCGCGACGATCGGCTCCTTGAGCACCTGCCGATCCTTGCCGGTCACGAGCGTGAGGTAGTAGAACCCGGCTTCCTGCGGCACGGTGAGGTCCGCGCCGCCCATCGGCTGTGCCGCAAAGGCTGTCTCGTCACCAAGCAGCGACGTCCATTCGTAACTCAGCGTGGACGGGTCACCGCCGACGGCCAACGGGAACGTGATGTGCTCACCGCGCATCGCAAACAGGAGTTTCACCTCACCGCTACGGCCAAAGGCATTCACCGAGGGCGCGGCAAAGCTGGGCTCCTCGGTGGCGGTGCCCGCCAATGCAGGCCGACCCATCGCCAAACCGGGGTAGAAGAACTGCACGATGCCGACGGCAGAAGCCAGCAGGACCACGCTCGTGGCCACGTGGCGGCGCACGCGCGGTTCACGCCGCACGACCGGCTTGAAACGCCGCTTCGGCTGTGTCAACGAACCGACTCTTGAGGGCTCACAAGACAAACGTGCATCAGTTCTTCGGTTTCGAGAGAGCCGAGCC
>JBBTFS010000060.1:14995-32959 GCA_038060705.1 Gemmatimonadota bacterium
TGAGGGCTCACAAGACAAACGTGCATCAGTTCTTCGGTTTCGAGAGAGCCGAGCCGAGGGTCATTGCCCCTTGGAAGGCCCGATCAATTTGCCGACATTCCGTCTTCGAGACGTCGGCAGGACGCCGTTGGTTTCGTGCCGGGAGGACACTGCATTCCGGCCCGGTTCGAGCAGTCTCAAGCTACACGCTGGCGCCTGCCGGGCCAGCACCGAAATGGCGCAATGCGTACCGAAAAGTACCGAAAACCGGCGCCGACATTGTGCGCTGCGTCACAGGCCGCCAGACTGGATCGTGAGTCGGCGGCGCCGATTCTGACCATTCGATCAGCCACGCCATCTCAGTAAAGGAACACCGGCGTACCCACTGGAACGTTGCCATAGAGCCACGCGATATCCTCGTTGCGAAGTCGCACGCATCCGTGACTGACCGAACGGCCAAGTGTCTCAGGTTTGTTGGTACCGTGGAGCGCATAGCCATCTCCCAGGTTGAGACGGTGGGTGCCCAGCACCCCCAGGTACTTCCGCTGCGTCGTGCCGAACGGGGGAATCACCAGGTTGCCGCCGAATACGATCTCCTTGCCCTCAGTGGCGGACACCGGTGTCGGCTTGGCGTTCTTCGATCGGCGCACCACATCGGTCCCCTCCACCGCGAGCGTCTGGCCCCCGGGCCCCGTGAGGACCTCCCCGCGGTTGAGGCGCACGATGCCAAGGCCGCGGCGAATCGCCTCCTCCACGTAGTACCAGTCAGGCGGGATCCACACGGGATTGGTGTCCCTCGAGATGACGTTCAGGCGGCCCCGCGGCGTCTCGAATCGCCAGCGCGAAACGGACCCGGTGGACTCGAGGATCTTGCCGCTGCCGGTCGCGACCGGGGCGGTGTACAGCACCGTATCGCCGTGGCGGTACCACAGCCGGTGGTCCTCGATGCTCACCACGATGTACGCGCGGGCCGTCGGCTCGGGACTGGCCTCGAGCAGCAGTCTCAGGCTATCGGCATCGCTGCCCGCCCGGCGGTGCAGTTCGTCCAGGAGTTCGACGTTGTCGTTGAACACCATGCGACTCACGTCGCGCTCGTAGCGAATCTCGAGCGTCGTGATCGCGAGCGCGGCACTGGCGATCGCGACCAGGGTCGTGAGCCCCGTGGAGGCATAGAGGAGGACGCGGCCGGAGGACATCGCTAGTAGAAGTAGATGCGCATGCCTGGCGCGAGGTTCGGAATCACTGCGCGCAGATCTTGGGCACGGACCCGCACCGCCCCCGGCAACACATAGGCGGAATCCGACAACGGACCCGAGGCCGGCAGGGCGTAGATGACGGCCCCGCCGTCCAACAACACGGCGGCCGGCCCAAGCCCTCCCATAACGTCGCGATCCGCCGGCACCGGAAAGCCGCGATCGACATACACCCACGCCGGCACTGGCCACACGTCCGTCTCGCCGAGCACGCGCGCCACGCGTCGCACGCCCAGGGGCGGCGCCAGGCGCACGGTATCCGGCGCGATTCCGATGCGTTTCTCGGGTCCCACCTCCACAGGCATTTCACGAAGGAGGGCGCCGTCGCGCTCGAGGTACATGGCGGCGCTGTCCACCGACACCGACAAATGCAGCGCCTTCTCGAGTTTTGCCTGTCGTTTGAGCAGCGCCAAGGCCAAGCGCAGCTTGCTGCGCTCCTGCGACACGATCTGGTCGGCACGCTGGCGCTCCAGCAGCGTCATCGCCTGCCGCAGCCGCGCAATCTCCGCCTGATACGTGCGGCGCCTGGACGCCACGAACGCGTCGAGCAGGCCCAGCCCGAGGGCGAACACCAACATTGCAGCGATGAACACGGACCGCAGTCGGCCGTGGGGCTCCCCCTTGGGATGCGACGGCCTATCGGGTTCGAGCTTCAGTTTGTGCAGGCGTTCGCTCATCCAGCGGGCATGGTCGCTTGGTGGCCACTCGGCGCGCGGGTACATTCTCCGCAACCGCGCCGGACGATGACGTACCGGAGCGCGCAGAGCAAGTTCCAGGATCCCCCGAACACTCCGCATGGCCCGACGGCGTCCCGTAGTCCTGGTGGTGCTCGACGGTTGGGGATACCGCGAGGAACGCGAGGGAAATGCGATCGCTCTGGCCGCGACGCCGACCTGGGACCGACTGTGGGGCCGATCGCCTCGGACGCTCCTGGAAGCATCGGGACTGGCGGTCGGGCTGCCGCGCGGCCAGATGGGAAACAGCGAAGTGGGACACCTGAATCTCGGCGCCGGCCGCGTGGTGATGCAGGACCTGGTCCGCATCAACGACGCGATCGAAAGCGGCCGGTTCTACGAGAATCCCGCTTTGCTGGAAGCGTGCGCGACGGCGAAGCGCGACGGCGGCACGCTGCACCTCATGGCCCTCATTGGCGACGGTGGCGTGCATGCCCACGACGAACACCTCTTCGCCCTGGTCGATCTCGCGGAGCGCCAACAGGTGCCCCGCGTCGCGATCCATGCGCTGCTGGATGGTCGCGACACCATGCCGCGATCGGCACTCGGCTACATGCAGAAGCTCGTGGCGCGCGCCGGTACGCGCGCTCACGTCGCCAGCCTCGGAGGCAGATACTTCGGTATGGACCGCGACCGCCGCTGGGATCGCACCGAAAAGTGGTATCGCGCGGCGGTGAAGGGGCTCGGCCCGGAGTGCACCGATCCCGTGGCACTCGTCCAAGCGTCGTACGATCGCAACGTCACCGACGAGTTCATTGAACCGCACGTCGTCAAGAGGGACGGCCGCCCGATCGCGCCGTTCCGGGACGGGGACAGTCTCATCTGCGTCAATTTCCGGTCGGACCGGATGCGCCAGATAATTCGGGCCCTTTCGGATAGCGGCTTTGATGGCTTTCCGATCGGTCAGCGGCCTTCGATAGAGATTGTCACAATGACGTCCTACGACCGGACGTTTGATCTGCCCGTCGCCTTTGCGCCGCAATCGATGGCAAACATCGTCGCGGAAGTGGTGTCCAAGTCCGGGAAGACGATGTTTCGGACAGCGGAGACTGAGAAATACGCCCACGTCACTTATTTTTTCAACGGAGGAATCGAGCAGCCGTTTCCGGGCGAAGAGCGGTTGCTGGTTCCGAGCCAGAAGGTGGCAACGTACGACTTGGCGCCGGAAATGAGTGCCGCCGGTGTGACCGACGTGCTGTGTCGCGCCATCGAGAAGACGCAGCACGATTTCATCCTCTGCAACTATGCCAACGGTGACATGGTAGGACATACGGGTTCCATTCCCGCCACCATCAAGGCGGTCGAGGTCGTAGACTCGTGCCTCGCGCGCGTCGTCGCGTCTGCCGACAAGGCCGGCGCCCGGCTCCTTGTCACGGCTGACCACGGCAACTGCGAAATGATGATTGATCCCGAGACTGGTGGCCCGCACACGGCGCATACGACGAGCCCCGTGCCATTGGTGGTGCTCGATCCGGACGGTGACCGTAGCCTGCGTTCGGGTGGTGCGCTGCGCGATGTGGGCCCGACGGTCCTCGAGTTCCTCGCACTCGAACGCCCCCAGGAAATGACCGGGAGCGACCTGCGACTGCCTCCGGCGGGGACGCGATGAAACGCCGACCCCTGACTCTGGCGCTGTGGGCGATCCTGCTCAGCTCCACTGCGCGCGCTCAAGTGGGCTACGATCCCAGCAAGAGTCCGTACCGCGACCTGGAGAAGTCGCACGAGCTGACGATCACCACCGGTCAATTCCGTGCGTCGATCGACCCGGCGGGCGTGGCTCCGCGCACGGGACCGCTGCTGGGCGCCAAATACCAGTGGCTGGTGGGCGGCCCGGCGAGCCTGACCGCGGAAATCACTCGCGTGGGTTCAGAGCGACGCGTGCTGGACCCTTTGCTTCCGGCCACATGCGCGACCGTGCCGGCGGCGGACTGCAGGCTCATCAACACATACCGGTGGCCACTGTACTTCGCCGATCTGGGGATGGCTCTGAACCTCACCGGGGCGCGCAGCTTTCATAACCTGGTCCCAGAAGTACGAGGTGGGCTGGGGTTCCTCACCGACTTCCACACCAAGTCAGACGTCGGCGACTTTGCGGTGGGAACCCGCTTTGTCATCTCCTTCGGCGCGGGAATCCGCTGGGTGCCCGGCGGCCGATACCAGCTGCGCCTGGATTTTGGCGACCGCCTGTATTCCGTGAAGTATCCCGAGTCGTACTTCATCGCCGCCCCCGACGGGTCCATGATCCGCGAGCCACGTTGTCCGGCGGACGCTACGTCCAACACTGACACCAGGTGCAGACCGGCCAAACGGTCAGCGTGGTTGCACAACGGCATGTTGACCATTGGCCTTTCGTACCTGTTCGGCGGCAGCTGACCTCGCATGACCCATGCGTCTTTGACCCGCCGCGTGAAGTTCACTGCCCGGCACCGGTTCTGGAACGCCGAGTGGAGCGCTGAGGAAAACGCGGAGGTGTTTGGTCCCAGCGCGGACGTGAACTACCATGGCCACAATTACGTGTGCGACATCACCGTGCGGGGCAAGCCCGATCACAGATCGGGAATGGTCGTCAGCCTGGCGGAGTTGGACCGGGTACTGAGCCGGGAAGTCCGGGACCGGTTCGACAACAAAACGATCAACGATGAGGTGTCCGAGTTCTTCAACGGGGGGCTTTCGCCCTCCGGCGAGAACTTGGCTCGGTTCATCTTCGAGCGGGTTCATGCGGCCATGGTCTCCAACGTCCAAGTGACGGAAGTGACTGTGGCTGAGGACGATACGCTCAAGGCAGCCTACCGGGGCGACTAGCAGGCCTAAGGAAGCAAGGGCTATTAGTGACGCCGGAGGGGGGCTGGTCTTCCTCTCTGTGTGGAAAACGCAACCCACACCACATTCGTGCGGTTGCCGGCCCTCCCTTGACCAGCACCAAAACCCTTACGCGCGAAAGCGCGCCAACCAGCTACGCGGACGAGCTCACTCCCCTCGTTCACGTGCACGTCGCTCTCGGGCGCTTTCGCCTGGGTCCGACGCGCGTGAAGCGCGCCCGGACCAACCTTGCCGCTGGCCGCGTGGCTTTCGATCCGGCCGACGCGTTGCGGGCTGCAACCGGGCTGGACGCCAGCCTCTCAAGGGTGGCCACCGCATTCGAGATGTGCGGCCTGTCGTCAACGCGAGAACTGGACTCCTTCCGGAAGAACTACGGCAGCGCACAGCCGCTCCTCAAGGCATGGCTCGTTGGCGAACGGGGCTCCAGCGACCCCGGCCGCCGACTGGCGCTTCGGGCCGCCGCAATTCTCGGGAACGGCATCCTTCGGAGCGCCGCAGCGCAGGTTGCCAAAGGTCTTTCGTTCGCCAAGTGGGCGCATGCCACATGCCCTTGTTGCGCGGGATCGCCGGATCTCGCCGTGCGGGACTCAGCCGGCCGACAGCTCATTTGTTCCCGCTGCGACTCCCGCTGGCCCGCACCCACGGCCGGGTGCCTTGGCTGCGAGGTGACCCGGCCTCCAACGTTTGTCAGGGTGGACACCGTGGACCTTGGCTACGAACTGCTGGTGTGCCATGCCTGCGCCCGGTACATCAAGGAGCGGCCGGCCAGCGGCATGGCGTCGCCGATGGTAGAGCGCATGCTCACCGCCGAACTCGACGCCGCGGCCGAACGGCGGGGGTTGCGAATCTGACCGCCTGGCCTCTGGTGGGAGTGGTGCTGGCAGGAGGTGCGAATCGCCGGTTCGGCGGGGCGCCAAAGGGACTCAAGGACGTTGGTGGTAAGCGGATCGTCGATCGCGTGGCGGACGCGCTTCGCTGGGCAACGCCGAACCTGACACTGGTTTCCAATAGCCCGGACGCCGTGCACTGGCTTCCTGGTGTTGCTGTACTGCGGGACCGCTATCCCGACTCCGGTGGACTCGCCGGCGTGGATGTGGCGCTGGCGACCGGCAACGACGCCTTGGTAGTGGCGTGGGACATGCCATTCGTCACGCCGGACCTGTTGCAGTTGATCCTGGCAACGGCCCGCAACGAAGACGCCGACGTGGTGGTTCCCGAAAGTGGGTCCCCGCACGGGTTCGAGCCCTTCTGTGCGTTCTATTCGGCGCGGGTTGCCACCGCGCTCGAGCAGTTTCTGCTGACGAACGCGGCGCCGAGCGACTTTGTGGCAAGCCTGCCACGTGTGGCCCGCGTCTCGCTGGAGGCCCTGGCGAAAGTCGGGGACCCCGCGCGCCTGTTCATGAGCGTGAACTCTGCCGACGACCTGATGCGCGCTCGCGCCTTGGTGGAAGCCGCGCAGTAGATTCACCGCACTTTGCGGTCCAGCACTCTTCCCAGCACTCTTCGCGGCGCCGCGTGGCGCGGCCTGGCACTACTCGCGAGCGCGTCGTGCGCTCAGATCACCGGCACGCCGCGCCTGGCCAGGGATGAGCGCGCCGCGCTGCGGCACGCCATCGATTCCATGCTGGCGGCGCCGGAAACGCGCCACGCCCGGTGGGGCGTGCTGATCGTCGACCCCGACCGCGGCGATACGCTGTACTCGCGGGATGCCGGCAAGCTGTTCGTGCCGGCGTCGAACATGAAGATCATCACCAGCGCCTTCGCGCTGGAAACGTTTGGGCCCGCCTACCGGTTCGAGACCCAGATCCGAGCCGGCGGTCCAGTGCGTGACAGTGTGGTTGACGGGAATCTGCTGGTGCAGGGCCGTGGTGACCCGAGCGTCAGCGATCACGTGGCGGGCGACGCGATGTTGCCACTGCGCGCCATGGCGGACTCCTTGTGGCAACGCGGCATCCGCCACATTCGCGGCCGCGTGATACCGTTCGGCGACGCATTTCCGGACGCGCACGCAGGCTTTGGTTGGGGCTGGGATGACTTGGACGAGCCGTACGGCGCCACGGTGGACGAACTGTTGTTCAACGAGGGCTTCGCCGAACTCCACATCCGCGCCGGCCGCGTACCCGGCGACTCGGTCGCGGTGAGAATGACGCCGGCGAAGTCGTTCCCGCGGCTCCGAATCACCGCAGCCACGGTTGTTCGCGGCTCCGGCCGTGACTCGCTGCCGCAGATCACCGCGGTGAAGGACACGCTTCGCGGCGATGTGGTGCTGAGCGGGACGATTCCCGCCGGTGACTCGGCCACGGTCGCCGTGACGTTCCGCGATCCGCGCGAGGCATATGTAAGCGCCCTGACCGAGGCGCTGCGTGACCGCGGCATCACCATCGCAGACAGTGCGTTCGCGCCGGACACCTCCGGCGACCTGCTCATGATCGCGTTTTCACCTCCGATGTCGCAGGTCTTGGCCGCGTTCATGAAGCCCTCGCAGAACCAGATCGGCGAGATGCTGTTCAAGGCCATCGCCCTGACCCGCACGGACACGGGGAGCGCCCGCATCGCTCGCCGCCTCGTCTCCGAACAACTGCGCGCTTGGGGCGCGGAGCCGGACGGGTTCATCGTCTGGGACGGCAGCGGATTGTCGCGACGCGACATGATTTCCCCCGAGACGGTGGTGCGCGTGCTGACCGCGATGCGCCGCTCGCCGCAATTCCAGTCGTATTTCGACGCGTTCCCGGTCGCCGGCGTGGACGGCACGCTGAGCACACGCATGCGCGGAACACCGGCTGAGGCAAACGTCCGCGGCAAGACCGGAACGCTGGGCAATGTGCGATCGCTGTCGGGGTACGTCACCACGGCCGGTGGCGGACAGTTGATCTTCAGCGTGCTGTGCAACAACTACCTGACGCCGACGGCGTACGTCACCCGCGTGCAGGATTCCATCGCGGTGCGCTTGTCTCGTCTCACCGTCCGGAGCGCCCGCTGAACGAGCAGCCGCTCGATGTCGGCACGGCGTGCCGCATGGTGCTGGCGGACGTATCGCCGCTCCCGGCCGAAGTGGTGCGGCTGTCGGAGGCCGTGGGGCGGGTGTTGGCTGAGGATGTCGTCTCGCCGCTGCAGCTGCCGCCGTGGGACAACTCCTCGATGGACGGCTATGCGGTGCGCGCCGAGGACGTCCGAGGCGCGAGCCGGGAACGGCCAAAGGCGCTGCGCGTGGTGGGCACCGTCGCGGCCGGGGTCTCGATCGACCGCACAGTGAAGACGGGCGAAGCCATCCGCATCATGACGGGAGGTCCGGTACCGCGCGGCGCCGATAGTGTCGTTCGTGTCGAGGACACGGACGCGGGAACGGAAACCGTTCAGATCGTGGCGGACCGCGATTGTGGCCGCAACGTACGGCCGGCCGGCGAGGATCTCGTGGTCGGCGCCATCGCGGTCGCGCGCGGCGCACGGCTCGGACCCGGACACATCGGGGTGCTGGCGTCGGTGGGCCGCGCGGATGTTCGGGTGCACCGTCGCGCCCGCGTCGCCGTGTTGGCCTCAGGCGACGAACTCGTCGACCTGGACCGCTTCGATGAAGTCGTGGCGGGCCGGAAGATCGTCAGTTCCAACTCGTATTCGGTGACGGCCGCCGTGATCGAAGCCGGCGGAATACCCGTGCCGCTCGGCGTCGTGAAGGACGATCCGGCCGCGCTCCGACACCGATTGGCTGAATTGGACTGCGACCTGCTGATCACAACGGGCGGTGTCTCGGTGGGTGCGTTCGACTATACGCGCCCGGTGTTGGCGGAGTTGGGCCTGGTGTCGCGCTTCTGGCGTGTCCGCATCCGGCCCGGCGGGCCAGTGGGGTTCGGCGTATTGCGCGGCGTGCCGTGGCTCGGGCTGCCGGGCAATCCCGTGTCGACGCTGGTGACGTTCGAACTGTTCGCTCGCCCGGCAATCCGGCGCTTGCACGGACTGGCGACTCCATTCAGGCGTACGACTCTCGTGCGGCTGGCTGAGCCAGTCGTGACGGCCGGTGGGCTGACCCACTTCCTGCGCGCCGTCGTGACCAAAACCGCCGACGAACTGACGGCAACGCTGACCGGGCCGCAGGGGTCCGGCCTGCTGACGTCCATGGCACGCGCGGATGCGCTGCTCATCGTTCGGTCCGACCGCAACCGCATCGAAGGCGGCGAAACGGTACGCGCGCTGATGCTGAGCGATGACGGGGCGTCGTCGTCGGACCCGCCGGCCTGACGCGTCTTTGACGTGCAGGTGACCGGCCGCACAGAACGAGTGGCACTCGCGGACGCACGTTTCCGGTGATGCCGGCTGCTGTCGCAAGCGCGTTGCGGGCAGTACGTTACGAATTCGCGGCGCCGCGCGCTGCCGCGCGGTCCGAGTGCGGCCGCGCCCGATGCACTGTTGAAGAGGACGGAACCCGATGCGTGCTGGACGAGTGGTGTCGGTTGCAGCAGTGGCGGTTGCCTGCGTCACGTGCGCGGAGCAGCCCCTCGTTCGCACGGCTGGCTACGCGCGCGTTCCGTTAGCCCCCCTCTTTGCGACCGCGCCGGCAGGAGGACCTGTCATCGCCGTGACCAGGATTCGCGGCGTGTTGCGTGGCAGCACCGACAGCTCCATCGCCGAAGCGCAGATCCAGGGTGACAGCGCGATCCTCGAATTCCAGAAGGTGGTTGTTCAGGGCGACAGCTCACCGTACACGCTGCGCGTTCAGGCCACCGACGCGAACAACGTCCTGGTCTTCACCGGCACTCAGGCGCTGCAGATCAAGCCGGGTGACAACTCCCCGGCGTCGCCCAGCCTGGATTATGCGGCGCCCGATTCGAGCGCGGCGACCGTGGACGTTTCCGTGACCGCGCTACTGCTGGAGTGGGCCGGTGCGGCGGTGGGCAACACAACGTGCCTCAACAAGATCCCGAATGCAGCGTCGGTAACACAGCAGAAGCTGTCGGTCACCGGCACGACATCCACCGGCGCCAACGTGCCCGCCGTGCGGGTCGGCTGGACTTCGCGTGACACCACCGTCTTCACCGTGGACACCGCGGGCCTCGTGAAGGCGCGCTGCTCCAACAAGAGCGCGTGGCTCGTGGTGCGCACGTTCCTCAACAAGGCGGACTCGATCCTGGTAACCGTGACCGCGCCGGCGTTCTCGCTCGTCATGTCGCCGGATTCGACGAGCATCCCGCGCGGCAGCACGGCGCAACTCACGGCACTCGTGGTGGACGAGAACAGCAATACCGTGCCGGCCGCCTCAGTGAACTGGTTCTCCTCGGACACCACCCGGGCAAAGGTCAACGCCACCGGGCTCGTGACCGGCCTCGCGAACGGCCGCGTGCTGATCACCGCCGGCTCCGGCAATCGGACAACGGTGGGCGTCGTCCGGGTCGTCCGACCGCTGGCCGCGAAAGTGGTGATGCAGCCGGCCGTCGCGCTGGAGGACTCCCTCGGCCGCGGACAGTATCGCGCGTATTTCGCCAAAGCCCTCGACGCGGCCAACCGCGTCATCCCGGAGGCCACGGGATTCGTGTGGAGCAGTTCGGCGACCTCGGTCGCGACGATCAACCCCGCGACCGGCGTGGCGGTCGCCGTTGACACTGGAAGGGCATTCATGAGGGTAACGCTGCCGCCGGAGAACAAGCGGGACAGCATCCCGCTCAAGGTGCTGACGTCGATGCCGCCCGGGAGCATCAAGGGGAAGATCACCAACGCAACGGATGGGCTGCCGCTGGCCGGCGTTGACGTGCGCAGCAGCGCGTCGAATGCCGCGACCACCGCCGCCGATGGCAGCTTCACCCTGGGCGGACTGCAATACGGCGACGAGGTCGTGCTGTCGATGACTGGTTTTGTACCGGCGGTGGCCTACAACGTACCGGCCTTTCCCGGCAAGGTCATCGAGGTGCCCTCAGTACCGCTGTCACCGAGCGGCGGTGGCAACAGCGCCATCAGCGGCAAGGTGGTCAACGCGCTGACGGGCTCGGCGGTGTCGGGCTTCTCGGTCAAGGCGTACAAGGGCATCAATTCGGGACCGAGCCCCAAGCGACCGAACGTGACACCGGACTTCAGCGCGACCACGGACGCCAACGGGGTGTTCACGATTTCAAACGCGCCGGCCGGCAACTACACGCTGCTCTACAGTGCCACCGGGTACTCCGACAATTTCGGCGGCGCCAACTCGGTCAGCACGATCCCGGTCAAGACGATCGCGGACGTGCTCGTCGCTCCGAATTCTGGCGCCGGGGGCATCTATATCGTGCTCACCTGGGGCGATTGCAGCGTGCCGGCGAACAATGTGCCGTGTGACCTGGACGCACACCTCACCGGCCCGAAGTTCGCGCCCGATACCGTGCCGCCTCGCTTCCAGGTATTTCAGGGCAGCCCGCGCTACGTCATCGGCGCTGACACGATCGCCGCGCTGGACGTGGGCGACAGCAACGGACGCGGCCCCGAGATCATCGGTCTGCGTCCTTCGGCGCCCGCGCCGACATCGGTGGCGCAGCGGTATCGCTTCTACGTGCACAACGCGACCGCCGGCACGACACCGAACATGGCGCTGGCCGATTCGGCTTCGGCGCGCGTCGATGTGTACCAGGACAACCAGCTGATCGGCACGTTCTTCCCGCCCGCGGGTGTCTCCGGAACGGTGTGGAACGTGTTCGATTACGATGGAGCGCGCCTGATCCCGGTGGGGACGATTACGACGGAAGCGACTCCCGGCGTGTTGGCCCAGAGAGCATCGGAGCTCAGGGTCGGTCGGCCGTAACCCGGCCGACTCCAGTCACGGTCCAAGCGAGTCTGTCGGCCACGACCTCCGCAATATCCAGCACGACGGTACTCGAATCGCGCGCCCGTACGCCGTCGTTCATCATCGTCATGCAGAAGGGACACGCCACGGCAATCGTGTCGGCGCCGGTGGCCACGAGTTCGTCCACGCGTTCGGCGTTGATGCGCTTCCCCGTCCGCTCTTCCATGAACATGCGGCCGCCGCCGGCGCCGCAGCACAGTCCGCGGTCGCGCGTGCGCGGCGGCTCCACGAGAGTCATCACCGGCAGCGCGCGCTTGAGCGTCTCGCGCGGAGCATCGTAGATGTCGTTGTACCGGCCCAGGTAGCAGGAGTCGTGGTACGCGACGGTGAGGCGATTGCCCTCGTCACCGCGCAGCGCGACCCGGCCTTCCGACAACAGGCGCTCGATATACGTGGAGTGGTGGATGACTTCGTAGTTACCGCCGAACTGCGGGAACTCGTTGCCCATCTGATGGAAGCAGTGCGGACAGCTGGTGACGATGGTCAGCACGCCGTAGCGGTTGAGCGTTTCGATCGTGCCCTTCGCGAGCATCTGGTACAGGTACTCGTTGCCGAGGCGCCGCGCCGGGTCGCCGTGACAGTGCTCTTCTTGCCCGAGGATGGCGAACTTGATGCTGCACGCCTGCAGGATTCGGGCGAACGCCACGGTGGTCTTCTTGGCGCGGTCGTCGAACGATCCCATGCAGCCGACCCAGAAGAGCACATCCGGCCGCTCGCCGCGCGCTGCCAGATCCGCCATCAACGGAACGTTCATACCGTCCGCCCACTTGGCGCGATCGGCCGAGGCAAACGCCCACGGCGATCCGTTCTTCTCCAGCGACTCGAACGCCGGTTGCACTTCGGCCGGGAATCGCGACTCGCTCAACACCAGATAGCGCCGCATTTCGTTGATGACGTCCAACTGGTCAATGGAGACCGGACATTCCTGGACGCAGGCGCGGCAACTGGTGCAGGCCCAGAGTTCTTCCTCGGTGATGAAGTGATCGAGCAGGCGGTGTTCCAGTATCGGTGAGGCGTCGATCCCGCTGGCGACGACGGGGCCCTTTTCCATCATGCGATGCCGCGCGTCCAGGATGATCTTGCGCGGACTCAGCGGCTTGCCCGTGATGTTGGCCGGGCACACCGCGGTGCAACGGCCACATTCCGTGCAGGAGAATCCGTCGAGCAGGTTCTTCCACGTGAGCTGATCAACGTCGGCCGCCCCGAACTGTGCGACGTCGGCCTCGAGATCCATCGGGCGCATCACGGCCCGTTCGCCCTTCCAGGCCGTGTTGGAGAAGAACACGTTGAACAGCGACGTCACGACGTGGAGGTGCTTGGAGTACGGCAGGTAGTTGAGGAACACCAACACCAGCAGCGCGTGCAGCCACCATTGAACGCGATGCGCCGTCCATGCGGCGCCGGCGGGAATACTGCCAAGCGACGCGGCGATCGCGCGCGACGCGAAGTGGGCCTCGCTCACGCTCCCGGGCCGTGCCACTTCGAGAAACGCGACCATCATCAGCAGCGTGGCCATCAGTCCCGCGATCATGCCAAGGATGATGTACGCGTCCGTGTGCTCGACCTTGTCGCCGTCGAGGCGCTTGGGCTTGAGCACCAGACGACGAAAGTAGGCAAACGCGATGGCACCCAATACGAAGACCGCAAAGGCATCCTGTGACGCCTCGTAGCCGCGAAACAACAGATCGGGCAGAAACTGGTGGTACGAAAAGCCCGGGAACACGCCAGCAATGAGAAGCTCCAGGGTCCCGGCCGTGAGCACCATGAAACCCCAAAAGATAACCGCGTGCATCACCCCCGCGACGGGCTCTCTCAGGATCTTCGTCTGCGCAATTCCGACGCGAAGGACATTCCAGAGTCGCGCGAACGGGCGATCCAGCCGATAGTCGGCCTGCCCGAGCAACATGTACGACACCAACCGCTGCGCGTTGAATGCAAAGAACCCCGCCGCTGCGACGAGGGCGAACAGGAACGTGTAGTTCTCGGCGCTCACTACCCTTTCTTGGCTTCGCGGACGGCCGCGGTGAGCGCTGGAAGAACCTCGAGCACGTCCCCGACGATGCCGTAGTCCGCGACTTTGAAGATCGGCGCCTCGGGGTCCTTGTTGATCGCGACGATCGTCCGCGCGGTGCGCATTCCCGCGAGATGCTGAATGGCACCCGAAATGCCGACGGCCACGTACAGTTGCGGGCTTACCTGGCGGCCGGTCTGCCCAATCTGATCCGAGTGCGGACGCCAGCCGTCGTCGGTGACGGCGCGCGTGGCGCCGACGGCGGCGTTGCCGAACGCGCTCGCCAGATCTTCGACGAGCTTGAAATTCTCCGCGGCCTTGAGCCCGCGTCCGCCGGAGATGATGACCGGCGCCTCGCCGAGGTCCAGTTTCCCCTTTGCGCCTTCAGTCACGTCTTTCACGACGACGCGCTCCGCGCCAGGATCGGCCGCCGGTTGAATCGCCTCGGTCTTGCCCGCATGGGGCTTCTCGGCCGGGGTGAACGCGGAGGGCCGCAGTGAAATGATCGCCGGCGATCCCGTGACGGTGAGTTCGACGATCACCTTGTTGGCGTAGCCGGGATGCTTCACCGTGATCGCGTCGCCCGACATCGACACGGACGTGACATCGGACGCCAGCGGCGCATCGAGCTTGGCGGCGACGCGGGGCGCGAGGTCGCGCCCGTTGGACGAAAACGGAATGAACACCACGCGATAACCGGATTTCGCGCGGGCGGCGAGCGTGGCGGCGATCGCCTCGCGGGCATAGCGCGCGAAGCTGGCGTGTTCGCACACGAGCACGACATCCGCGCCATGCTTGCCAAGCGACTCCGCCTTCGCGGCCACGCCGGACGGTCCTGCGAGCAGCGCATGCACCTCCCCGCCGCCGTTGGCATCGACGAATGCGCGCGCGGCGGTCGTGGCCTCGAGCGCAACCTTGCGGAGGTCGGCGCCGCGCGTTTCCGCAAAGACGAGAACGTTCGGCATCAGAGGACCTTCGCCTCCTCTTGCAGCAAGCGGACCAACTCGGGCACCGCGGCCGCGCCTTGGCCGATGATGCGCCCAGGCGGGCGGTCGGCCGGTAATTCCATGGCCTTCACGACAACGCGCGCGGCGCCGAGCTGCGCGGGTTTGGTCTCGAGCGGTTTCTTCTTGGCCGCCATGATTCCCTTGAGGGACGGATAGCGCGGGCGCGCCACTCCTTCATCAATGGTGACGACCGCAGGAAGCGGAAACTCGACGATCTCACCCGCACCCTCGATCTCGCGCCGCGCGCTTCCTTTGCCGCCGCCAACGTCGAGTTGCGAAACCGCGGTGACACACGGCAGACCGAGCAGCTCGCCGGTCGCAGTTCCAACAACGCCGGCGGATGAATCGAAGGCGTGCTTGCCAAAGAGAATCAGGTCGTATCCGCCACCCTTGAGTTCTGCCGCCAGCGCCGTGGCGACCGACAGGCCGTCGAACAACGCGCCGTCCGCCTTGAGGTGAACGGCGCGGTCGGCGCCCATGCTCATGGCCTTTCTCAGGGTTTCCTGTATAGCGTCGGGGCCAACGGCGAATACGATGGTCTCGCCGGGACCCTGTTTCTCATTTATCTGGAGCGCCGCTTCGACCGCGTAGCTGGCGAAGTCGTCCATGTCGAACTTGAGACCGGCTTCGTCAATGCCGGAACCACCCGCGACTACTTTGAAACGCGACTCGGAGTCCGGGGTACGCTTGATACACACAGCGATTTTCATGGCCGAAAAGATAGTCCGTGTCCTACAACCCTGTGCGGGGAAAAGCTTGCGGAGCAAGTCGGGGGTTCTGTCTCTCATTGCGGTGGTCTTCCTGACGGCTGCGCCGTTGCGCGCCCAGGTAACCGAGACGCCCGCGGCGTTCGACAGCGCCGGGCGCGTGATGTCGGTGAACCCCGGCGCTCGTCACGCGCCTTGAACTGGCGGCGCCGGTGTGGCCCGTGGCGGGTCCGTTCCGCGAGGCGCGCCTGTATGCCGTGAGCACGGGCGGCACAGTCCTGGTGGTCGATCGTCTCGGCGGCGTTCTCGAGCGCTACTCGCTCACGGACGTCGAGGTGCAGGCGCTGAGGGCGGTTGTCGACGGCGCCATGACCGCGCGCGGTGCCTTGGTGACCGAGGCCCAGGCGGACGTGGTCTCGGAGCCGGCGCGCGGCGCATTCACCCGAAACCAGATGCTGCTCGCTGCCTGGCTCTATGGGCCCGCGCTCGCCGCCCAGACCAACAACGGCGAGTCCGCGGCCGCGATCTACTTGCTCACAGTGGGCACGACGTACTTCGTTGTCACGTCCATCGCGAACAGAACGACCGTGACCCGCATCCAGAATGACCTGGCAACGGACGGCGCGCTGCGCGGTGCGGCCTTTGCCAACGGCCTCTATGCGGTGGTGGGACCCGAAGAGCCGTACGGAAAGGTCTCAGCGCTGGTCACGTTCGGCGGCGCGCTCGGCGGAAGCGTCCTGGGGTTCCGGCGAGCCCGCGGCTTGACAGACGCGGAGGGCAAGGCGGCAAAGTCGGCCTCCACCTACAGCGCGCTGACCATGGCCGGACTCATGGGCATCGCCGGCATCACGGACAGCAGCTCATACCGCGCCACCACGGCGGCGACGATTGGCTCCGGCATCGCCGGATACATCCTCGGACCCAAGTACCCCAAGCGCTCGGCATACACCATCACGGCCGGCGACATCAACATGCTGTGGGTCGGCTCAGCGCTGGGTCTCGGCACGGCATTCACGCCGCTCGTCGGCAACCGTGACATCAATGAACAGGTCAGGTGGGCGGCTTTCACCGCCGGCATACTCGGCGGCGCATACGTGGCCGATCGCGTTTGGGTCAGACCGTACGACCACACCCAGGGCGACGTGGCGCAAATCTGGCTCGGCACGCTGGCCGGCGGGTTGATGGGAGGCGCGGTGGTCATGCTCGCCGACCCGAACGCGACCATCACGCTGGGTCTGGTCACCGCGGGCGGAATCCTGGGTACCATCGGCGGTCACTACATGACCCGTCCGGCGCGGGCCCGGCCGCGGTTCACACGTCAGGCACGGCGCGACGAATCCGAATCACGCGTGACGTTCGAGTTCACGCCGGCCGGCGCCGTACTCGCGGCCACCGGCGTCCGCGGCCGGCATGGCCTGCTGACGTTGCGCTTCTAGTCGCCGCCAGCGGCTACTTGAACGCGCTCAGCCCGGTGATGGCCTGACCGAGCACCAACGAGTGGATATCGTGCGTCCCCTCGTACGTGTACACGCTCTCGAGATTCGCCATGTGCCGCATGGCCGAGTACTCGGCCAGGATGCCGACGGCACCCAGCAGGCGGCGGCATTCGCGCGCAATGTCCGTCGCGATGCTCACGTTGTTGCGCTTGGCGAGTGACACCTGCTGCGGCGTGTAGGTGCCGTTGTCCTTCATCCGGCCCAAGTGCAGCGAGACGAGCTGCGCCTTGACGATCTCGGTGAGCATGTCCGCCAGGCGCTCCTGCTGAATCTGGAATCCGCCGATGGGCCGGTCGAACATCACGCGGTTTTTGGCGTAGGACACGGCTTCTTCGAAGCAGGCCATCGCGGCGCCAACGGCGCCCCAGGAGATGCCGTAACGCGCCTGCGTGAGGCACATCAGCGGGCTCTTGAGTCCGCCCGACTTCGGCAGAATCGCGTCGGCCGGCACGTGCACGTCCTGGAACACGAGCTCACTCGTGTCGCTCGCCCGCAGCGACAGCTTGCCCTTCTGGTCCTTGGTCGTGAAGCCCTTGGCGGCGTGCGGAACGATGAATCCGCGAATGGATTTCTCGTCCGGATCGCCGTCGGTCTTTGCCCACACGATCGCGATTTGCGCGGTGGAGCCGTTGGTGATCCACATCTTGGCACCGTTCAGCAGCCACGTCCCGTCGCTCTGCTGCTTGGCCATGGTGATCATGCCGGACGGATTGGAACCGTAGTCTGGTTCGGTGAGGCCAAAGCAGCCGATGATTTCACCGGACGCCATCTTGGGCAGGTAGTGCTGCTTCTGATCCTCACTGCCAAAGGCGTAGATCGGGTACATCGCCAGCGCGCCCTGTACCGACGCAAAGGAACGCACGCCGCTGTCGCCGCGCTCCAGTTCCTGCATGATGAGCCCGTACGCGACGTTATTCAGGCCCGCACAGCCGTATTCCTCGGGCAGGTTCGCCCCAAACACGCCAAGCTCGGCGAGTTCCGGCACGATTTCCTTCGGGAATTTTCCCTGGACGTAGTAGTCGCCGATGATCGGGATGACGCGCTCGTCGACAAAGCCGCGGACGCTATCACGGACAGCCCGTTCGTCTTCGGAGAGCTGCGCGTCAATACCGAAAAAGTCTTGCATGGATTGGAAAGCTAGTGACTGGTGACTGGTGA
>JBBTFS010000060.1:33059-42246 GCA_038060705.1 Gemmatimonadota bacterium
GTGACCGGAACTACCGGGCGAAGGACTGCTTTGGCCCGTCGACGAATGTGCCTTTCTCGGCAGACCACGTGAGGGTCGTGACTTCGATTGCCGAGTCGGTGATGCAGATGCTGTTGGCGGACGACGGCCGGCCGCCGCGCATGCGATTGGACACTGTGCCGGCGGTGGACACCGTCATGCGCTTGGTGGGATGCTCGACGGCGAGGACCGCTTCCTGGTGGTCGTGGCCGCACAGGACCAAGTCCACCTTCATCGCCTGCATCGCCTCGTGCACCCGGCCGGAGTTCTTGAGTCCGTGGCGGCGCGACAATTCGCCCTTCACGGCGTTGTGGTGCAGCACGAGCACGCGGACGTCGCCCTCGGGGGACTTCTCGAACTCGGCCGCGGCGCGGGCCAGCTGGTCTTCGCGCACGTAGCCGATGATCGACAGGTCCTTCAGGCGCCAAGTCAGCGTCCGAAGTGCGATGCCGTGGCTGGTGTTGATGCCGACGAAGGTGGCGCCTGGCATGCGCAGCACCGGCTCGATGTCTTCACTGATGTAGGCGCGGTACTTCTTGAGCAGCAGGCGGTCGTCGCCGAGGCCCAGCGGCGAGAACCACCAAGCCACGTCGTGATTGCCGGGCACCACGATTACCTTGCTCACCTTCTCGGCGTGCTTGATGAACGCGCGCGCCCGCTGGAATTCGCCGGAACGGGCCCGCTGTGACAAGTCGCCCGAAATAGCGACGATGTCGTAGCGCCGTTCCTGAACCAGGGCTTCGAGCGCCTCGTACTGCTCGGGCACCGCCGGGTGTCCGAAATGCAGGTCGGAGCAGTGGAAGACGTTGATCGGGTTCACAGTCGTGCGATCACGGCCTCCGTGAACTCGCCTGTGGTGGCTTTGCCGCCCAGGTCGCCCGTCACGGTGGCGCCTTCACGAATGACTTTCTCAATGGACCTGCGCACCTTGGCCGCGCGCTCGCCCTGCCCGATGTGCTCCAGCATCATGCAGCCGGCCAGCACCAGGGCCGTGGGGTTGGCAATGCCCTTGCCCGCGATGTCGGGCGCGGTACCATGCACTGCTTCGAAGATCGCGCCATACAGGCCGATGTTGGCGCCGGGCGCCATGCCCAACCCGCCCACGAGCCCCGAGATCTGATCGGACAGGATGTCACCGAAGAGATTCGTGGTGACGATGACGTCGAAGCGCTCGGGATGCAGCACGAGATTCATCGCCATGGCGTCCACGATGCGCTCCTCGAACTCCACGCGACCCTCGTACTCGTGTGCCACCTTGCGGCCGGTCTCGAGGAACAGGCCCTGCGAGAACTTCAGGATGTTGGCTTTGTGGACGAGCGTGACGCGTTTGCGCTGGTGCTTGACGGCGTATTCAAACGCGTAGCGCACGATGCGCTCCGAGCCGGCGCGCGTGATGATGGCGATGCTCTCGGCCGCGGCGCGGGGATCGTCACCGACCTTGATGTAGTGCTCGACGCCGACGTACAGCCCTTCGGTGTTCTCGCGGACCATCACGATGTCGAGGTTCTCGTACCGGCCGCCGGATGCGATGGAGTACGCGGGCCGTACGTTGGCGTAGAGGTCGAACGTCTTGCGCAACGCCACGTTGACGGAGCGAAAGCCGTCGCCCACCGGCGTCTCGAGCGGCCCCTTGAGCGCAACGCGCGTCCGCTTGATGGACTCCAGCGTCGCGTCGGGAATCGGATCGCCGAACTTGGCGACGCCCGCCATGCCGGCCACCTGCGAGTCCCACTCGATCTCCGCGCCGGCCGCCTCGAGAACGCGCACGGTGGCCGCCGTGATCGACGGCCCGATGCCGTCGCCAGGAATGAGCGTGACAGGAACTTTCTTCACTCGCGTGCTCCGTTCACCGTGGGATCACGGCGCCGAGAAGAGATCGGCGAGCCGCTGGCCCACGCTGGCAAACGCCGACGCCGCGGTCGCGGCAGCGTCGCCTTTCACCTCACCCACCCAGCGCGCCTCGGCCGTGCGCGGGTCCACGAATGCGGCGCGCAGCACGCCGCGCAGTCCGCCGGTCGCCTTCTCGAACCGGAGTTCGATGGGCAACAGCACGTACCGTGCGTCCGCTTCCAACGCGATCATCGTGCGCAACTGCGACGACAACGGCTCGCCGTATTTGCCGCCGGAGACGAACGCCGGCGCGCGCAACGGGTCCATCGCCAGCAGGTGGGGATCCGCGGCGTATGATCGGTTTCTCTCGAAGGTGCGCACCAGCGCGTCGGGCATCACCCAGCGCTGCGCCAAGCCGCGGTCGTCCAGCGCCCGGGCGATGGCGGAATCCAGGTGGCGCGCGGAAGCCCGGTTGCCGCCCATGCCCTGCACCCAGCCCAACGAGTCACCGCCGCGCACGGAGCCGGTGGGAACGACGACGACGCGCTGGGTGGCGTACGCGCCAAACGGCCGGGCGTCGGGTGAAGCTTCGGTCGACTTGGCGCCGCGCGCGCACGACGCGAGCGCGACGAGCAGCAGTGCTCCAGCTCCAATGCGAAGATTGCGCGGCACGGCGTCAATCTAGCGGCGATCCGCCGTTTGCGATTGACCGACCCGTCGCCTCGGCACACCTTTGGCCCCCATGACGAAGCTTCTCTCCACCATGGGCTGGGCGCTTGCGGCCGTGACCGGCGCGGGTTGCATCGCGTACATCGCGCTCTCGCGCGGAGAGACCATAAACGCCGCGTGGGTCGTCACCGCGGCGGTGTGTACCTACGCGATCGCATATCGATTCTACAGCAAGATGATCGCCGCGAACGTGTTCGCGCTGAACGCCGCGCGATCCACGCCGGCGGTGCGCCTCAACGATGGACGCGACTACGTCCCCACCAACCGGTGGATCGTCTTTGGCCACCACTTCGCGGCCATCGCGGGACCCGGACCATTGGTCGGACCCACGCTCGCGGCACAGTTTGGATTCCTGCCGGGCATGCTTTGGATCCTCGTGGGCGTCGCGCTCGGAGGCGCGGTGCAGGACTTCGTCATCCTCTGCGCCAGCGTGCGCCGCAACGGCAAGTCGCTGGGGCAGATGGCCAAGGAAGAGATCGGCCCGGTGGGGGGCTTCACCGCTCTCGTCGCGGTGATGGGCATCATGATCGTGCTGATCGCCGTGCTGGGACTGGTGGTCGTGAATGCGCTGCGCGCCAGCCCGTGGGGCACGGTGACGATCGGCCTCACGATTCCGATTGCGATGCTCATGGGCGTGTACCTGCGCTACGTCCGGCCGCACCGCGTGCTGGAGGCGAGCGCCATCGGCATTGGCTTGCTGGTCGTGGCGCTGTTCGCGGGCAAGTGGGTCGCCGAGAATCCGACCCTGGCACCGATGTTCACGCTGAGTGGCGCCACGCTGGCACTGCTGATCATGGCCTACGGGTTCGCCGCATCGGTGGTGCCCGTGTGGCTGCTGCTGGCGCCGCGCGACTACCTGTCGTCGTTCGTGAAGATCGCGGTGGTCATCGGCCTGGCTGCCGGCATCATCATCACGCTGCCACCGCTCCAGATGCCGGCCATCACCAAGTTCATCGACGGCACCGGACCGGTGTTCGCGGGCAAGCTCTTTCCCTTCTGCTTCATCACGATCGCCTGCGGCGCCATCAGCGGCTTCCACGCGCTGATCGCCAGCGGCACGACACCCAAGCTGCTCCAGAACGAGGTGGACGCCCGCTTCATCGGATACGGCGGCATGCTGATGGAATCCATGGTGGCGATCATGGCGCTCATCGCCGCGTGCGTGCTGACGCCGGGCGTGTACTTCGCGATCAACGCACCGGCGGGTTTGCTGGGCACCACCGTGGAGTCGGCGGCGCAGGCCATCCAGGCGTGGGGCTTCACCGTCACACCGGCCGAGCTCACCACGCTGGCGTCGTCCATCGGCGAGTCATCCGTGCTGTCGCGTACCGGCGGCGCGCCGAGCCTCGCGATCGGCATGGCGTACATCTTCTCAAGCGTCTTTGGCGGCGGCGCAATGGCGCTGTGGTACCATTTCGCCATCATGTTCGAGGCGTTGTTCATCCTCACGACGCTCGACGCCGGCACGCGCGTGGGCCGCTTCATGCTCCAGGACCTGGGCAAGAACGTGTGGGAGCCGTTCGGCCGCGTTTCATGGTATCCGGCGGTGCTGTTGTCGAGCGCGATGGTGGTCGCGATGTGGGGCCACTTCCTGTATCAGGGCGTGCTGGATCCGCTGGGCGGTATCAACTCGCTGTGGCCGCTCTTCGGCATATCCAACCAGCTGCTTGCCACCGTGGCCCTCTGCGTCGGCACGACGATCATCATCAAGATGGGCAAGCCGCGCTACGCGTTCGTCACCATGTTGCCGCTCGCGTGGCTGGCTATCGTGACGATGACCGCCGGATACCTGAAGGTCTTTTCACCGGACACCAAGCTTGGCTTCCTGTCGCACGCGCGCGGCCTGCGCACGGCCATCGAGACCAACACGCTGCCGGCCGCCATTCGCGATGTGGCGGCGGCCAAGCAGATGATCTTCAACGACTACCTCGACGCCGCCGTGGCGTTGTTCTTCATGGTGTCGGTGGTCGTGATCATCGCGGACAGTGTGCGCGAATGGACCGCGGTGCTCAGCGGACGGAAACCGGCCGTGAGTTCGGAGCATCCGTTCGAGGCCCTGCCCGCCGCGGCGGGGGATTGAGCTACGGCTTCTTCTTTTTCAGGTCGTCGACGCTCTTCTGGCCGCCGCCTGTGAAGGACTTGCGGGCCTTTTCCGCGCTGGCGAGCCACATATTCACGAGCTCGCCGCGAATCTTGGGCGCACTTACCCTGGTGACGCCGCCAAGTGACTTGGCGCGCTCGGCACGACGCACGCGCCACTCGGGAATGCCGGCAACCATATAGATGACGAACACCACGAGGATCGGCGTCGCCCACAGTGCGGCAATGGTCTGCGATGACGCCGAACCGCCGGACGCCAACCATGCGGTTACCCAGCGCGACGCACCGCCAATCGCGATCAGCGCGCCCAGTACCTGAATCCAGAACCGCCAGCGCCGAAAACTCAGCAGCTGGGCGCGCATCATCCCGGGTACGAGCGAGAAATCCCCGGTGCCGTTGATCAAGTCTCCGGCATCACGGCGCGAATCGCAGATGACGTCCGCCACCACCCACTTGGGATAGCCAGAGGCAATCGCCCAGCGGCGGCGTGACAACGAGAGCACGGCGTACATCACGAACATCCCGGCGCTGACCACCGTTGTCGCCAGGATCGCACCCAGCGCAAACGAACGGACCAAGCCCGATTGGCCGCCACCCGACAGCTGCCACAGTGCCAATTCCGGCCAGAACGCCAGGACGCCGAAGAAGATGGCGACCACCGTGGCCACCCACGCAGCCGACCTGAGGAGGCCAACACCGGCGGATCGAAGGCGTCCCATGCCCGGCGGCGGCCATTCCACCACCTGTTTTTCTTCTGGCGACAGCACGAGGAAGATGTCCTGCGCGCTGGGCCGTTTGGCGGGGTCCTTCTCAAGGCACTTCGCGATCAGCGTGGCCATCTCGGGGCTCACGCCCTCGCGCATTGAGTCCAGTCGCGGCGGCTTTTCGTTCACGTGCGCGGCCATGATCTCCACCGGAGAACCCTCGAACGGTGGGTGACCCGCCAGCAGTTCGAACGCGACGATGCCCAGGCTGTAGACATCGCTCTTGTCGGTGAGCTCCTGTCCGCCGCCCTGCTCCGGGCTCATGTACGTCGGCGTGCCGAGGTACATGCCTTCCTCGGTGAGCCGGCTGCTGAGGCTCTGGCGCCGCGAGCTCGCGGCCGCCGCGCTGCCAAAATCCAGCACCATCGCGCGGGCGGCTTCGCCGTCGAGCACGATGTTGCCCGGCTTGATATCGCGGTGAAAGACTTTGCGGCGATGCGCGGCGGCCAGCCCTTCGGCCACGTCTGCCATGAGGCGGCGAACGCGCACCTCCGTGAGCATGCGTCCATGCAACGCGCCCATGCCAAGCGTGGGGCCGTCGATGAACTGCATCACGAAATACGGAATCAGGCGGCCGGGCAGCTCACCGACGTGATACACGTTGACGATGTTGGGATGGTTCACGGCGGCGATGGCTTCCGCCTCGCGAATGAACCGTTTGCGCGCCACTTCGTCATCGGCCAGCGTGGGGGACAACAGCTTCACCGCCACTTCGCGCTTGAGCGTCATGTCGCGACCGACGAACACCAGCGCCATGCCACCCTCACCGGCCATGCCGAGCACGCGGATGTTGGGCGCCAGCGAACGCACAACTTCGGTGTACAGCTCCTTCAGCTCCGGCGGCGGTCGCTTGAAGCGGACCCACTCTCCGGAGCGGATTTCTCCCGACGGGATGTTCTGCCTGATCGGTGGGGCGGGTGCGTCGCACACCGCGCAGTTGGTGGCGCGGAGGCTGATCGGGGCCTGACAAACCGTGCAATGGGGGAACTCGTTCAAACCCGCGCTCCATGCGTACGCGCACCGCCGTTGATGCGCTTGAATCACGACCGTGGGTGATTCCAGCCACAAAATATGCCTTGCTTGTCCATACGCCAGATGAACAGGTTTGGCGCATGACTTTGCCATCGAGAATCGCGGCGCTGGCCAGCATCGTTGCCCTCCCGGTCTTTGCACAAAGCGCATCACGGCAGTTCGACCTCAGCATCGTAAACATCATGCGCGGCCCCGAACTCTACGGGCGCGAGCCGCAGCGCGTACGCTGGAGCGCCGACGGGCGGCATATCTACTTCTATTGGAATCCCCCGGGCACCAAGTGGAGTGAGCCGCTGTGGCCGTACCGCGTGCGTGCCATCGCAAACGCCGCGCCGGAGCGGTTGACGGAAGCCCAGATCGACTCGGCCGGCCCGCTGTTCGCGGACGGCAGCTACTCCCGTGACCGCCGCTTCAAGGCCGCCGCCCATGAAGGCGATCTCTATCTCGTGGACATGCGCGCCGGCACCTCACGCCGGCTGACGCAGACCGTCGAGTCCGAGACCACACCGACCATCACCGCCGACGGCAGCACCGTGTTCTTCACGCGCGACAACAACGTGTACGCGCTGAACGTCGGAACCGCGCTCATCCGGCAGATCACCGACGTCCGCACCGGCCCGGAACCGCGCGACTCCACGTTCGCCGGACACCGCGGCGCGCTGCGCACCGACCAGACGCGGCTCTTCGACGCCGTGAGGGAACGCGCGCGATTGGACAGCCTGGCGCGCGCTGATCGGCGCGCTCATGAAGCCATTCAACCCAGACCGCTGTACCTGAACCAGGGCGAGCGCCTGGGCCAGTTGGGCATCTCGCCCGCCGGCGCGGCACTCCTGATCACGACCAACACTCCGGCGCCCGGCGCGCGCGGAGTGGAAGTACCGGCGTACGTCACGCAAAGCGGGTACACGGAGCAGATTCGCGGACGCACCAAGGTCGGCGACGACCAGGGCAGCGGCCGCGTCGCCCTGGTTCCGCTCGCCGGTGGTGAGGTGAAGTGGCTGCGCCTGATCCCGACGGACACCGCCCGTGTGCCCGAGCCGGCGCAGGCCGGCCTCGCCGGCTGGAGTCCGAGCGGTGACGCGGCGCTGGTCGTCGCCACGACGCGCGACTTCAAGACGCGCTACATCCATAGAGTGGACGCCACCGGCGCCCTCAGGACCATCGACACGCTTCGTGACAGCGCCTGGGTCCTGGGTGGATGCGGCGGCGCCAATGCCTGCGGCACGCGCGCGGGGTGGCTGGACGGCGACCGCGTGTATTTCACCTCCGAAGCGGACGGCTACGCGCACGTCTACTCGGCCAAGTCCGACGGCAGCGAGCGGCGACAACTGACCAGTGGCAAGTGGGAGGTGCTGGACGTGCAGCTCGCCACCGACCGCGCGTCGTTTTACATCAGCACCAGCGAGAGCTCGCCCTTCGACGCCCAGTTGTACCGCATGAGCATCAATGGCGGCGCGCGCGAGCGTCTCACCACCAAGCCAGGATCGCACGCCACAGCCAGGTCACCCGACGGGCAATGGCTCGCCGACGTCTACGGATTCGCCAACAAACCGCCGGAACTCTATCTCGTCCGAAATGCACCTGGCGCCGATATGGCCCAGCTCACGACGTCCCCCACCGCGGACTGGATGTCGTTCAAGTGGACCGTGCCGGAGATCGTGTGGATCACGGCAAGCGACGGCCTCAAGGTGCCCGCGCGGCTGTACCGCCCGCACGACATGACTGCGCCACCCAACGGCGCCGCGGTGATCTTCGTGCACGGCGCCGGTTACCTGCACAACGTGGGCAATTTCTGGTCGCCGTACCCTCGCGAGTACATGTTCAATCACTTCCTCGCGTCCAAGGGCTACGTCGTCCTCGACATCGACTACCGGGGCTCGGCCGGCTACGGCCGCGATTGGCGCACCGCCATCTACAGGTGGATGGGCGGCCGCGACCTTCAGGATCAGGTGGACGGTTCCAGGTACCTCCAGAAGGAATTCGGGATCAACCCGGAACGCATCGGCATGTACGGCGGCAGCTACGGCGGCTTCATGACGCTGATGGCGCTCTTCACCGAGCCCAGGCAGTTCGGCGCCGGCGCCGCGCTGCGCAGCGTGACCGACTGGGCGCACTACAACCACGGCTACACGGCACAGATCCTCAACACGCCGCAACTGGACACGCTGTCGTTCCGGCGGTCGTCTCCCATCAACTTCGCGGAAGGACTCGAAGATCCGCTGCTCATGGCGCACGGCATGGTGGACGTGAACGTCCACTTCCAGGACATCGTCCGCTTGACACAGCGCTTCATCGAGCTGGGTAAACAGAATTGGGAGCTGGCCGTTTATCCGGTCGAGGGTCATGGGTTCGTGCGTCCCGATTCGTGGACCGACGAGTACACGCGCATCTTTCAACTGTACGAGCGCACCATCGGCGCACGCGGAAGCAAGGCGACCCCGACGAGCGGCAGGCAGTGACGGACAACGGACTGTGGACTTCGCTCAGACGAGCGGCGGACGTGTTACGCCGCATCATCGGCGTGCCGGACTATGACCGGTACGTCGCGCACGTTCAGCAGTGTCATGCGGGCACGGTACCGATGACGCGCGCCGAGTTCGAGAAGACGCGCCTCGACGACAAGTATTCGCGTCCGGGCCAGCGCTGCTGTTGACTTCGCGCTAGCGCTTTCGCAGCATCGCGGCGAACGCGAGCAACCCGATCGACGCCGCCAG
>JBBTFS010000061.1:0-28740 GCA_038060705.1 Gemmatimonadota bacterium
TGCTTCTTGAGCTGATGCGCCCCGCGGGCGTCGGTGACTTGCTCCTGAACCTCGGTCTTCCCGCGGTCGGCGTCATCGCCTTCTGGGTCTATCGGTCCGCCACTCCGGGCAAGATGGCGACTCGGACGCGACTCGTGGATGCCACGACCGGAGGCACACCCAGCACGAAGCAGTGTGTGGTGCGCTACCTCGGCTATTTCGTGTCGATCGCCGGCTTCTTCGCCGGTTTTCTCTGGATCGCGTTCGATCGAAGAAAGCAGGGGTGGCACGACAAACTCGCGGGCACCGTGGTGGTTCGTTTGGCGCCCGGTTCGTAGGGCCGAGCGCCGAGTCTACACGTCGCAGATCTCGAAGGCTCGGCGCAATGATGGCAGTGGGTCACGGCGCGGAACGAATTCCTGCGCCACGAAGCCGGTGAAGCCGAGGTCGGCGATGGCCTGCATGATGCGTCGGTAGTTCAGCTCCTGGGTGTCGTCGATCTCGTTGCGCCCCGGAACACCGCCCGTGTGGAAGTGCGCGATGTGCGCGAAGTTGTCGCGGATGGTGTGGATCACGTCGCCTTCCATGATCTGCATGTGATAGATGTCATAGAGGAGCTTGAGGCGCGGTGAATTGACGCCTTGCACAACCTGCACGCCCCAGGCGGTGTGGTCGGCTTGGTAGTCCTTGTGGTCCACCTTGCTATTGAGGAGCTCGAGGCAGAGCGTGACGCCATGCCGTTCGGCTGCCGGCACGATCCGCTTGAAGCCAGCGATGCAGTTGGTGACGCCTTCGCCGTCGGACATTCCGGCGCGGTTGCCGCTGAAGCAGACGATGTTCGGAATGCCGGCAGCCGCGACGAGCGGGAGCATGAGTTCGGCATCCGCTACGAGCTTGTCATGGTTGTCGGGGCGATTGAACCCGACGGGAATGGAGCCGAAGCCATTGGCCATGGCGCACGCGAGGCCGTGCTTGGCCGGCGTCGCGTAGTCGGCCTCGGACAGAAGGTCGATGGCCTTGTAGCCGATGTCCCTGGCGGATTTGCAGAGGTCGTCGAGCGGTATACGGCCGAAACACCATCTCGACACCGAGTGTTTCAGCCGACCGGACGGCTCAACAGCAGACCGGAGACCGGCGACCGAAGACCGGAGGCCGGAGCCTTCGCCAACAGACCCGAGACCCAGGACCCAAGACGCAAGACCCAGGTTGATAGCGTCACGGCGATTCATTGTCTCGTTCATAGTTCGTTGCGTTTCATGGCGTCCACCGCGTACTTGGCGGCGCGCGCGGTGATGGCCATGTAGGTAATGCTGGGGTTCTGGCACGCGCAGCTGGCCATGCACGCACCGTCGGTGACGAACAGGTTCATCACGTCCCACGCTTGGTTGTTGCCGTTGAGCACGCCGGTTTCGCGCGTCTTGCTCATGCGTGCGCCACCCATTTCATGGATGCAGTGGCCCGGAGGATTGTTGGAACCGTGCTGGCGGATGTCGGAGCAACCGGCGGCATCGAGCATCTCGGCCATGGCGGTCTGCATGTCCTTGTCCATTGCCTTCTCGTTGTCGCGCCAGCGCACATCGATGTGCGCGGCGGGTACGCCCCACTTGTCCTTCACGGTGGGATCGAGCGTGATGCGATTGTCAGCGTGGGGCAAGGTTTCTCCCCAGCCGGAGGCAGACAGGGACCAAGGTCCCAGGTCCTCGATGAGCGATTGCTTGAAGGCCGGACCGTAGCCGGGCATCGAGCCGCCTCGTCCCCAACCGCCACGGCCGGATCCGCCCTGCATGCCGTAGCCGCGCAGGAAGTCGGGATGCTGCGACTTTACGTTACGAAAGCGAGCAATGTAGATGCCGTTCGGGCGCCGTCCCGTCGTTCGCCGGTCGGTGAATCCCCGCACAGCGCCGCTCGCGCCCGAGCCGTAGTGATGGTCCATCACATAGCGGCCCAGTAACCCGCTCGAATTCGCCAGTCCTTCGGGAAAGGCGCTGCTCCTTGAGTTCAGCAGCAGGCGCACGGACTCGATGGTGGACGCGCAGAGGAAAACCACGCGCGCCGTGAATTCGATGTCCTGCATCGTATTCGAGTCGACCACGCGGACTCCGCGGGCGCGCGTGGTCGTGGGGTCATACAGGACCTCAGCGACGACGCTGTGCGGTCGCAGCGTGAGTCGTCCGCTGGCCTGCGCGGCCGGCAGTGTGGAGCCCAGGCTGGTGAAATACGAGTGCGTGATGCACCCACGCTCGCAGGGGCCACAGTAGTGGCACGCCAGCCGGCCGTTGTGGTTCTTCGTGAGGATTGCCGCGCGCCCGATGGTCATGACGCGCTCGCCGCTGAAGGCTTTGAGAATCTTTGGCCGGGCATCCTGCTCCACGACGGTCATCGGCATCGCCGGCAGGAACTCGCCGTCCGGCAGTTGCGACAGCCCTTCCTTCGCGCCGCAAATGCCGATGAACCTCTCGACGTGCGAATACCACGGTGCCAGGTCCTGGTAGCGGATGGGCCAATCGTTGCCGTGTCCGTCTTTGGCGTTGGCCTCGAAATCCAGGTCGCTCCAGCGGTAGACCTGTCGGCCCCAAGTGATGGACCGTCCGCCCACCTGGCGCCCGCGGAAAAAGCGGAACGGCGCGTCATCCGGCGTGGTGTACGGATTCTCCTTGTCCTTCACGAAAAACTTGTGTCCGACCTCGTCGCACGCGTAGCACTCGCGTTGGATCGGGTAGTCGGCTACGATCTTCTTGCGGTCGCCCATGCCGCGAAACGGCATCTGCCACGGCTGTACGTGTTCGACGTAGTCGGTCTGCGGGTCCACGGGTCCGCCCGCCTCCAACACGAGTGTCTTGAGGCCGCGCTCTGTCAGCTCCTTCGCAGCCCAGCCGCCGCTGATCCCGGAGCCGATGACGATGGCGTCGAAATCGGTGATCTCACGCATGCGAACGCGCTCCCTGGCCACTCGGCGCCGACTTCGGCTGGTGTGGCGCGTCGCCGCTGTACTCTCCTGGGATGACCTGCACCTTGAGCACTTCCTTCATCACGCGCTCACTGGTGAAGTAGCCGTGGACGACGAGGCCCTTGAGCCGCCAGTACGTGCGTTGCGGTTCGGTGCGCCGGTCGCTGGCGGCTTCGATGCGCTCAATGACGGCGCCACGAGCCGACAGCGCCAAACCGACAACGCCGACGCCGCCGTTTGCCTTGGCGTCGGCGTCGATGGCGTCGAGGCCGGCAGTGAAGCTGGTGCGCTCGGCTTCGCCGTAGTTCTCGGACACGATGATGTCGACGAACGCGCCCACGTTGACATCAACGGCGCCGGGCGTGTCTGTCCTCGGAATGATCGTGTCGGCGACGGCGCTCACGAGCGCCAGCTGCGCCTCGGTGAGGCCGACGATGGGTCGCAAGCCGCGCGCCACGCGCGCCCATGCTGCCGCCGCCTCGCCGGGAACCAGCGCGAGCGCGCCAGCTGCGCCCAGCGCCTTGAGCATGTCACGCCGCTCCATGTGCCTCCGGTTGCGCTCGCGGAAAGTATCTGGGAACGGGTTCAAGGTAGCCTCAAACAGGAGCTTGGGCACGTGCATTGCGACGTAACGGCAGTGCAGGAGGCGCCTCCGGCGCGGCCCCGGCGCTAGCCTCCGGTCAGCCGGGGCCGCACGGCTGCCCAGGCATAGACGAGAATCAGCAGCAAGCCGCACGCGCACACGATCGCGGCCCCCGTGGGAAGGTCCATCGCGTACGACGCCCACAGCCCCAGCAAACTCGCCAGCGCGGCAACCCCCCAGCCAATCAGGAGGCGATGCACCCAGCGCTGCGCCAATGTCGCACCGCACACAGCCGGAACGATGAGGTAGGCAAACGTCAGCAGCACACCGGCCACCCGCACGAAGCTGACGACCACAAGAGCGAACGCCGCGTAGAACAGAAAGTCCCAGAGCCGCACGCGCATTCTGGATCTGAACGCCTCGAGCGGATCGGCCGAGATGAGCGCGAAACGCCTGTGGAACGCAGCGAAGAAGCCGCCCAACACCGAGAACAGCACCGCGCGCTGCGCAACTTCCGTTGCGGTGGTATTGAGGATGTCGCCGGTCAACAAGTGCTCCAGTTCCTCCTTGCCTCCCGCCACGCGGCTCAGCAGCAGGATGACGCCTGCCGCCGCGACCACGAACGTGATCCCGATGATGGCTTCCTGGGGCACCTCGGTCTCCCTGTTCCCGCGCGTCCAGCTGAAGAACGCCGCGCCAAGGAACGTGACGCCGAGCGAAATCCAGAACGTCATCCGGTCGTCGAAGTGATAGCCCAACAGCAGTGCGACGCACGTGCCCAGCGTGGCGACCTGCGCCAGCGCGAGATCAACGAAAATCACTTCGCGCTTGACCACATGGAGGCCCAGGTAGACCAGCAGGGGTGGCAGCAACAGGCATGCGGCCAGCGGCCAGCGCATGACTGCCCAGGCTGTCTGGAAATCGGCGTTCATTTCTGACTCCCCAAGGCCGCCGCCAGTGTGCTGATCATGTAGTCCATCATGTCGAAGTACGTCCGCGCATTCTGGTGGCCGCCGGGTTGCTGCGAAATGTCCAGAACGACGGCACCGGCCTGACGTGCGACCGTCTCGGCGGTGCGCCGATTCTGGTACGGCTGCACGAGAATCACGCGCGTCGAGGTCGCTTTCATCGCCTCGATGACCTTGGCCAAATGGGCAGCCGACGGAGCGATGCCTGGTTTCGGCTCCAATGTCTCAACGACTTCGAGATTGAACCGGTTGGCCAGATAGACGAAGTCCTTGTGGTACGTCACGATTTTGGCGCCGCGATGCGGCTCCATCTGCCGCTGCCACACGGCCAAGCGGGCGTCAAGTGTTGCGTTGAAGGTCGCCAGGTTGGTCTTGTACAGCGCGGACGAAGGCGCGTCTATCGCGGCAAAGCGTTCCGCCATTGCAGCGGCCACCAACTTCGCGTTGAGCGGGTCAATCAAGAAATGCGGATTCCCCTGCGAGTGGACATCGCCCATGGACCGGTCGAACGTCGACGGAACTTCGAGCATCTTCACGAGGTGCGACGCCGACAGGCGGCCGGCCGCTCCCGCGGCAATCCTGGCGTTGCGGGAGCTCTCCAGGAGCGGCGGAAGCCAGCCAAGCTCCAGCTCAGCACCGCCGTCCAGGAGGACATCGGCCCGGTTGAGGGTCACGATGTGGCTCGGCTTCGCGTCAACGAAGTGCGGGTCCTCTGTGGGCTTCGCCAAAGCGACGACGTCGACGGCATCGCCGCCGATCTCTCGCGCGATGGAGGCAAGGTCAGCGGTGGTGGCCACGACGCGGAGCTTGGGCGCCGAATAAGCGGCGCCCACTGCGAGCGCGACCAGCGCGACCGCGGCCGAACGAATGAATCTGTTCGTCATTGGCGTAGTCCTAGAACTTGTGGGCCGCGTGCGCGCCGAGCAGGAACTCGAACTGCACCCAGAAGGAATGGTCGCGGCGAATGGTCTTTCGGTTGTCGTAGTTGTACTGGAAGCGGAGCTTGGAGAACTCCGTGGGATACCAGGTGAGGTTCGGCGAGACCCGCAGGCGATCACCGCGGAAGTCCGACGCAAAAGCCGTGACGTCACCGTTCGCGACGTCTGCCCGGACTCCGGCGACAATGCGCGGCCTGATGCCCCAGAGCAGCTGCGCGTATCCACCGCGGTCGCCGAACGTCCCCGCGGGGAGGGTCACGGTCGAGTCGCCCACATCGGTCCGCGCCGCCGCCTCGTATCGCCGGAGGAGGGCTTCGGCCTGCAGCGACATGAATGGAAAGCCTTGTTGCGCCGTGGCTGACTTCCACTTCCAGAAGCCGTCGATGCCGTAGATCATGGTTCTGGCAGCGGGACCGGAGTTATTCGGCCCGAACGCGCCCGATGCACCGAGCAGCAATGTCTGGCCGCTGGTCAAGTCGAACGAGGTGGCCACTCGCGGGACGACCAGCATGTCGCCGGCCTCGAGCACCGCGCGCTCGACGGGCACGCCGCCGTGGATTTCCGACGACTCCTCCGAGCGGAAGCTGAACGTCGTTCCGTTGGTACTGTTGGCCACCGTCACCATGGCTTCGCTGTACCACGGCGTTGGCACCAGCCACGAGAGCCTCACGCCCTGGCTGCGCAGCCCTTCGGGACCGAACAGGCGACTGAGGATGACCGGCTGATCCACAAACGCCCAGGAATGCGGATGCAACGGGTTTTGCCGCCCGAACTCGGTGAAGAACTGGCCAAGTTTGACCTGGAGATTGGCGGGCATGGCCGTGGTGATGACAAAGGCCTCCTCCAGTTCGACGCCGGTCTCCCCGTTTTCGTCGAGCTTGAAGACGATGTTGCCGAAGCCCTTGAAGTAGGGGTCCACGGCGCCGTCGAGGGTGAGTTCCGTGTTGGGGATGGTGAACCCGCGCACCTTGGGATCGTGGTCGCCCTGGAGAATCGCGGCGAGGTTCGGCGCCGTGGACCAGCCGGCGTTCGTCAATGCGACAAAACCGACGTTCATGTACGCCCCGGCGGGCCTGGCAGGCGCTGACTCCTGCGCGTCCAAAACGATGCCCGGCAACGCGAGGGCCGCGACCAAGGTCGCGGGTGCGATGAAAGCCTTCATCATTTGTGCTGTGGTCTGAACGTGTCGTCCGCGCCGAATGGCGCGACCCGTCCTGCCTGCGCTCAGCCGATGGCGAGCGCTACGTCACGTCAGAGGCTGGGCGGCGCGCGGCCGAACGGGAGGTCGAGGCACGCACCGCTGGCACCGACGGACGCGGTTTCGACAAGATCGTTGGCCTCGCCGACGGTCCAGTCGAACGCCGGCGTCGCGACGTCCTGCGCCGACGAAGTGCTCAAGTAACGGCAGAGACCGCAATCCGGCGATTCGACGATCGGGCAGCTATCGCTGGTGGTCGCTTCTACATGGGTTCGTGGAGCCGATGCGCTCTCGAGCGCCAAGCGGCCGTCGGCCATGCTCGTGACAGCTGGCGCGGCGAGCTGCAGCGACGCCCAAGCCAGCGTGACGAACCGGACCAGCGGCGAACGCCGTGTCATGGGCTGGAAGCTAGCCCAAGGCTGAGTTACTGGCACTGGCGATGACGTTCATTCGGTAGGCATCCTCTCGTACGTGGCCCCTATGGCTCAAAGTCCGCCGAACGGCCCTTCAGCGACTTCCCGCAGCGGGGGCAATGCAGCGTGGTGTGTCCGCCTTGGTGCTCGTCCAACGCATAGTCATACCCCCGACCGCAGGAACAGGCGCTTTCCAGAGCGTCGTTGCCGCAGCTGATGCAGAACGTGTCCGTTTCGCCGTACGCGCGAAACCGTCCGCACACGGAGCACCGCTTGGTGACCTTTACCGGCGCCTTAGCCATGTCACCGGGTCCACCGCGGCGCGGCCGCGACGGATCTCGAAATGCAGGTGTGGGGGCAAGTCGGGGTCCGAGACACCGACAATGCCGATATTCTGTCCCTTCGTCACCGTCTGACCCTCCTTCACGTCGGCGCGTCCCAGTGAGCCGTAAATGGAATAGTCGCCGCCGCCGTGCTCCACGATCACCGTCAATCCATACGTTCCCAGCGCGCGCACCGTGGCCACCTTGCCGGCAGCGACGCTCTTCACCGCCGTGCCGTTCGCGGCGCTGATCCCGACGCCGTTCCAGCGGATGCTGGTGTTGTTCTGTTGCACCTCGCGGCCAAAGGTGTAGACGAGAGATCCGTTCACGGGCCAGTCCAGCTTGCCATAGTCGGAGGTCCTGATGGAGCTCGCGACGCGTGGCGCCGTGGCTGGACGCGCCGCCTCCGCACGGCGGCGCTCCGCTTCCAGCGTCGCGATGGCGTTGGCGAGCTGCGCTTCGGACAGTCGGATCCGTGAAAGTTTGTTGCTGGTGACCTGGGCCCGCACACGCGTGCGCGACAGTGCCTGGCGCTGCTGTTGCTCCAGCGCGCGCAGCCGCGCCTGCTCGATCCGCTGGTCTTCCCGGCTTTCCCGGAGGTTGCGCTGCAGGACCATGAGACGGTCGCGCTCGTTGACGATTTGGCCGCGCAACTGGTCCACGCGATGCACCAAAGCGCGATCGCGCAGCGCCAACAAGTGCAGGTACTTGTATCGCGCCACCAATTCGCCGAACGATGTGGCGGAGAGCATCGCCTGCGCCGCGAACGTGGGCCCGCGCTTGTAGATGTCCACCAAGCGGCGCCGCACCACCGTTCGCTTGGCGGCCAGTTCCAGTTCGGCGCGCCGGACATTGAGTGATGCCTCGTTGACCTCGCCGCTGATCGCGGTGAGCTGGCGATCGAGGGTGCGCACCAAGCGCGCGGTGGCGTCTGCCCGCTTGTCCAGATTGGAGACCTCGGCACTGAGATCGTGCATCGTGGAGTTGAGCTCGCGCATCTGCGCTTCGAGGTTGGCGCGCTCCTGGCGGATGGACTCGAGCTCGGCGCGGCGCTGACGGATCTTGTCCTGAGCTTGAAGAGAGGAGACAGGAGAGAGGAGAGAGGAGAGCAGGAGAGCGAGCACGACTGAGTGCGCCGCACAGCTCATCGACGCTTCCTCTCTCCTCTCTCCTCTCTCCACTCTCATAGTTGCCTGAGGTGTCGGCCCACGGCATATCCGCTGCCAAGTACGCCCATCAGCGCTCCTCCGATCAGGCCAAAGACGATCATGCGCTGATCAAAGAAGACCGCATGAAAGTGCAGGTACCGCTCCAGCACTTGCGCCGCCGCCCACGACATCGCCAGCGCCAGCAGGCCGCCCAACACGCCCTTCACGAGCCCATCGAGCAGGAAGGGGCGACGGATGAACCCGTCGGTGGCGCCCACCAGCTTCATGATCGAGATCTCGCGCGCACGCGCCATCACGGTCATGCGAATGGTGGCGCCGATGATGATCACGGCCACGATCGCGAACGCCAGGCCAAGGACCACACTGGTCACGCCCGCAAGGTTGCGCAGGCGGTAGAGCTGAGCGATCCACTCCTCGCCATAGCGCACATCGTCCACAAACTCGATTGTCTTCACGCGCGAGGCGACCGCGGCCACGTTACGCGGGTCGCGAAAGCCGGGTTTGAGCCGGATGTCGATCGAGGCAGGGAGGACACCCGCTTCGAACACGTCGCTGAACTCGCCCAACTCTCGGCGCGCCCGCTCCAGCGCTTCGTCGGCGGTGACGACGGTGGCTTTGGCCACTTCATTGTAGCGTGCGATCTCGTTCGCGGCGGTCGCCACGGACTCGACGCGCGCGTTGTCGACGATGAAGGCGCGGATTTCCACGCGCTCCTCCACGCCTTCGAGCGCCTTGCGGATGTTGAGCGCCACCAAGCCGAAGAGCGCGAACGCAAACAAGGAAAAGCCGATCGTCGTGACGCCGAGCGCACTCAGCAACGGCGCCTTGCGGACGGCGAGAACGGCGTCGCGAATGGTGAGTCTCATGCGGACGGCAGCGCCTCGCGGGTCGGGGTCGTGTCCGAAACGATTCGGCCCTGGTCCAGTTCGATGCGTCGGTAGTCCGTGCGCCTCACCAAGTCCAGGTTGTGCGTGGCCATGAGGACGGCTGTTCCGGCGGCGTTGATGTCCCGCAGCAATTGAAAGACACTGCGCGTGGCCTTCTCGTCGAGATTGCCCGTGGGCTCATCCGCAATCAGTACGAACGGATCATTCACGAGGGCCCGTGCGATGGCCACGCGCTGCTGCTCGCCGCCGGACAGCTCCTTCGGGAGCGCCTTGGCCTTGGATGCGAGCCCCACCTGGTTCAGCACCCGGTTCACGCGCGAAGCGATTTGGTCGTGGCGCACGCCCGTGACTTCCAACGCGAAAGCGATGTTGGCTTCAGCCGTCCGGTCGTCGAGTAATCGGAAATCCTGGAACACAATACCGAGCCGTCGCCGCACTCGCGCGATGTCGCGCCGAGACATGTCACCGGACGTCATGCCGCTGACCCGCACCTCGCCGGCGGTGGGGGCCTCGTCGAAATACGCGAGCTTGAGGATCGTGCTCTTGCCGGCGCCACTGGCCCCGGTGAGGAACGCGAACTCGCCCTTGGCCAGGCGGAAGGTGGCGTCGCGCAGGGCCAACCCGCTGCGCGGGTACTCCTTGGACACATTGAAGAACGCGATCATCCCCAGGTTGTCGGCCATCAGCGGAGCGCGTGCTCCAGGTCCGCGATCAGGTCGTCCGCGTGCTCGACGCCGACGCTGAGTCGCACGAATCCATCGGGAATGCCGATCGCCCCGCGCTGCGCCGCGCTCATCCCGGCGTGCGAGGAGTAGCGCGGTTCCGAGACCAGGGAATCAGCGCCACCGAGGCTGGGTGCGTGGCGAAAGACCTTGAGGCGGCGAAGGAACTTCTCCACCGAACGGCCGCCGCCTGCCAATTCGATGGCGAGCATGCCGCCGTATCCGTCGAGCAAGCGCGTCGCCACGTCGTGGTCCGGGTGCGACGTGAGCCCGGGGTAGGTCACGCGGCGGATTTCCTTGCGCTCCTCGCACCACTCGGCGATGCGCATCGCGGATTCGTTTTGGCGCTGGACGCGCACGTCCAGCGTCTTGAGACCGCGTTCGAGCAGCCAGGCGGCAAACGGGTCGGGGGCCTGTCCCCAGAACATCATCTTCCGGCGCACCTCATCTATATATGGGGTGTTCCCCGAGACTACGCCGCCGAGCACGTCGTGGTGCCCGTTGAGGTACTTCGTGGCCGAATGGATGGAGACGTCGGCGCCGTGTTCCAACGGGCGCAGGTTGACCGGGCTCGCGAACGTGGCGTCGACGACCAGGGCCAGTCCCGCTTGGTGCGCCATCGTGGCCAGCGCTTCAACGTCCAGCACCCGGCACGTGGGGTTCACCGGTGATTCCACGAAAATCACGCGTGTTTGCTTGCGGATCACCTTGCGCCAAGCGCGCGTCTCCACCGGATCGACCAGGGTCGCATCGATGCCGAGCGTTGCGAACTCCTCCTCGAGCAGCATGCGCGTTCCGCCGTAGATCCAGGAACTGGCAACCACGTGATCGCCCGGGCGCAGCAGCGCCAGCAGGGCGCACGCGGTGGCGCCCTGGCCGCTGGACAACAACAGCGACGCTTCCGCGCCCTCCAGCGCGGCGACGCGCCGCTGGACAACCTCGGCGTTCGGCGCGTTGCCGTACCGCGGATACCGCATGCCCTCTGCAGTGCCGAGTTCCTGCAGGTAGTTCACGGACTGGAACAGCGGAAAGACGACCGGGGCGTCGGTGTCGCGCGAATCGTCGCGAGCGCCGCCGTGCACCGCTTGCGTGCCGAGCTTCCACCCGCGCGGACGCTTGGTCATCCGGCGCGGCTCAGGCGAACGCGCTCCGGCCGCGCGTGTCGAGATCCGGCTTCACGACGCGGACCGTTTCCGACGGCGCAACGCCTGCGATGTCGCGCAACCATACGTCGCCGGCCGTGACGCTGTCGTCGATCACGACCGTGGCGAGTTCGTGGCGACGCGGGCCGTAGATCCACGCCAATTCGCCTTCGTTGAGCAGCCGGTCCCGGGCGTCCACGACATTGAGGAAGACGGCGGGTCCGCGTGCGGTGTCGCCCTTGCGCGAGCCAGTGAATCGGCTGACGCGGAGGGCCTTGTTCCGGATGTCAACGCTCACGCCAGCTCGCCCACCGGCACGTACATGTCGTTCGCGCGCATGATCAATCGCCGCCGGCACAGCGCGTCGAGTCCGTCCCGGACGGTCTCCTGCATTTCGTCCGACTCGATGGGGAGGTCCGCGAGCGCCAGCCGCCCGCGCTTCTTGAGCATGTCCCAGGCGCGCCGCTCGTGCAGGGCCAACACGCCGACGATTTCGACGCCGTCATCACGTTCCACGACGAGCGCCAGCCCGTGGCGCTCCAGCACCGTCTCGATGGCGTCCCAATGATCCTCGGTCATGCCGCGAAACACGAAATACGATTCGAGGCCCTGGGCGCCGTGACTCATCAGGAGCTTGGCGATGATCTCGTCGGCGCAGGAGAAATCGATCATCGACACGTGCGAGAAGTCGATGACCGTGAGCGCGCGACCGGTGGCGAGTGTATCCGCGAGCAACGACTCGATCTGGGTGCGCACGGCCAAGCCAGTAGGCCTGGTCACGAGATTCGAGTACAGGCTCGCCGACAGTGTCTGGCGAAGGACGGTGCCGAGGTCGATGTGGTTCGTCATCGCTTGGCGCGCTCCGGTATCGTGACTTGAATCTGCGCACCCGGAAAGTAGGGCAGTTGCTCCAACAACGGGGCATCATCGTCCCAATCGGGTATGATCGTGATGCGGGCGGTGCCGCTGCGGACCCAGAGTTTGCCGTCCCAACGTCCAATGTACTTGCGTGCGCCGGCCAGTCCCTGGCCGCGGCCTGGATCGCGATACCGGCTGACGCCGCGCATGACCGCGGACTCGAGGGCCGCGGCATCGTCCCACCGGTCGGGAAGTGCGCGATGACTGGCCGACTCGAGCGAACGGCGGAAGCCGAGGCCTGCGTCACAGACGGCGATCACTACTACGCGACGCCCCAGGCGTTGGCGGTAGTTGTACGTCTGCACCATGACCCAGCCGCCCTGGCCGGCATGCTCGATGATGTTCTGGCACACCTCGGACAGCGTCATCGCAAAGCCGACGATGGCCTTGGGCTCCAGGTGCAGTTCCGTGGCGATGATCTGCTGCGCCTTTTCCTGGATGTGCCCCACCACCTGGTGCACGTCTTCGCTGCCGGTCACCGGCGTGATGGGTAGCAGGACCTGTGACTCGCCCGACGCAGCGCGTTTGGGTACCACGCCCTGGAGATCGAACAAGTCGGCGGCGTAGTAGAAGAAGGCGGCGCGCGACCAGTAGGAGCGCGTCTCGTCGTTCTCCGGGACCGCGAACGAGGCGCGCGTGCCCCGGGCCTGGCCCAACGTCAGCAGCGCCGTGAGGCCATAGGGTGACGCCCACTTCGTGTGTCGCGCGTCGAGGAGCATCTTGGCGTCCTCCGGAATTCCCGCGACTTGCTCCAACACTTGCTCGAACGTGTGTTCGTCCAGCGACGGCGGAACCTTGATGACGGTCGTCACGTAGCGCTGAGCTTTCCACGGAGGTGATCGGCGAGGCCGGTTGCGCCGCGGTGCTCCACGTTGCGTGCCGCGGCCCGGTTCGCGGCGTGGATGGCTTGGTCTAAACTATCACCGGCCAACAGCCTGGAGAATTGGGTCGCGCCCCAGACGTCGCCGCAGCCGGTGGGATCGCCGGGCGACGTAACCGCCTGCCCGGGTACCAAGGCGGTCCGCACGGCGCCCGAGCCGCTGCCGGTGCGCGTTGTCGCAAGATCGCTCAAGCGGTCGAAGCCCGGCGCCGCGAAGTACACGGCGCCGCGCTTTCCCAATGTGACGAAGAGGCACGAGGCGCCGGCGTGCATCGCGGTGGCGGCCAGCGCCATGGAGTCGGGCGCCATCATTCGGATCTCGTCCTCGTTGCCCTGAAGAAAGTCGAAGCAGCCGCACCATTCGCGAACGTCGGACAGCGGCTTCGGCACGCGCAAACCGTCGGGCTGAACCGCCATCACCAACATGTGCAGGTCGGCGTACAACGGGCCACGGAAATGGCGGCGCAGCGCCTGCGCCGTGGCGAGGTCGAGTTCCCACCCGCTCAGGAAGTTCACGAAGATCGCGTCGAGCTTGGCGGCATCGATGAGCGGCTTGAGCGCCAGCCAGTTCCAGCCCGGAATGCGGCCCGTGAGCACCTCGGTGCGCCGTTCGTCGGCGAAGTAACGCAGCTCGACCCGGTGATTGGGGTAGGGCACTTCCACGAGCGCGGCGTCCGGCGCGAGATGCTCCAGAGTGTGCAGGAACTGATTGGCGTGCACCGCGAGATCCTCGCCCACTTTCATGATCGGCACGATCTGCCACTCGTCCGACAGGGCAGCGTCGAGCGCGCCCAGGGAGTACGTGATACCGCCCCACTCCTGAACGGCCACGGCGTTTGGCGCGCGGCCATGGATCACGTCCCACACCAGCGTTCCAATGACGCCTACGCGCATCGGACCAGCAGCATCATTCTGTTGCCGCGAGAAACGTCGCCACCGCCCCCACGATTCCCGCGGTGCCCGGGAGCTCGGCAGGCACGATGCGGCAGGCTTCCACCGCCGGCTTGAAGGCGCGACGCCGGACCTCGGTGCGCAGCGGGCCAAACAAGGCCTCACCAGCGGCCGTGACGCCACCGGCGACGACGACGACGTCCGGGTTTACCACGTTGAGCAGCGTGGCGATGCCGGCGCCCAGATACCGGGCGGTGTCGCGCACGATCTCGTTGGCGAGCAGGTCGCCCTGCTTGGCCGCCATGTACACGATCTCGGCGGTGATCTTGTCCAGGTGGTTGTTGACCAGGGACGGCAGCGCCGACGCGGTGTCCTCGCGGACGAGCGCCTCGCGCGCGCGCACCGCGATCGCGGGACCGGACGCATACGCCTCGAGGCACCCGTAGTTGCCGCATTTGCAGTGGCGGCCGTTGACGTCGATGGTCGTGTGGCCAATCTCGCCGGCAACGTCTGACGAGCCGTGATACAGCTCGCCGTTGATGATCAGTCCGCCGCCAATGCCAGTGCCGATCGTGATGCCCACGACGTTGCGGCCGCCCCGTGCCGCACCCAGCCACCATTCGCCCACGGTGGCGCAGTTGGCGTCATTGTCGAGTGTGGCGGGGAGCCCGAGGCGCGACGTCACGCGATCCCGCAGGGGGAAGTCGCGCCAGCCAAGGTTCGGTGCCACGATCACGACGCCGTTCTTGCGATCGAGTGGGCCCGGCGCGCCAAGGCCGATGCCGATGAAGTCCTTGCGCGCGGCACCCGTCTCCTGGGTCGCGTCCAGGATCACGCCCTCGATGAGCCCGATGATGCGGTCAACGACACCTTCCGCGCCCAATTCGGCCTGCGTCTCGATGCTGCGCACGCCGGCAATCCGCGATCCGTCACGGCTCACGGCACCCGCGGAGATCTTGGTGCCGCCGAGGTCGACGCCGATGATGAAGGAGCTGTCGGGCTTGGCCATTCTCGAGGGGAAGTTCAGGGCGCCGAAAGTATATCGCGCACGCGTTGCGTCACCTGCGCCGGTGACAACTCGAGCATGCAGCGCCAGTGTCCCAGGGGACACTTGTGAGGGCCATGCGGATTGCAGGGACGACACGACAGGTCCTCGACGCCCGCCGCCTGCGACGACGGTGCCAGCGGGCCGAAACCGAATAGCGGGGCCGTGGGTCCGAACAGCGTCAGCGTGGGCGTTCCCATCGCGGAAGCCAGGTGCTGTGGCGCCGAGTCGTTCGTCACGATCAACCGGCAACGCCGGATGAGTTCGGCGGAGGCGAGCAGCGAGAGCGCGCCGGCGGAGTTGATGGCGTTCGCGCCGCCCGCCCGCGCCACTTCCTTCGCCAGCGCCTGGTCGTCGGCTGAACCGAGAACAACGATCCGTGCTTCGTGGCCAAGCTCACGGGCGAGGTCCGGGTAATACGGCCAGCGTTTCGTGGCCCAGATGCTCCCCGGTGCCAGCGCCACAAGCGGCGCTTCGCTTGCCGATTCGTGCAGTGACAGCAGGCGATCCACCGCGGCGCGCTCGGCGATGCCTGGAAACAGGCGGGGTCGGGCGTCGCCTGCACCGTTCGCGTCGACGAGGCCAAGCAGGCGCGCTGCATGGTGCACGTCCCGGCGATACTCGACCCTGTTCGTGTAGAACAAGCGCCCGGCGGAGGTGGCGAAACCCACGCGAGTGCGCGCGCCGGATGCGAGCGCGAGGGCGCCGCTGCGCACGGACTGCTGCGCGAGGTATGCGGCGTCGTACTTCGCGCGTCTCAGCCGACTCGCGAGTCGAAGAAAGCCGCCGACGCCGCCGTCCGCACCGTGCTTGTCGTACGTGATCAGCGACCGGATCGCGGGGTTGTTGGCGAGTACCGCGCCGGCTGCCGGGGTCGTGACGACGTCCACGGGACAGCGCTTGGCGAGCTCGGCGATGAGCGGTGTCGTCAGCACCGCGTCGCCGAGAAACGCGGTCTGAATCACGAGTGAGGCATGCTGGCTCAAAGGCTGTTGGTCGGCGCTACTCGTCGACTTGCAAGACGGCCAGAAACGCTTCCTGCGGGATCTCCACGGCGCCGACCTGCTTCATACGCTTCTTTCCTTCCTTCTGCTTTTCGAGGAGCTTGCGCTTCCGGGTGATGTCGCCGCCATAGCACTTGGCCAACACGTCCTTGCGCAAGGGCTTCACCGTTGAGCGTGCGATGACCTTGTTGCCGATCGCGGCCTGGATCGCCACCTCGAACAGCTGGCGTGGGATGAGTTCCTTGAGTTTGTCCGCGATCTTGCGGCCGTACTCGTACGCTTTGTCCTTGTGGATGATCACGGCAAACGCGTCCACGGGGTCGCCGTTGATGAGCATGTCGAGTTTCACCAGGTCACTCTCGCGATACTCGAGCATGTCATAGTCCAGGCTCGCGTATCCGCGCGTAATCGACTTGAGCTTGTCGAAGAAGTCGAGGATGATCTCGGCCAACGGGAACTCCCATTCGAACTCCACGCGTTGTGTGTCGATGTACTTCATGCCCTTGTACTCGCCGCGCCGCTCGGTGCCCAGCGACATGATCGGACCGATGTACTCCGCGGGCGACATGATGCGCGCACGGACGTACGGTTCTTCCACGCGATTGATCGTCCCGGGGTCCGGCATCTTTGACGGACTCTCCAGCAACTCCATCGCGCCGTCGGTGTGGTGGATGTGGTACTCCACCGTTGGCACCGTCGTCACCAACGCGAGGTTGAACTCCCGTTCGAGACGCTCCTGCACGATCTCCATGTGCAGCAGGCCCAGGAATCCGCACCGGAAGCCGAAGCCCAGCGCGGTGGATGTCTCGGGCTCGTAGTTGAGCGAGGCGTCGTTGAGCTTGAGCTTCTCCAGTGCGTCGCGCAGCTGTTCGTAGTACTGCGTGTCGGTCGGGTAGAGACCGGCAAACACCATCGAGTGGACCTCCTTGTACCCGGGCAGCGGCGCAGCCGCGGGATTCGCATAGTCCATGATCGTGTCGCCGGCGCGCGTCTCCTGCACGCTGCGCACACTGGCGACGACGTACCCCACTTCGCCCGGTCCAAGTTCGTCGGTGGCGACCTGACGCAACTGGTTGTAGCCGACCTCGGTGACCTCGTACGGTTCGCGCGACGCGCCCGCGAACATGATCTGCGTGCCTTTTCGCATCCGGCCGTCAACGACGCGGATGCTGGGAATCGCGCCGCGGTACTTGTCGTAGTACGAGTCGAAGATCAACGCTCGCAGCGGTCCCTCCGGATTCCCTGTCGGGGCGGGGACGTGCTTGACCACCGCTTCGAGCACTGCATCGATGCCGATGCCTTCTTTGGCGCTGACGAGCAGGATCTCGTCTTCGCTGGCGCCGATGAGGTCGTGCAGTTCCTTCTTGCGGCGCTCCGGCTCGGCGCCGGGCAGGTCGATCTTGTTCAGCACCGGCACGATTTCGAGTCCGGCGTCCATGGCGAGGAAGAGATTCGAGAGCGTCTGCGCCTGGATGCCCTGCGAAGCGTCCACCACCAGAATGGCGCCTTCGCACGCGGCCAGCGAGCGCGACACCTCGTACGTGAAGTCCACGTGGCCCGGCGTGTCGATCAGGTTCAGCTCGTAGGACTTTCCGTCTTTGGCGCGGTAGCTCATGCGCACGGCGTTGAGCTTGATCGTGATGCCGCGCTCGCGCTCGAGGTCCAGGGTGTCCAGCACTTGGTCCTTCATCTCGCGCTTCTGGATGGTGCCGGTGGCCTCGATGAGGCGATCAGCCAGCGTCGACTTGCCGTGGTCGATGTGCGCGACGATGCAGAAGTTGCGGATGTGGTCGAGCTTCACGGCGAGGTGGTCAAAGTCATTGTGGCGTCGAAATATAGCGCCCTCGGCCACTGACTCCCGGAACGCAAAAACGGCCGCGCGATCGCGCGGCCGTTTCCGCTCCTGATGTTGCTACGGCATTCGAGGTTTCGCGGGTGACTCTGCCCTGGGCGTCGGCGCACTCGGTCGCGCCGCTGGAGCCGGCGGTGCTGGCCTTGGCGCGGCGGGTGTGGCTGCCCGCCCGGACGGCCCTGACGTCATGGCCCCCGTACGCGTGCTGCCAAAGGAGCCCGAAGAACTCGTGCGCGATGAATTCGAGCGATCAAAGCGACTATTGCGATCGAATGTCGTTCGCGTTCCCTGCATGGGCGGGGCCCACGTTGACGTCGACGTGCTGGTCTTGGAACGCTGGCCGTCAAGCCGCGGACGCGTGAGGCTGATCGCGGGTCCGCTCTCGTTGCCGTTCCGGAACCCAGGACGACGCGACTCAGGCGAGAAGCTGACCCGTTTGGTGGGTTCCGGCGTGGGCGGCTTTGCGGTGGGCGGGAAAACGACGATACGGCCCCCGTCCCAGCCGGAGCCCCATCCGCGATCGGCGTAGCGGTGGCTCCCAGCGTAGCGCAAGCCGCACGCGTGCTGCGACGACATGCCGCCCGCGTACGAGTAGCCGCTCGTATAGAACATGGACGGCCGCATTGAACGCCACGTGAATGAGTCGAAGCCGCTGCCGAACCACCACCCATACGCCGGCATCCAGCCGTAGCGGCTGTACCCGCCATACGGGTCAAAGCCCCAAGACAGTCCGGAGAGGGCCGAGCAGTCGAACGCCATGTCCGCGTAGCCGGTAAACGCCGTCGACGTGAAGCTGTTCGCGTAGTCCAGCGTGTACGGCATCCCGCGCGTCAGTTCATCGGCGAGATCACGGATCGCGTAGCGGGGGTCGAACGAGGAGTAATAGTCATCTACTTCAAGCGAGTCCGCCCAGAACCCGTGATCGTCCAGGACTTCGGTGAACATCGGGTACTGCGCCGCGATGATGAAAATGAATCCGTTGCCTCGGCCATCGTAGGAGTCCACTCGGGCGCCATACGAGCGGGGCGCGCGCGAGGCATACGCGTAGATCTGCGGGACGCCGTCGCTATTGGTGCCGAACGACCGCGCGCTGTAAGTCTTGCCGCCACGCACCTGGGTCGACGACTTCGGGTTCTCGGGGTAAAGGATTTCGACCCGGCCATCGCCGCCCAGCCTGCCGACGATGACGTGCGCATTCTGGGCTGTCTTGAACGTCGTCCGAACGGTGCGCAACGTCAGTCCGCCCGAGTACGAGGCGTAGACCTGGGCTTTGGGTCCGTTCTGCGGCGAAAGTACGGCGCGTGCGCCAGTGTTACCGGCGGTAGCGCAAGCCGAAGCGCCAAGAAGGAGCGAGATACCAAAAAGTCGGGAGACCATGCGCACAAGCCTCGCCATCGAGTTGTATACAAATTGGGGCACAAGACTGCCGTTGCGCAAGAGGGAAATTCTGACAGGCGTCACCCTGGGTTAGCTTCACCTCGATGGGCACCGCTGCCCGCGCCGATCTGCATGACCCGGCTTCGCTTGCGGCCCTTGGTCACGTCGAAATCGTTGCGCGATGGATCGTTGATGGATTCCTCTCCGGCCTCCACCGGTCGCCCCGCAAGGGATTCTCGGTGGAGTTCGCCGACTATCGCCCATACCAGTCCGGAGACGACCTGCGCTTCGTGGACTGGAAGATCGCGGCCCGCATGGATCGCTGGGTCGTGCGCCAGTTCGAGGAGGAAACCAATCTCCGCGCGACCATCGTCCTGGACGTCAGCAAGAGCATGGCTTGGAGCGGCGCCCAGTTGCGTCCGCTTGGCACGTCGGTTCCATCCGGCCGGCTCACCAAGCTCGCCTACGCTGAAATCCTGACCGCCTCGCTGGCCCTGTTGCTCCTGCGCCAGCGAGACGCAGTGGGGATTGTCCGCTTCGATGAGCGCGTTCGCAGCGCCGTGCCGCCGCGTGCGCGAAAAGGGCATTGGCGGCGTGTGCTTGCGGCGCTCGAGGAACCCGGAGCCGGCTTGGCGTCGAGCGCGCCCGCGGCGCTGGCGCAGGCCGCGCGCCTCATCTCGCGGCGCGGCATGATCGTCCTGATCACCGACTTGCTGATGGACCCCGGCGAGGTGGAGCGTGCCATGCGCGGACTTCGCGCCACTGGACACGACATCACGGTGCTCCACGTCATGGACCCGGCCGAGCGGTCCCTCGGCGGCACCGGCGAAGCGCTCTTCGTCGATCCCGAGTCGTCATTGCGAGTGCCGGCCAGCGTTGCTGACGTGCGCGCCGCGTACCGTCGCACGGTCGAGGACGTGATCGAGGAGTGGCGCAACATGTTTGCGTCGGTGGGCGTGAGTTATGAGACGATCATGACGGACCAGGCGTTCGGCGTTCCGCTGCGCCGTGCCTTCGCCGCGCGCCAGCGCTTGCCCTGAGTCGTGAGTTTTCTCGCTCCGTGGTTCCTGGCGCTGGGCGCCGCGGTAGTGGTGCCGCTGCTGATCCATTTGCTGCGCCGGCGTATCGGTCTCCAGGTGGACTTTCCGGCGGCACGGTATCTCGCCCGCGCTGAACGCGACCACAGCCGCACGATGCGGATGCGGAACCTGCTGTTGATGCTGCTGCGGGTGGTGACCGTGCTCCTGTTGGCGATGGCCGCCGCGCGACCCACGGCGCGGTTGGCCGGTGCGGGTCACGCGCCAACGGCCCTGGCGATCGTGCTCGACAACTCCATGAGCACGTCGGTGGTCGAGGACGGCGCGCCGCTCCTGGCCCGGCTCAAGGACATGGCCAGCGACGTGCTTGCGTCCGCCACACCGGAGGACCGGGTCTGGATCGTGACGGCGGACGGTGTGGTTCGCGGTGGCGGCGTCAGTGCGATGCGGGAAGAGCTGCAACGCATCCGGCCGCTGGCGGGTTCGGGTGCGGTGCACGATGCGGTCGCTCGCGCGCTCGCGACCGTGGAGGCCAGCGGACTCGAAGCACGGCACGTCGCGGTGCTCACTGACGGGCAACGAACCGAATGGAAGAGCCCGGTCCAAACGCGCGGTGAGTCACCCGTGCTGGTGTGGGCGCCCGACGAGTCTCCACCCTTGAACCGTGCCGTAATCGCCGCCGAGTCGCGCCCTGCCCGGTGGACACCGCGCGGCGCCGTTGCCGCCAGAGCCCTGAGCCAGGATTCCATTACCTATAGAATGGGTCTCGGTGACCGGACGCTTGCGCGTGGCACGATCGCTCCCGGCGAGGAGGCCATCGTTCGCGCCGCGCCCTCTGAGCGCGGCTGGACCGGCGGCGTGATCGAGATCGAGCCCGACGAATTGGTGGCCGACAACATCCGGCACTTCGCACTCTGGATCGGGCCTGCGCCATCCGTGACGGTGACGCCGGGCGCCGGGATCTTTGCCCGCAATGCCATCGATGTGCTGCGGTCCACGGAGCGGGTGGCCGATGGCGTCGGCATCCAGGTGGCATCCGCCGACGAAGCCGGGACACTGCCGGCGCTGTTGTTTCCGCCGCAAGACGCCGTTCGGCTCGGCGCCGCGAATCGTGTGCTCGAGCGCCTCGGCGTGCCGTGGCGGTACGGCCCGGCCAGGCGCGAGGCTGCGCTGGCTCACGGGGAACACCTGCGCGACGTGGCGGTTTCGCTGCGGTATCAGCTGGTGCCGCACGGCGTACCCGATTCCGACACGCTGGCTATGGTCGGCCGTGAACCTTGGATTGTGGCGGGAACGGGGTATGTGCTGGTGGGCTCGCCGCTGGCGCCGGCTGCCACATCGCTGCCGATCACCGCCGGCTTCCTGCCCTGGTTCGGCGATGCGATTGCGTCGCGGCTGAATGCCGAGCCCGGTGCCGTGCGCTACGCGTTGCCGGGACAGCGGGTGCCGCGCCCGGCCGGCGTGGAAGCCATCGAAAGCGGCACCGGCAATCGCACCATGTTGTCCGGCTCGGCGTTCGACGCGCCAACGGTCGCCGGCGTCTACTTCATGGTGCGCGGCGCGCGTCGCGTGGGGGCGCTGGTGGTGAATCCGGAGTCCGACGAGTCGCGACTGGAGCGTTGGCCGGCCGCGGAACTCGGTGCGCGCATCGTCACTGCCGGCGCGCGCGTGGTGCGCCGCCGTGATGAATGGGTGCGTGACGCCTTTGCGGGTGTGGCGCGACGGTCAATGGTGTTTCCGCTTCTCCTCGCGCTGTTGCTGGTGCTGGCCGCCGAAACGCTCGCGGCCGCCGGCTCGGCGCGCGTCCAGCCGTAGCCGTGCCGCTTCCGCTCCTGCTCGATTCGATCGAGCAACTACCGGCATTCACCCGGCTCCTGAACGGACTGCCGGGTCCGCGCGAACGGGTGCGCGTCGCGGGCCTGGTTGGATCGAGTGATGCCGGCTCGGTGGCGGCGCTCGCACGTCGCGCACCGGAGCGCTTCATCGTGGTTGTCACGGACACGCTGCCGGACGCCGAGCGCTGGCTGGCGGACCTGCGCGCACTGATGGAAGCGGATGTTGTGGCGCTGTATCCGCCGCGAGAAGGGTTCGGGGAGGTGGAGCCACATATGGAAGTGGCGGGCGAGCGCGTGGAAACGCTGGAGCGCACGATGCGAGGTGAAGTGCGGGTCCTCGTGACCACCACGCGTGCGCTCCTCGAGCGCACGCGCATGCCCAGCGCGCTGCGCGACCTTCGCGTGGAGTTGCGTCGCGGCGATCAACGCCGTCTGGCGGACCTCATCGAGCACCTCGAGCGCATCGGCCTCGAGCGGGTGACGATGGTCGAGGACGTGGCGCAGTTCAGCGTGCGCGGTGGCATCCTGGACGTGTACGGCTTTGGCATGGCCGACCCCGTGCGCGCCGAGTTCTCCGCCGACGAGATCGTGGATCTGCGCCAGTTCGAGATGTCTTCGCAGCGTTCCACGCGAGAGGTGGCATTCGCGCTGGTGCTCCCGGTGGATGGCGCCGTGAAGTTTGGCGCGATGGGCGGCGAACGTCGCTCGGTGGTCACGTTGTGGACGCCGGATACGATCGTCGTCGCGCCCGTGGGCACGCACGTCGAACCTGAGGCGCTGCGAACGTGGAGCGAAGCGGAACATCACGTGGAGCTGGCGCGCCGCCGCGGCGAGGAATCGCCCGGGCGGGAGGAACTGTTCGAGTCGCCCAACGATCTGCTCTCGTCGCTGCGCGCGTTCGGCACCATCGAACACGGGTCCTTACCCGAGGCGGCGAGCATCGTGTTCCCGATCCGCGAACCTGAGCGCATCGGACGCGATATCGGCCAGCTCCGGCGTCTGGTGCGCGATCCGCTCCGCACGATCATCCTGTGCGACAACGCGGGGCAGGCGGAACGGCTCGACGAACTGCTGGCCGATTTCGGCGCGCCGTCGCCAGCGGCGCTCACCGTCGGCGTGTTGCATGGCGGGTTTGTGTTGCCGACAACCGATGGCGCCGGCCTGCGCATTCTCACGGACCACGAGATCTTCCGTCGCGAACGGCGCATCCGTCGCGCGCGTCGATACGCGAGCAGCATCGGTGTGGAGACGCTATCGTTGCGCGCCGGCGACTACGTGGTGCATCTCGAACACGGCGTGGGGATCTACCGGGGTATCCAGACCATCTCGGTGGCCGAGAGCACCGTCGAGGTGGCCGTCGTGGAATACGAGGGCGGCGACCGGCTTAACGTACCGCTGTATCGCATCGACCAGTTGGAGCGCTATCGGGCCGCCGCGGATGTCAGCGCGGACGCGCCGGCCCCGCGCCTGCACAAACTGGGTGGCAAGCGGTGGAGCCAGCAGCGCGACAAAACGCGCGCGTCGATTCAGGAGATGACGGTGGAGCTCCTGGACCTGTACGCGCGCCGCAAGGTGGCAAGCCGCCCGCCGCACGTGCCCGACACGCCATGGCAGGCGCAACTCGAGTCGTCGTTCCTGTTCGAGGACACGCCCGACCAGGTGAAGGCGACCGTGGACGTGAAGAAGGACATGGAGGCCGGGCGCCCGATGGATCGTCTGCTCGTGGGCGACGTTGGCTACGGCAAGACCGAGATTGCCGTGCGCGCGGCGTTCAAGGCGGTGCAGTCGGAGCGACAGGTGGCGGTGCTGGTGCCGACGACGATCCTGGCGGACCAGCACGCCCGGACCTTCGGGGAGCGGTTGGCTGACTTCCCGGTGAAGGTCGCGATGTTGAGCCGCTTTCAGAACGCGGCTCAACAGGCGGCCGTGCTGGACGACATCGCGAAGGGCAACGTGGACATCGTCATCGGCACGCACCGCCTCCTCAGCGCCGATGTCAAGTTCGGGCGGCTTGGCCTGATCGTGGTGGACGAGGAGCATCGCTTTGGCGTAAAGCACAAGGAACGCCTCAAGCAGCTCAAGCTCGAGACCGACGTGCTGACCCTCACCGCGACGCCGATCCCGCGAACGCTGCACATGTCACTCGCCGGCCTGCGCGACATGACGCTGATGCAGACGCCGCCGCGCGACCGGTCTCCGGTGCTCACGTATCTCGAGCCGTGGGACGATGGCCTCATCGAGGAGGGCATCACGCGCGAGTTGGACCGCGGCGGCCAGGTGTTCTTCGTGCACAACCGCATTGATACCATCGAAGCCATGGCGGACCACGTGAAGCGGGTGGTGCCGCGCGCCAACGTCGCGGTCGCGCACGGACAGATGCGGGAGCGCGACCTCGAGGACATCATGCACCGCTTTGTGAACGGTGGCGTGGATGTTCTCGTGTCGACGATGATCGTCGAGTCCGGACTGGACGTCCCCAATGCCAACACGATGTTCGTGAACCGCGCGGACTACTTTGGCCTCGCACAACTGTACCAGCTGCGCGGGCGCGTGGGGCGGTCGCACCGGCGCGCATATTGCTACCTGATCGTGCCAGACCAGCTGGACGACGACGCCGAGCGGCGGCTGCGCGTGCTGGAGCACCACACGGAGCTCGGCGCCGGCTACCGTATCGCGCTCAAGGACATGGAGCTGCGCGGCGCGGGCAACCTGCTGGGCCCGGAGCAGTCCGGCTTCGTACAGGCGGTGGGATTCGACCTGTACCTGCGGCTGCTCGAGGAGACCGTGGGCAACATCGCGCGCGGCGAGGGCGCGCCCAGGATCCTGCCCGCGGAGGTCTCGACGGACTCGCCGGCGTTCCTGCCGGACGACTACGTCCCGTCGCCCGAGGCCAAGCTCGACGTGTATCGCCGTCTGTCTCGCGTGAGCGATGCCGGTGACGTGCTGCAATTGCGGGACGAGCTGCGCGATCGTTTTGGCGCGCTGCCCGCGCCGGCGGAAAACATGCTGGCCGCGGTGCGCCTGCGCCTGCTGGGCGGCGCGCTCAACATCGAGAGCGTGCTGGTGCGGGGCAATGAAGCGCGTGTTAACTTCCGTGACGTCGCGGCACCCAGAATGAAGGGGCTCTCCGCGGCGTTTCATGAGGTGCAGTTCCAGGCGGAAGTTCGCCGGGCGCACCCGCTGTCGCTGAAGCTCATGCGGCTCGGCGGCGTCCCCATTCTCGACGGGTTAGTGCGTGCGCTCTCCACGCTTGTCCCCGGTTCGCGCGGACAAGCCGACAAGCCGATTACCGGAATTCCGGAGCAACTGAAAAGATGAAGACTCGTTCAATCGCCGTTCTTGCGGTCTCGTTCCTGACGCTCGCCGCCTGCGATGGCTTGAAGGAAGCGCTCACCGCCCATGTGGACGTGGTGGCCAAGGCGAATGACCGTGAACTCTCGGTCGACCGCTTGTCCGATTTGCTGGGCAAGTCGACGCTCCAGATTCCGGTGACTCGCGAGACCGCCGGCCTGGTTGCCGATCTCTGGACCGGCTACCAATTGCTTGCCATCGCGGCGGCGCGCGGCGATTCCATCATCGATCCCAAGCTCATCGACGAAGCCACGCAGGGCATCACGTCCAGCATGCGGTTGCGTCGCTTCATGGACGGTGTCAGCAGCTCGCTGCAGCGGGAAACGGCGTCCGAAGCGACCTATACCCAAGCGACCGGCGGTCTGATGTCCGCGCGCCACATCCTCTTTTCGTTCCCGGGCGGCGCTACCCAGGAGCAGCGCGACTCGGTCAAGAAGCGGGCGCAGACGATTCGCGGCCAGGTGACCACTGGCAACTTCGCCGACATGGCCAAGAAGCACAGCGGCGATACGGGTTCCGGACAGCGCGGCGGCGATCTGGGCGCATTCCAGCGCGCGGAAATGGTGAAGCCGTTCAGTGACGCCGTCGCGTCGCTCCGTCCCGGCGAGATGTCTGGCCTGGTCGAGTCGCAGTTCGGCTACCACATCATCCTGCGTCCCACGTACGCCGCCGCCAAGGCGCAGTACGACGCGACGTTCAACGAGACCATCGGGCAGAAGGCGGAGAGTATCTACGTCGCGCGCGTGGACGAAGAAGCCAAGGTCAGCATCCGGTCCAGCGCCGCGGCCGACGTGAAGGCCGCGGCCCGCGACTTCTCACAGCATCGCAGCGACCGTGACGTCCTCGCGACGTTCAAGGACGGATCGCTGACGATGGGCCGCTTTGTGCGCTGGGTGGAAATGATGCCGCCGCAGGCGCGCATCGCGCAGCAGATCGGAGAGTCGCAGGACTCCATCGTGCGGCAGTTTGTGCGCAGCATCACCCGCAACGAGGTGCTGCTCAAGAAGGCGGACAGCGCCGGCGTGGTACTCACGCCCGAGGAAACGCAGCAGCTGCGTGGCGAGTTCAAGAGCGCGATGCAAGCGCTTTGGGGTCAGTTGGGCCTCGATCCTCAGAGCCTGTCAGACAGCGCCAAGAGCGTTCCCGAGCGCGAGAAGCTCGCGGCCGACCGCGTCGAGGGCCTTCTCGACCGCGTGATGTCGGGGCAGGCCCAGGCGATCCAGGTTCCGACACCGGCGCACAGCGTGCTGACGCTGATGTACAAGACCAAGACCATGCAGGCCGGTCTCGATCGTGTCGTGGAGCGCGCGTCCAAGTTGCGCGCGTCCGCGGATTCCGCGCGGTTGGCGTCGCAGCCCGCGTCGCAGGTGCCGCTTCCCGGCGCAGCCCAGGGGAGCGCGGCGGCGCCGCCGGCAGATGCCAAGACGGCAAAGACGCCCTGAGTGAGAGCGGGGACCTTCGCGTGAGAGCGTCGTGTAACAAGCCCATGCGGACCATACTCGTGATTCTCACGGCAGCGTCGGTGGCGCTCGCGCCGGCCGGTGCTGCCGCCGCGCAGCAGCCGGCGACCCGGCTGTCGCCGGCGCGCGACACCGTCGTTCCGCTCGATCACATCGTCGCCAACGTCGGCGACCAGATCATCACGCAATACGATCTCCAGGAACGCATGGTGGCGATGCAGCAGTCGCCCGGGTTTCGCGCGCCGCAGAACGAAGCCGAGTACCGCAAGCTGGCCATGGAAGTCATCAACCAGCTCGTGGACGAGGAATTGCTGGTCCAGAAGGCGAAGGACCTGAAGGTGGAAGTACCGGATGGTGATCTCTCGCCGCAGGTGGACAAGCAAGTGCGTGATATCCGGAGCCGCTTCAAGGGCGACGCCGAGTTCCGCGCCGAACTGAGCAAGGCGGGTCTGGGATCGCCGGAGGAGTACCGCCGCTTCCTCCTGGACCAGATGCGGCGCGGCGAGTTCCAGCGGCGCGTGATCGAAAAGCTGAAACAGGATGGCAAGATCCCGCCCGTGAACGTGTCGCAGGCAGAGGTGGAGGAAGCCTTCAACAAGTCGAAGGGTTCGCTGCCCAAGCGGCCGGCGACGGTCACGTTTCGCCAGATCGTGGTCGCGCCCAAGCCGGGTGCGGCCGCGCGCGAGCGCGCCCGCCTCAAGGCCGAATCGCTCCTGGTGGAGGTCAAGGGCGGCGCCGACTTCGAGCGCGTCGCGCGTCGCGAGTCCGCCGATTCGGGTTCACGCGAGCAGGGTGGTGATCTGGGTTGGGCACGCCGCGGCCAGATGGTCGAGGAGTTCGAGCGCTGGATGTTCGGGCTGCGTCCCGGCGATCTCAGTCCAGTGGTGGAGACCGTGCACGGCTACCACATCATTCGCGTGGATCGTGTGCAGCCGGGCGAGGTCAAGTCGCGCCACATCCTCGTCCGTGCGGCGCTCGACTCCGGGGACGACGCACGCGCGCGCGTCGAGGCCGACAGCGTGGCGCTCCGGTGGGCATCCGGTGTCACGTTCGACACGCTCGCCAAGCTGCACCACGATTTTGCGAGCGGTGAAGAGACGAGCCTGCTGACGCCGATGGCGCGCGACTCGATGCCCGCCAGTTATCAGACTGCGTTCGCGAACAAGAAGGCGGGCGACATCGTCACCTTCGAGATCCCCGGTCCCTTTGGCCATCCCAAAGTCGTGGTTGCGCAGCTGCTCACGATGGAGGCAGGCGGTGAATACACGCTGCGGGACCTCAAGGAGCGCGTGCGGCAACAGTTGGTGGACGAAGGCTCCTATCGCCGTTTTCTCGACGGGCTGCGGAAAGAAACGTTCGTGCGGATCCGACTCGACGCGCCCGTGAGCGCCGCGCCGGCCGCCAAACCGTAGCATGGCGCGCCAGCCGCGCCTCGCCGTGACGCTCGGCGACCCGCGCGGGATCGGTCCGGAAATCGTCGGCAAGATGCTCCGCGATGGCCGCGCCACGAGCGCCGCCTCGCTGGTGATCGTCGGCCCGACCGGCACCGAGGTGGACGTCAGCGAATCGGTCGGCGATTGGCACGCGGGCGATGACCCGGCGCGCGCAGGTGCCTTGGCGGGGAAGCAGATCGAAAGGGCCGTTGCCCTGGCCAAGGCCGGCGACGTGGACGGCATCGTCACCGCGCCCATCGACAAGTCCGTGTTGCTCAAGGGCGGCTACGACTTTCCGGGCCACACCGAGATGCTGGCGCAACTCACCGGTGCGAAGGTGGCGATGATGCTTACATCTGCGGAGGGAGGAGGGCGGAGGGGGGGGGGG
>JBBTFS010000062.1:0-6967 GCA_038060705.1 Gemmatimonadota bacterium
CCGGCACTTGGAAGATCGCCTGAAGGTCCTGGATGCCACCCGGGAACGCGGCCGTGAGATTCTGTGCGCCGCCGAATGCGTTGGTTACGGCCGCCCCCAAAGCGCCGCCGCCCCCACCGCCTCGGCCGCCGCCAAAACCACCTCCTCCGCCTGCACCTTGCACCGGACCTTCGCCCGGGCGCGGCACCCAGGTACCCCCAGGGCCCAAGCGAGCCGTCATGGCCGCGGCACCACCACCGCCTCCACCACCGAATCCGACTGGGGGGGCCTGACCGGACGCGATTTGCCGCATCGCGGTAGCGACCTGCGCCGGGATCTTGCCGACACGTTCCAGTGAATCGATCGCGAACCTGGCGCGCTGTGCAACGAGGGCACTGTCGCGCCGCGCCGCCATGGTGAGCACCGCGGGACGAGCCGTGCCACGAAGGTCCCACACCACACGGTGGACACCTGCGGTGCGCGGACCGTTGAGCGATCGAATCGTGTCCCCGGCGCCGTTGGTGATCAGGATGCGAACCGTGTCGCGTGCTGCGCTGGCGAGACGGTAGATGATGTCGGCGCCGTGCTGCGGACTGGGAGCCTCGAACAACTTGTTGCCCGTGCCGTTCGAAGACGCTCCCATCTGGGGCCCTTCGCCGTATTCGAACGCGCGCCGCGGCGCGAACAGGTGCACGTTCTTCGCGGCAACCGTTGCGTTGAGCTGCTGCAGGGGTGCCACGTCCACGATCCAGAATCCACGGCCGTGCGTTGCTGCGATCAGCTCGCGGTCACGCGGATGCACCTGCAGGTCGTAGACCGGAACGGTGGGCAGCCCGGTCATGAACCTGGACCAGTTCTGGCCACGATTGAGCGAGACGTACGCCGCGCGCGCGGTGCCGACATACAGCAGGTCGCGGTTGACGGGATCCTCGCGCACCACGTGCACGTTATCGACGCCGTCCTTCGGCAGGTCGTTCACGACGGACCGGAATGTGCGGCCTCCGTCCGCCGTGACATACAGATACGGCGTGAAGTCGTTCCAACGGTGATTGTCGAACGCGACGTACGCGGTGAGTGAGTCGTAGTGCGACGGCTCGATACGCGCGACGTAGAGGTCGCCCGCGGGCAGGCCGGCGAACCGCGTTGACGGAATTGGCTCCCACGCGGCGCCGTCACTGCGCGTGAACCACACATTCCCGTCATCAGTGCCCGCCCAGAGGAAGCCGGGACGCACGTACGACTCGGCGAGTGCCACAACCGTCCCGTAGGTCTCGGCACCTGTGGCGTCGAGCGTGATTCCGCCGGTTCGGCGCATGCTGGTGTCGATCTTCGCCCGTTGCTTCTTGGAAAGGTCCGGCGAGATCGAGTAGAGATTGTCACCGCGCTGCGTGCTCTTCATGACGCGGTTGGCCGCGGTGTAGAAGACGTCCGGGTTGTGCGGGGACAGCAAGAACGGCGTGTTCCAGTTCCAGCGCAGGTCCAGCTCCGCCGAGTCGGTGCGCTGGCGGGAGCGCAGCTCCGCGATGCGGCTCGTGACTTCGCGGGAGGCGGGCGCGATGGTGTCGCCACGCGTGATGAGAATGGAATCCTCGTACTGGAGATAGCGCGGGCGCCACGTGGGCTTCACGAGCCCTGTGCGGACCCCGGTGCGCCGGTCGTACCGGCCGATGTTGCCGCCCTGCGATTCACCCCAGAGAATCCACGGCTCGTTGGGGTGCTGCGCGGCGTAGAAGCCATCGCCGCCGTTGTACGTGAACCAGAACGCGTTGGTGATCGGACCCTGCTTGCGACGGCTTGGGCCGCACCACGTGCCGTTGTCCTGCATGCCGCCGCAGATGTTGTACGGTACCGCAAAGTCGTAGCTCACTTCGTACGGCTGCGCGAGCGGAAGTTGAGCGCCAAAGGCCCACGCGCCGCCATCGTCGTTGGTGATGGCGATGCCGCCATCGTTACCGACGATTTGATAGCCAGGGCGCGTCGGGTCGATCCAGTGCGCGTGATGGTCCACGTGGATGCCGACGGTGGTGGGCCGTGCCGTGCGGCCGCCGTCGTTCGAGACGAGGACCGGCGTGGATGAGAACCACACGCGATCCGGATTACGCGGATGGACGCGCACCTGCGAGTAGTAGAACGGCCGTGTGTTGGCGTTGTTGGTCTTGGTCCACGTGGCGCCGCCGTCCGCGGAGCGATACAGGCCGTTGGCCAGGGTCTGTCGCGGCCGTCCCGGCTGCGATGGTCCGCGAATCGAGTCCGCCTCGACCATCGCGTACACGATGTCAGGATTGCTGGGTGCAAAGCGCGGGCTGATGCGCCCCTTCGGAGTCGCGGGCCATCCCGCGCCCTTGATCTCGGTCCACGTGGCACCGCCGTCCGTTGTCTTCCAGAGGTTTGAACCAGGCCCGCCGCTTTTGAGGAAGTACGGGCCGCGAACGCGCTCCCAGCTGGCCGCCAGCAGGATGTTCGGATTGGTTGGGTGCATCTGCACATCGATGAAGCCGGCCTTGTCGCTGATGAACTTCACGAGCTGCCAGGTGGCGCCACCATCAGTGGTCTTGTACAACCCTCGCTCGGGGTTCGCCTTCCACGCGGCGCCGAGGGTGGCCACGTAGACGATGTTTGGATTGGTGGGGTGGACGACGATGCGGCCAATGTGCTGCGTCTTCTCGAGCCCCATCAATTTCCACGTGATGCCGCCGTCCGTGCTCTTGTAAATCCCGGCGCCCGGCTCAATGGAGTTGCGCGAATTCGGCTCACCCGTGCCCAGCCAGACCTGCATGGTGTCCGACGGCGCGATTGCGACTGCGCCCGTCGAGGCGACGGGATAGGTGTCGAACACCGGCCGGAACGTGACGCCGCCGTTGGTGGTCTTCCACACTCCACCCGCTGCCGCCGCGACGAAGAATGTCGCGGACCCTGGAATGCCGTCGATGTCCGTGACGCGGCCTTCGAAATTGGCCGGGCCCACGGTGCGCCAACGCAGGGCGTTGGCGGTGAGGGAGTCGAGCATCTGCGCCGAGGCGGGAACCGTCGCGGTGGCGAGCAATGCGACGGACAGGAGAAGCGGAGTGCGAAACATGGAGGCTTGTGGCGATGGGGAGTGGGACGCCGGATGATTCGACGCGGCGCAAGTGCGCGACTGGACAATACAGTTACGCCTGGACCGAGGCGAGCGCTGTGACGACGGAGCGCGCGTGGCATCATCGCGCGTCTGGCGGAACTGCCGCCGGTGTCCAATACTGTGAACGAACCCCCTACACGCTGCCCACGCGATGTATTCCGCCTGTCTCTTCTGCCACGCCGACCTGGGCCACAATCCGGTTCTCGCCGGCCTCGCTATTGGCCGACGCGTGGCGTTCGATCCCGCGAAGGGCAGGCTGTGGGTGGTCTGCCTCACGTGCGGCCGCTGGAACCTGACGCCCTTCGAAGATCGTTGGGAGACACTGGAGGATTGCGAGCGGCTTTTCCGGAACACGCGGTTGCGCTATTCCACCGACAACATCGGGTTGGCGCAGCCGCGCTGGGGATTTGAACTGGTGCGCATCGGGGCCGCGTTGCGGGAAGAGATCGCCGCCTGGCGCTACGGCACCAAGCTCCTGAGCCGCGCGCCGACGATAGCGGGGTACGCCCAGAACCTTGGCATGAGCTCGCCCGCCGTGATGCGGTTGCGGACGATGCCGCGCCGACACACCGCCCTGACGTGCGTATGGCTGGGACACGACCGGGTGCCACTTCGCTATGCGCACCTGCCGCATGCGGAGTTGTTGCGCCCCGATCACGACGAGGTGTGGCGGATGCGCGTGCGGCATGACCACGGCGAGTCGCTGCTGGAGGGCGCGGAGGCGCTGCAAGTAGCGCGGACGCTGCTCACGGCGCTCAACGACGGCACTGCGCCCGAGGACATGGTCAACTCGGCGCTCGAGAAGCTCGATGACGCCGGCCATGCGGACGGCTACTTCGCGCGCGTCGGCGCGCTGGCGCGAAGCACGTCGTGGGGTCGCGTCACCGGCCCCGCCATTCGTGACGACGACCTCGATCGGTCATCGCCGCGGCTAGCCGAACGCGTGATCGTGCGACTGACCACGCGGTCGTTTTGGGCGCGTGGCGGCACTGGCAGCGAGGACAGCGCGCTGCTGCACCGTATCAGCGAAGTGGACCGGCTGGCGCTGGAAATGGCCGCCAACGAAGACGCCGAACGCATCGCGCTCGAGGGCGAACTCGATCAGCTGCGCGACGCGTGGCGCGAGGCGGAAGAAGTCGCCGCCATCGCGGACCGACTGCCGGCGTAGTCCGCTAGCGGACTTCCGCGAGGTCGGTCAGAAACTTCTTTACCCGCTGGTCGGACGATTGGCCCAGCTTGGTGATGGCCCGACGACGCATGTTCAGGCTTTCGTCGCGCCGGGCGATCTCCATGAGCTTGTCGATCGCAGTCTTCTCGCCGCTATCCACCAAAGCGGTCATCACTGCTTCCTTGATCTGGGGGTCGGTGTTCTCGTCGTAGATCTTGACGAGGTCGCTCACCGATGATCCGCCGCGATATGCATGCTGCACTGCGCGGACGCGGTTCTTCACCGGCTGGTTGGCGTCACGCGCGACGCCCACCATCCAGCGCACGTTTTCGGCGCCGCCGAACTGCGCGATGGATTGCATCGCAGCTTCGCGCGACTTCTCGCCAGGCAACGTGGCCCAGGAATCGCGGATGATCTTGATGTCCTCACCGGTGGCGTAGTCAGCGCCCAGCGTGCGAACGGCCGAGGCGAGCACGTCGTCGGGTGCATCGGCTCGGCGAACGACCTCGCGCAAATAGGTGCGCGCTCGAGGATCACCCGATGAGTTAACCGCCGACACGGCTTCACGGGCCAGCCAGCCGCGTTGTGTGTCGCGCGCCAACTGGATCAACACGGTGGTGCCGGCGCCGTGCTCGAGCCGAGCCAGTGTGCGCAGCGCTTGCTGACGCACGCTCTGATTATCGTCTTCGTCGCGCGCGATGGAGACGAGCGCGTCGGCTACTGGCTGGACGTTGCGTTCCAGGTTGCTGAGCGGGCGCGCCAGCCAGGAAATGGCCGACGAGCGCGTCTGTCGTGCCGCGTCCTGGTTCTTGGCAATCGCCAATAGCCTGGCATTGAAGTCGAAGCTGTCGGCAAGCAGCGCCGGCATGATTGCATCGCGGCTGACGCGGCCCTGGGAACGCTCGGCCAAACCGAGCAGGTAGTCCGCAGCGTCACGCGCACGGATGCGGCCCAGATCCGCGACGCCCGCGGGCGTCTCGGTCATGGGACCTGCGTACACCGCGATGCTCACGACCTCGCGGCCGGCACGATCGAGGACGACGCGCACCGGACCGGCGGCGCACGGTGCGCGGTTGGCATCGCCACTCCACGAGCCGTACCACTCATTGTTGAAAACGCGGATGAACGAGCGACCGTCGCCACAGACTTCAGGGCGGCCTGCGAACGTGAACTGCACGCGCGGCTGGCCGGCTCCGGCAACACGGTCCGCGAGCGACTGAGCAGACGCGTGCCGAGCGGAGGCGGCGAGCACGAGGCCCACCGCGATGCGAACAAGGTGGCTCATGGCTTGTCCACCAGCTCCTTGATGCCCTGGAGCGCTTTGGGGTTGTTGCTGCGAGCCAAGATCTGAATCGCATAGGTACGGATGTTGGGATCCGTGTCCTTCTTGGCGACTTCCACGAGTTTGTCAATCGCCTCCGGCTCCTTGCGTTCACTCAACGCGCGGAGGATCTGCTGTCGCAAAGCGCGCGAGTCGGCGCTCTCGTAGAGTTTGCCGATCTCGTTGAAGCTCACGGTGGTCATGCGACCCAGCCTCTGGAGCGCCTGCGCCCGCAGCGACGGGGACTCGTTCTCGTTGCGCGCGATGGTCAGGAGCCATTGTTCGTTCTCGGGCGCCTCAATGCGGCTTACCGCGGACAGCACCGCTTCCTTCAGGCGGGTGGTCTCCACCTTGCCATACAGTGAACGCAAGTACGTCATGTCGTCCGCGTTCATCAGGCGGTTGGCGCGGTCGCGCGCTAACGAGCTGATGGCCTCGGCACGGACGCGCTCCATCACGTCGGTGCGTTCGATGATGGACCGGATGGCTTTGCGGGCGCGTTCCGTGTCGATCGAACCGAGCGCCGAGACCGCCGAGCGCTGCGTCTGCTCGTCGTTGGAGGTGCGGAGTATATCCTCGAACATCGGCACGGCTTGGTCACCGGCCGTGCGCGACAGCCACGTCATCGCTTCGCGACGGATGCTCTGATCGGTGTCGTTCCTGGCGACATCGAGCATGAGGGGCACTGACTCGGAGTTGGGCGTGCGGCCCAGCAGGTACAACGCCCGGCGGCGCAATTCGACGGTGCACTCGTCACGGCGCGCGAGCACTTTCTTCACGACCGGCATCGCCGACGTGAGGTCCATTTGCCCCAACGCATTCAGCGCTTCGCCGCGGACGCTGACTTCCTCGCGATCGCAGCCAGCGTTCTGACCCTGCGCCGCTTCGGTCTGGAGCGCCCGAGCCGCTGCCGCATCACCACGCGCCGCGAGCGCGCCTTGGATACGGGCCCGGAGTCCGGGCACGTCCATGCTCGACTCGTTGGACCGGATCGACGCGACCTTGGGATCCTCGAGGAGCTTGAGCGCCTGGCGCAGGTCGTCGGTGGTGCCGACGCGATAGCGAGCGAAGGCCTCCCAATACTGGCAGTCGAGCGCGTATTGGGACTTGGGGTACCGCTTCACGACTTCACTGAAGACCGTCGCCGCGCGGCGATACTCGCCGCGGTTGAGCGCCTCGCGGGCAACGCGGTACAGCGAGTCGGCCGGATCCTCCTTGGCCCAGCCTTGACGCGGCTTGGCGGCGTTGAGGCGATCGCCGTCGTAACTGCCCGTGCCACCGAATGCGCGCTCCATCTCCATCTGGGCGCGCTGCATTTCGCGCTGTATTTCGCGCTGTATTTCGCGCTGTATTTCGCGCTGTATTTCGCGCTGTATTTCGC
>JBBTFS010000062.1:7067-12475 GCA_038060705.1 Gemmatimonadota bacterium
GCTGCATTTCGCGCTGCGTTTCCATCTGCGCGCGTTGCATTTCTTGCTGCGCACGCTGCATGTCGAGGTCCTGAGAGCGCGCCATTTCCATGTCGAGCCGGGCACCTTCCAGCGCGATACGGACCTGCGGCTCGAACTGCACGCGCACGTAGTCGAAACTCGGGTTCACCTTCACCATGGGTTCGGGCGGCAGTGGCGGGAGCGCCGGTCTCGCAGCTTTGGGAGGTATGGCCGGGGTGGGCGGGGTGGGCGGGGTGGGCGGTTCCTGGGCAAGCGCCATGGACGGCACGATGGTCGCCATGAGCAAGGTCTTCATGAGCGTGTGTCGCATCGCTCGTCTCCTATTCGTCGCCAGCGGAAATGTCCACGACGGCACTGCGCAGTCGCGGCAGTACGTCCCGTTGGTCCATGGCCTGACGGATCAGTTCCAGTTCGGAGTTGCCCTGGGGCGCGCCCGACTGCAGTCGAGCGACCTGGGCGAACACCAGCTCGAGATCCTCAAGAAGGCCACGGATGCGGGCGTCGTCCGCTGCAGGTGAATCCAGCAGCAGGCGCGTGGTGAGCAGCAGATCATGTGCGCGACCCGTCAGACGGCTGTCGGCCCGTCCGGCGCGCGCCTCGGCCGGCAGCGCGACCAACAAGGCCGCGGCCTGACCGAAATAGCGCGTAGTGGTGGAGTAGTACGGCTCCGGCAGCGCCAACGTATCGAGCATCATGCGACGTGAGACAGAGGTCGCGGGCAAAGCGTTCGGTGCGGGAATCGCGTAGCGTCCGATCGCCACGCCAATCACCAGGGTGGCGGCGATCTGCAGCATCGTGCGCGGAGCAAACCAGCGGCGCGTCAAGTCTCGAACCGCCGAATCGCGATCCGTAACGCGGCCGCCGATGTCGGAGCGAAAGGACCGCGCTTCGATCGCCGTCCACATGGCGTCGAGGTCGGCCGGCTTCATCTCGGGCGGCGTGTTGTAGTCGCGCACGGCGTCACGGACCGCCGGCGCCAACTCGGGTGTGTGTTCGTCGTTGTTGGTCATGTCATCCATTCCTTGGCGAAGGGCGACAGCTTCTCCCGAAGCGTGGCGCGCGCCACGGACAGCCTGCTCTTGCAGGTGCCTTCCGCGACGCCGAGGACATTCGCGATCTCCTCGTGGGTGTAGCCTTCCACGTCGTGCATGACGAGCGTGGTGCGATAGATCTCGGGCAGCTCGTCGATGGCCCGTTGCAGCGAGTCCTTCAAGTCGGGGTCCGCTTCGCGCGCCGGTGCCGAAATCGTGAGGGCTTCGTCGAGATCGGTTTCCCTGGCCCTGAAGCGATTCACCTTTCGCATCGCGTTCGAAACGACGCTCAGCGTCACGCGATGCAGCCACGTGGACAGTGCCGACTCGCCGCGAAACCGGTCGAGCTGGGCAAACGCCCGGACAAACGTTTCCTGCGTCATCTCCCGCGCGAGGTCTTCGTCGCCCGTGAGACGAAAGGCCAGCCGAAAGACCCGCGGTGCCTGCGCGTCATACAGCTCGCGCGCGGCCAACCGGTCTCCAGCGACCACCCGGGCAATCAGCTCGGGCTCGCGATTCACGTACTGCTTCGCCTTAAAGGCAACGGCCAGACTCTTCACGGTTCACTTGCTCGAACACATAGACACGGTGCTCCGGGAAACCGTTCGGTTCGCGGAGCGCGGGAGACGGCTATATCGGGAGACGGCTATATATGGTAGCGGCGCCCCAGCAGGTGTCTCCGCGACAACGCTAAGTGCCGAATGCGGTTGGGCTTACCACCGAATCACCCTGTAGACTTCCCCCGTGCGCCTTCTCAAGAATCTCACATTTCGGGTGCTCGTCGCGATCTCGCTGGGCATTGCGCTGGGCGTGTTCAGCCCGGACACCGCAAAGGCGATGCGGCCGCTTGGCGACACGTTCATCGCGCTGGTCAAGATGGTGATCGCGCCGATCATCTTCCTGACGATCACGCTGGGCATCGCGAACATGAACGACCTGAAGCGGGTCGGCAAAGTCGGCCTCAAGGCGTTCGTCTATTTCGAGGTCGTCACGACGTTCGCGCTGGCCATCGGCCTCATCGTTGTGAATGTGACGAAGCCGGGTGCTGGACTGGACGTGTCGTCCATGGCCCGTGGCGACGTATCCGCGTACACCGCGCAGGGGAGCTCGATGAAGTTCGTCGACTTCCTGACGCACATCGTGCCGTCGAGTCCGGTGGAGGCGTTCGCCAAGGGCGACATCCTCCAGGTCGTGTTCTTCTCGATTCTCTTCGGGGTCGCGCTCGCTTCCATGGGCGAAGCCGGCCGCCGCATCATCGAGCTCTTCGACGGCGTGCAACATGTGTTCTTCAAGATCACGTCGATCATCATGGTCGTGGCGCCGATCGGCGCCTTTGGCGCCATGGCGTTCACGGTGGGCAATTTCGGTGTGAAGGCGCTGGTGCCGCTGGGCCGGCTGATGCTCGATGTCTACGTGACGATGTTCCTGTTCGTATTCGTCGTGCTGAACCTGATCTGCCGTTACTACGGCTTCAGCCTCTGGAGATTCCTGAAATACATCAAGGACGAAATCCTTCTCGTGCTGGGCACATCGTCGTCGGAGCCCGCATTGCCGAGGATGCTCACCAAGCTGGAACACTACGGTTGCGCGCGGCCGGTGGTGGGGCTGGTGATTCCCGCGGGCTATTCGTTCAACCTCGACGGCACGTCCATCTATCTCTCGATGGCGTCCATCTTCATCGCCCAGGCGTTCGGCGTGGACCTGAGCATCTGGGAGCAGCTGTCGCTGTTGGCGGTGCTGATGCTCACGTCCAAGGGCGCTGCCGGCGTAACGGGATCCGGGTTCATCGTACTGGCCAGCACACTGGCGGCCACGCGCACCGTGCCGGTGGAGGGACTGGCGATCGTGCTCGGCGTGGACCGTTTCATGAGTGAAGCGCGCGCGATCGTGAACCTGATCGGCAACGGTGTAGCGACGCTCGTCATCTCGCGCACTGAGAACGCGTTTGACGACGAGAAAATGCGGATCGCGGATCGCGGCCTGCCCACCGAGATCAGCCTGCCGTGACCGCTCCGGCGGCAACCGGTCTGGCGCGCCGGCTTGGCGTCTTCGACGCCACCATGATCGTGATGGGCGGGATCATCGGCGCGGGCATCTTCAGGAACCCCGCCGTCGTCGCGCAGTACGTCAGCACCCCGACGCTGATGCTCGGCGCGTGGGCAGTGGGCGGGCTCATCGCTCTCACCGGCGCATTCGTGTACGCCGAGTTGGCGCAGCGCCGACCCGAAGTCGGTGGGCAGTACGCGTACATCCGCGACGCGTTTCATCCCATGGTGGCGTTCCTGTACGGGTGGGGTCTGTTGCTCGTGACGCAAACCGGCGGTATGGCGGCAGTCGCGATGACGTTCGCGGACTACTTGCGCGAACTCACCGGCATGGGCGTGGACCGCGCTGTGATTGCGGTGGTGACGCTACTGATACTCACGGTCATCAACTGCTTTGGAGCGCGATCCGGCAGCAACGTGCAGAGCGCCCTGATGGTGATGAAGCTCGTGGCGATCCTGGCGCTGATTGGCTTTGGGCTCTCGGCCCTCGGCGTGAACCCCCAGTCTGCGGTCGCCGAAAGCCGAGAGCCGAGAGCCGAAAGCTTCTCGTCAGCGATGGTGCCGGTGCTCTTCGCGTTCGGCGGCTGGCAGACCGCGAGCTTTGTCTCCGGAGAGATGAAGAACCCGGAGCGCGACTTATCGCGCGGCCTTCTGTTTGGCGTGCTCGGTGTCGTCGTGCTGTATCTCGCCGTCAGTTTCGTCTCGGTCGCTGTGCTGGGCCCGGCCGCGTTGGCACAGACATCAACGCCGGCGTCCGATGTGATGCGACGCGCCCTCGGCGACAACGGCGCGCGTCTGATGGCCGCGGGTATCGCGGTGTCCACGGTCGGGTTCCTGAGCCAGGGTATGCTCACGGCGCCGCGCGTGTACTACGCGATGGCGCGCGACGGCCTGTTCTTCAAGAGCGTTGGTTCGCTCAACGAGCGGTCGCGAGCGCCGGTGGTGGCGATCGCGCTCCAAGGCGTGTGGGCCAGCGTGATCGTCCTTTTCTTCGGCGTGTACGGGCCGGTGCTCAACTACGTCGTGTCGCTCGACGCCGTGTTCTTCGGTCTTACGGGCGCCGCGCTGTTGGTGTTCCGGCGGCGCGATCCTGCCGCGGTGAAAGGGATGGCCATGCCGGGCCATCCGTGGACGACGGGGATCTTCGTACTCGCATTCTGGACGCTGGCGGTCAGCACCATCGTCCAGTTTCCCAAGGACGCCGGCATGGGAGTCCTGCTGTTGCTCCTGGGAGTGCCGGTCTACCTGTACTGGAAGCGACGCCGGGTCAGCGACGTTTCTTCCAGCCGTACTTCCTGAGCGAGGCCCGGCCCGCGGCGTCGAACGCGACACCCTCTCCCTCCAGCAGCAGGCGTTGCGAGACACCGCCGCGCATCGGCCGCAGACTGATCATCCCCTTCGCGTTGATCACGCGCTGCCACGGAACTCCCGTAGACACTTTCAAGGCGTGCAGTGCATACCCCACTTGTCGCGCATGCCCTGGCAGTCCCGCCATCGCCGCGATCTGTCCGTAGGTGGCGACGCGTCCGCGAGGGACGCGCCGGACCGCCGCGTAAATCCTGTCGTACGAGTCGCTCACGCGCTCATGCCACCCCGCAGGTGCACCGGCTTGGCTTTGGCGCGCATCCGGATGTTCAGCATTTCAACCATCACCGAGAATCCCATGGCGAAGTACGTGTAGCCCTTGGCAATATGCTGGCCCAGGCCCTCGGCGACGAGGTTTGTGCCGATGAGGACCAGGAACGACAGCGCCAGCATTTTGATCGTTGGGTGCTTGTCCACGAAGTCGGAAATCGGCGTCGCGGCCAACAACATGATGCCGAGCGCGATGACGTTGGCTCCGATCATGATGGATACCTGCTCCACCATGCCCACGGCGGTGATAACGGAGTCGAGCGAGAAGACGATGTCGATGATCATGATCTGCACGACGACGGCTGCGAGCTTGGCTTTGCCCTTTGAGGAATCACCGCCGTGTTCATCGCCTTCCAGCTTGCTGTGGATTTCGAAGGTCGCCTTGCCGATAAGGAACAGGCCGCCAACAAGGAGAATCAGGCTCCGCCCGCTGACCGGAATGGAGAGCACGGTGAAGAGCGGCGCGGTGAGCTTGACGACCCAGGCGATGCTCAAGAGCAACAGCACCCGCGTCACGAATGCGCCCATCAACCCCGACTGGCGCGCCTTTGGCTGCTCCTTGGACGGGAGCCGAGACGCGAGGATCGAGATGAAGATGATGTTGTCGATGCCGAGGACGATCTCCAGCGCGGTGAGCGTGAGGAGGCCTATCCAGGCGTTCGGGTCTGAGAGCCAG
>JBBTFS010000063.1:0-24214 GCA_038060705.1 Gemmatimonadota bacterium
ATATTCCTGATCGGGGGCGAGGTGGGGCAGGTGTACGAACTCAGGCGTACGCGGCGACTTCAAACCCTCTGATCAGTGAACGCGTGGCTCTGCCAGTGGGCCCCGGCTTCGAATGGTGCACCTCGCCTACGGGGAGTGGGCCGGCCCTTCAGGCGGTGCAACGACCGGGGATATTAGCTTTGAGAGTCCCAGGTCCCGGAGGGCGTCAGCTCCCTAACTCCGTCAGGACCGAAAGGTAGCAGCGGCATGAGAGTCCGCCGTCGCTTCGTGGATCTGGGATACTCTCTCCTCTTGAACAGCCACCCCAGCTGTAGGCTGGGAGAGCCGTAAGTTCTCAGCTGGTACCCCGGCAACTGACTGGTAACCGCTCGGTTGCCGAGCCGGTGCTGAGGTACCCGCTCATCACATACGGCCCTCCCGGCCTACGGCTTTTGGTTACTCGCGCCCCGATACAGGGTATCCGTACCTTCTCCAAATGATTGCCCTTGCCCGCAAATACCGTCCCCGCACGTTCGCGGACGTCGCTGTGCAGACTCACGTCTCCAACACGCTGCGAGGGGCCATCGCTGCCGGTCGGGTTGCACACGGCTATCTCCTCGCCGGTCCAAGGGGAGTTGGAAAGACAACACTGGCCCGTGTCCTGGCCATGGCGCTCAACTGCGAGAAGGGCTCGCCCGGCGGCGAGCCGTGCGGCGACTGCTCGTCCTGCTCGCGCATCTGGGCCGGTTCGACCTCGCTCGACGTGGTGGAAATCGATGCAGCCTCCAACCGCGGCGTGGACGACGCACGTGACCTGCGCGAACGGGCCATGTACGCGCCGTCGGGCGACGAGCGCTACAAGGTGTACATCGTGGACGAAGCGCACATGCTCACGCGCGAGGCGTGGAACGCGCTGCTCAAGATTCTCGAGGAACCGCCGCCGCGCGTTGTCTTCGTTTTCGCCACCACCGAGCCGCACAAAATCGCGCAGGCCGCGGCGCCGGTTCTGAGCAGACTGCAGCGTTTCGACTTCAAGCGCATCGGCCCGGCGGAGATTCGCGCACGCCTGGAAACGGTCCTCGGCCTTGAGCAGGTGAAGTCGGAGCCCGAGTCACTGACGATGATCTCGCGCGCCGCAGACGGATCGATGCGCGACGCGCTGAGCCTCACCGATCAGGTGCTGGCGATGGGCGACGGAGTGCTCACCGCTGCACGCGTCCGTGACGCGCTGGGTCTGGTGCCGGAAGACGAGTATCTGGTGTTGCTGGACCTCATCGCCGAACGCCGGGCCGCGGATGTGTTCCCGTTCGTCGGCAAGCTGGCCGATGCGGGTGTCGACTTCGGCCAGTTCCTGGCTGGCCTCGGCGACATGCTGCGGGGTCAGCTCGCGGTGAACCTTGGCGGCGACGCGACCGACGTCTCGGATCACGCACGCAAGGAACTGGGTGCCCGGCGCGGACGGATTGGCGCCGCTGACCTGCTTCGGATGCTCGGCGTGATGGGCGACAGCGAACTGCGCTTCAAGCGCAGCAGCCAGCAGCAGTTGCTGGTGGAGACGATGTTGGTGCGCTTTGCGCTGATGGACCGCACGGCTGCCGTCGAAGACATGCTGAAGGCGCTTGGCGGTTCACCTCGCGGCAGGCCGACACCAACGCTCGCGGCGCCGCCTGATTCGCCGGTGCGCGCCGCGCCTGCGTCAACGGAGGCGCCTCCCAGGGGTCCGGTTCAGGCGAGAATACGAGCCGACATCAACGCGGTCACCGGTCGCTGGGACGACCTTGTGACGCGCGTACGCGGCACCGGAAAGGCCCTGCTGGCAGCAGCCCTGGAGGCCTCGTCCCCCGTGGCGATCACCGCCAAGGGCGACCTCACCATTGAGTTGGACGAGCCGAATGACTTCCACGCCAAGGCCATCGAGCAGGCCAAGGACGACGTTCTGGCCATCCTGGGGGAGTGGTTTGAGGGCACGCACGGGTTGCGGCTATACCGCGAGGAAGTGACACCCAAGCCCCGTGGCGAGCCTCAGGAGCGGCCCAAACGCATGACTGACGCGATGGTGAAGTCCGAACGCCTCAACGCGCTGCGGAAGAAGGACGCGTCGCTGGACGCAGCAATCGAGATTCTGGACCTGGAAATGGACGACCGGGACACCTAGCATAACCCGTTTCAGGGCATTAGGTTACACAGTTCCAGCACCCAAAAGGCAGCCCCAGAATGCGTGATATCATGAAGCTCTTGCAGCAGGCTCAGGACATGCAGGGGCAGCTCAAGAAGATCCAGGAAGAACTCGAGCTGATGACCATCACCGGTTCAGCGGGCGGTGGCATGGTGACCGCGGAGGTGAACGGGCAGGGCATGCTGAAGCGCGTGAAGCTGGATGCGTCTGTGGTCAACCCGGCCGACACCGAAATGCTCGAAGACCTTATAGCGGTGGCCGTTGGCGAGGCGCAACGGAAAGCGCAGGAACAGGCGCAGGAGCAGACTTCGCGATTGGCTGGCGGCATGAACCTGCCTTTCAAGCTGCCGTTCTAGATCGTGGCCGCGATCGACGACCTGGCGACCGAGCTGTCCAAGCTGCCCGGGATCGGGCGGAAGACGGCGATGCGACTGACGTATCACCTGCTGAAGCAGCCGCCGGAGCAGACGCGTCGGTTGGCGCAGTCCCTGCTCACGCTGAGCGAGAACGTCCGGACGTGCGAGCGCTGTTTCAACCTCACCGAAGACGCGGTCTGCGCCATCTGTCGTGATCCGCGCCGCGACCAGTCGGTGCTGTGCGTGGTGGAAGAGCCGGCGGACATCGGCGCCATCGAGCGGGCGGGTGAATTCCGCGGCGTCTACCACGTCCTGGGCGGCCGATTGGCGCCGCTGGACGGTGTCGGCCCGGACGATCTCACCATGGACGCGCTTGTGGGGCGCGTGTCCAAGGGCGCCGTTCGCGAGGTGATCGTGGCCACCAATCCCAGCGTGGAAGGCGAGGCAACCGCGGTGCTGATCCATCGCGAGTTGGCCACATCGGCGGTGCCGGTGACTCGTATCGCGCGCGGCCTGCCGATCGGCGGCGACCTGGAGTACGCGGACGGCGCCTCGATCGCGCAGGCGCTGGCGGCGCGGAGGGCGATGTGAGCCGACTGGGTCGCGGCGGCCGCCTGGTCGCGACGGCCTTCGTCACGGGACTTGTGGCGGGTGTAGTCGTCTGGAGCATGCAGATTCGTCGGAGTCGCCGGGGGTTGTTCAGCCGCAGCCCCGTGCGTCGCTTGGCGGCGCTGGGCCACTTGGCAGGGCAGGCGGGCGTCGAGTCCGCACAGTTGCTGACCGAGTATTTGAGGTGGGAGACCAGGCCGATGCTTCGCAGGCGGGCCGAGCGTCTCCTCCGTCGCATGGAACGGCATTTGGCTTAGATTGGGCAGTTCGCGTCCCGCCGGACGACGCTCCATTTTCAAACCACTTCCAACCCTTTCCACCACTTCATGGCTGCCGGTAGCGCCAGTTGGTCGTTCACCGAAGAGGATTTCGGCGCGATCACGAAGTCGCTCCAGTCGTTTCTGAAGGAAAGCAACGCGCGCTGCGCGCTGCTCGTCGACCGCTCGGGTCAGCTGGTGGCGACGGTGGGGGAGCAGCCGAAGTTCGATCCTACGACGTTCGCGACGCTGACGGCGGCCGACTTCAGCGCCAACGATCAGCTGGCCAAGCTCATTGGCGAAAACGATTTCAACTCGTTGTTCCACCAGGGCGAGAAGGAGTCGATGTACCTCGCGGATATCGCGCGCAAGGTCATCCTGGTGGTGCTGTTCGACAATCGCACGACGCTCGGGCTGGTGCGTCTCAAGATGAAGGAAGTCGTCACGGAACTTGCCAAGCTCTTTGAGGCGATGTTTTCGCGCAGTGCGTCAGGCAAGAAACCCAGTGTTCTCGCCGGTGCGGACGACGAGATCGACAAGCTGTTCCAATAGGGAGAAACAGCCATGTCGATGATCAATTACGCGTCACGCGAGATCAACTGCAAAATCGTGTACTACGGTCCGGGGTTGGGCGGCAAGACCACCAACCTCGAGATCATCTACGGCAAGGTCACGCCGGATACACGCGGCAAGCTCATTTCCCTGGCGACCGAGACCGAGCGAACGCTGTTCTTCGACTTCCTGCCGGTGGACCTGGGTGAAGTACGCGGATTCAAGACGCGCTTTCACCTCTACACGGTGCCTGGCCAGGTGTACTACAACGCCAGCCGCAAGCTGATCCTCAAGGGCGTTGACGGCATCGTCTTCGTGGGGGATTCGCAGATCGAGCGTATGGAGGCGAATCAGGAGGCCATGCAGAATCTGTACGACAACATGGCCGAGTACGGATACGACCTCACCAAGCTCCCGTTCGTGATCCAATACAACAAGCGCGATCTGCCGAACGCCGCGCCGGTGAAGGACCTCCAGGCGGCGATGAATCCCGGCTGGGAAGTGCAGGACCCCGCCAAGCAGCGCGTCATGCCGGATCCGTACCACGCCGGTGAGAATCTCACCGAGCAGGTGGACGGCACATGGATCGAGCGTGCCTTGTATTTCGAGGCGGTGGCGGTCACGGGCGAAGGCGTGTTCGATACGCTCAAAGCGGTGTCCAAGCTGGTGCTCAAGTCACTTGCGTAATAGGGAGGAGAGAGGAGAGAGGAGAGAGGAGCAGGAAACACCAATGGCGCCCGCCCTGCGCTCTCCTCTCGCCTCGCTGCAGTCATGAACCTTCCCACGGCGGTCACGGTCGCCCGTATCGCGATTACGCCGCTCATTGCGGCGTTGCCGTTTGCCCCAACGGTGTCCGCGCGTGTCTGGGCGTTTGCGTTGTTCCTGGTTGCGGCAAACTCGGACTGGGTGGACGGATACCTCGCCCGCAGCCGCAAGGAGGAGACGGACCTGGGGAAGTTGCTGGATCCGCTGGCCGACAAACTGTTGCTCGTTGGCACGTTTGTGCCGATGTACTGGCTGGCCCGTTCCATGCCGTTCCACACGCCGTTCGGCAACTACGGACTCCCGATGTGGGTCGTGGCGATCGTGCTCGGCCGTGAAGTGACGATGACGTGGTTCCGCCAGTATGCGTCGCGGCGCGGCGTGATCATCGCCGCCAGCTGGCCAGCCAAATGGAAGACGAGCGTCACCGCCGTGTGGCAGGGCGCGGCGTATTGCTGGTTCTGGGTAGCGACGCTGGCTGACCAGAAAAACCTGGCGTTGGGGCAGTACCACTTCTGGGGCGTGGTGCTTGGCCTCATCGGGGCCGTGTCCATGTCCCTCGCGGTGGGCCTGACGCTGTACTCGCTGTTCCTGTATGTGCGCGATTACGGCAAGGTGCTGGGCACGCGCCCGGCCTGATCTGGACTGCTGCGCCTACCGCGCTTCGTCGAAGAGCGTTTGCAGGTTGATTGCCAGTGGCGCGGCCATCCCCGCCGGGTGCCACTCGAGGCGATCCGTGAGGGCATCGCCTCGGTCGTCGCGGCCGCGCCAGCGAGTCACGACCCGTGACTCCGGGTCCGCGATCCAGTACTCGCCCACGCCGTCCGCCAGATACAGGCGACGCTTCACCTGGTAGTCGAGCGTCGCGTTGCCGGGCGACGCCACTTCAATGGCGAGGAGCAGATCGCGCAGTGCGAAGGGTTCGGACGGCAAACGCCCGCTCGTGAGCCGCACGACGTACACGTCCGGTTGGACGCGATTCCTGGTCTCGTCGCCGCGCCGGATGTCTGATGGCGAGAAGACAGTGCGACCGTGGCCGGATCCATCCATGTATGCGTAGATGCGCCGGTAAAACGCTCCGGCTACGAATTGGTGCAGCGCCGACGGGGACGGCGTCACGTACAGCACCCCATCGATGATCTCGAGGCGCTCGGACGAGTCCGGGAGTTCGTCGAGCATCTCGACGGTCCATGAGGTAATTGCGACGGCGGGCATACCCATAACCCTCTGCTCGGCGATGGAGAAAAGCAACTCGGCATCCGCCGAATATCTCACCGCGATCCCGGCGAGCGTCATCAATTCGCCGCCGCCCGCATCTATAGTATTCCACGCATGGACGTTGAGCTGATCACGATCGGGGACGAGTTGCTGCTGGGCTTCACGATTGACACCAACGGTGCGTTTCTCGCGCGCAAGCTGGCGGACCGGGGTGTGGCCATCGTGCGGCGCACCACCGTCGGTGACACAATGGATGCGATCGCGGCGGCGCTGCGTGAAGCGCTGGATCGCACGGGCGCGGTGATCACGACGGGCGGTCTCGGCCCCACCTCTGACGATCTCTCGCGCGACGCGGCGGCGCTGGTCTTTGGCCGCGAGTTGCGCTTGGATGGCGAGCATCTCGAGTGGATGCGCGATCGCTGGAAGACGCGCTTTGGCCGCGACCTTCCGGAGTCGAACCAACGTCAGGCGATGTTGCCCGTGGGGGCGCTCAAGCTGGAGAACCGGCACGGTTCCGCGCCGGGCGTGTTCATCGAAGACGAGCGCGGTTGGGTGGCGATGCTGCCCGGCGTCCCGCGCGAGATGCGCGGCATGACCGACGAGGTGCTGCTGCCCTTGCTGATGGAGCGCGGAGCGGGCAGTGATCGCGTGATCCGCTCGCGTACCCTGCGCACGACTGGCATCGCCGAGTCGCTCCTGCAGGATCGCCTCACCGACATGACGTTTCCGCACGAGGTGGCGTTGGCGTATCTGCCGGGCGCGGACGGCGTGGATCTGCGGATCACCACGGCGGGTCGCACCGTGGACACGGACACGCTGCTCGAGTCGTTGGCGCAAGCCTTGCGTGAGCGTGTGAGCGAATACGTGTACGGGGAGGGCGACGCGGATCTCTCGGCCGTGCTGCTGGACCTGTGCCGCGCGAAACGGCTTCGCGTGGCCGTCGCCGAGAGTTGTACGGGGGGACTGCTCGGCGCCCGTCTCACCGCCAACCCCGGGTCCAGCGATGTGTTCGTGGGCGGCGTCATCGCCTACGCGAACGCAGTGAAGCTGCTCGAACTGGGCGTGCCGCAGCGCGACCTGGACCAATCCGGTGCGGTGAGCGAAGCCGTTGTGCGGCAGATGGCGTCCAGCGTGCGCGCGAAGTTCGGCGTCGATATCGGCTTTGGGATCAGCGGTGTGGCCGGCCCGGGTGGAGGCACTTCCGACAAGCCAGTGGGACTCGTGTGGGTTGCGGCGGCCGTGGGGGATCGCGTCGAGGCGCGGAGTTTTCAGTCCGTCGGCGATCGGAACGAGGTGCGCTATCGCGGCGCCCAGGCCGCGATGGAGCTCGCGCGTCGGATGCTGGCATAGCTTCCACGTGACTGCCGACGACGGCGCCGCCGTTGCCGCGGTGCAACATCATCCTCATCGAGTCCAATTCTTGCCCAGAACGCATTTCATTGGTGTCGCGTGCGCATGTGTCGCCGCAAACGTCTTCTCGTCCGACGCCGCCGCCCAGTCAGCGCAGGGAGCAGCCGTGCCGGTGTCGCACGCCGTGCGCGCCACCAGTGCTATTCGTGTCGACGGACGCCTGGACGACGCCGCTTGGCGCGACGTGCCGATCACGGACGCGTTCACGCAGATCGATCCGAACGAGGGACAGCCGGCCTCTCAACGCACGGAAGTGCGAATCGTGTTCGACAATGACGCGCTGTACGTTGGCGTTCGCTTGTACGACACGGGATCCATCGTCGGGCGCCTGGGCCGCCGGGATATGGCACTCGGCGACTCCGACTGGTTTGGCGTGATGCTCGACAGCTATCACGATCATCGCACGGCATTCGGCTTCAACGTGAATCCGGTCGGGGTGCGGCGCGACGAGATCAAGACGATCAACCATGACGACAACGCATGGGACGCGGTGTGGGATGTGGCGACCAGCGCGGATTCCGCTGGCTGGACCGCCGAGTATCGGATCCCGTTCAGTCAACTGCGCTTTTCGCGCGGGAGCGCACAGACCTGGGGTGTGCAGTTCGAGCGCGTGATCGGCCGGCGCGGCGAGTACGCGGTATCCACGTTCATCCCCAAGCAGTCGAGCGGCGGCGTTCCGATGTACGGTCATCTGGCGGGGCTGGAACACATCGCAGCCGGCCGCCGGCTGGAGTTGCTGCCCTACTCGGTGTCGCGCGCGGAGTATGTGAATCGCGGATCCAATCCGTTTCTCGGGAAACAAGAGTACTTCGCGGCCGGAGGACTGGACGTCCTGTATCGAATGACGTCGAACGTGACACTCAACGCCACGTTCAATCCTGATTTTGGCCAGGTGGAGGTTGATCCCGCGGTTGTGAATCTCGGGGTGTACGAGACTTTCTTTCAGGAGAAGCGTCCGTTCTTTCTGGAAGGGAGCGAGATCTTCGACTTCGGGCTCGGCAACACCAGCGGAGGGCAGCTGTTCTACAGCCGCCGCATCGGGCGCGCGCCAACGATCGCGCCGCTGACCTCGCTCTCGGATCGCCCGACGCAGACGACGATTCTTGGCGCGGCGAAAATGTCGGGCAAGGTGGCCGGATGGTCCGTGGGCTCGATGGCGGCGCTGACCGCGCGCGAGGAGACGCGACTCAGGACGCTTGGCGGTCTGGATTCCGCCATGACCGCGGAGCCGATGGCGCAGTACTTCGTGGGACGGGCCCGGCGCGAGCTGCGCGGTGGACAGTCCATTCTGGGTGGCATGCTCACGGCCGTTTCCCGTAATCTCAACGATGCTCCGTCGCGCGCCGGCCTGCGGTCCAGCGCACTGGCCAGCGGCGTGGACTTCAAGCACGAGTTTGGCAATCGCACGTGGCTGATTCGCGGCGACGCGGAATTCAGCCGGATCGGCGGCGATTCGACGTCAATCATTGTCGTGCAGCGGGCCAGCAACCACTTCTTTCAACGGCCGGACGCCGCGCACCTTAACGTGGATTCCGCAAAGACGTCGCTCTTCGGGTACTCGGCCAGCCTCAATATCCAGAAGCAGGCGGGCCTGCATTGGCGCGGCGAAGTGGCGGGCGCGCTCACGAGCCCCGGATACGAAGTGAACGACCTGGGTTTTGCGGTGCGCACTGACCGGCAGGACGTCCAGGCACGCGTCACTTACCAGCAGAACCGCCCGAGTGCCGCGTTCCGGCGGTGGAGCCTGACGAACACCGCCCGGTCCGAGCACAACTACGCGGGCGAGCCGATCCTCACGATTGCGACGATGTCATTGTACCTGCAGACGAACAACCTCTGGACCATTCAGCCAAGCCTGCAGCGACAGTTTCGGTCGATCGACGACCGGCTTACGCGCGGCGGTCCGCTTGCGACGCGGCCCGGCCAGACCTCCGTGTTCATGTTTGCGTCGAGTGACCCGCGGCTGCCGGTGACCGGCTGGACACACCTGTTCTACCAGCGCAGCGAGGCCAAGGGGTGGGGGCAGGGACTCGCATTTGGCGTTGGACTCAAGTCGTCCACGTGGTGGAACCTCAGTGTTGGCCCCTCGCTGAATCGCTTCATGATTCCGGCTCAATTCGTGACCCGCGCGACGGACGCGACCTCCACACCGACTTACGGAGTGCGCTACGTCTTCGCGCCGCTGCGCCAGACGGAATTGGGCATCGAGACGCGCTTCAACGCCACGTTCACGCCCCGGTTGTCACTGGAGACGTATGTGCAGCCGCTGATTTCCAGCGGCGACTACAGCGCCGCGACACTGTTGGTAGCGCCCAGAACGTTCGATTTCGCGCCCTATGCCGGCGCCGTGCCGAATCTCGATTTCAATCTTCGCTCGCTGCGCGGCAACGCGGTGCTGCGGTGGGAGTGGCGTGCAGGGTCCACAATGTATCTGGCGTGGCAGCAGAGTCGCAGTGACGTGGCCCCGCTCGGAGACTTCTCGTTCGGCCGGGACCGAAGCGCGCTGATCGGCACGCGGCCGGACAACATCTTCCTGGTGAAGATCAACTACTGGATCAACCCGTAGTCGCGTGTCGGGTGCGCGTCGCGTCGCGGGACTCGACTGGCGCCGGTGATCCTGCTCAGCGCGACTTGATCAGTCCGGCGAGCCGACCGGGCTTGCCGTCGATGCCGCGCGCCGGCTTGAGGCCCAGCAGTTCCGCGATCCAGGGGTAGACGTCCACGTTCTCGAACGTCGGGATCACCTTGCCAGCGGGAATACCAGGACCGCTGGCGACGAAGATCGCGTGCATGCTCTCAAACGTGGGGTCCCAGCCATGGTTGCCGCCGGCTCGCGCGGGGCGGTTGGCCATGCCGATTTGCCAGTGCTCTTCCATGACGACCACCACGTCGCCGACGCGTGGGTCCTTGCTGTAGTGCAGGTGCGCCGGCAGGTCGGCGCGGAGGTACGCGCGTCCGTGCTGCATGCGACGGTTGATCGAATCCGCCATGATGTGCGCGCGTGTGGCGGCATCCGTGACGTACAGGTTCGCCAGCGCTCCGGCTTCGCCGAGCCGCACGCTGTCCATCGCGATGAGGGTGTCGATCCCCACGTACCATCGCGGCGACGTCTCCGACATGCCATGATCGGAGACGAGCACGAAGTAGGTCCGGTCTTTCACGTCCGGCAGGCTCTCGACGCCGTCCAGCAGCCTGCCCAGCACCGCGTCCACGCGTTGCGCGGCCTCGTCCACCTCGGGCGCCAGCGGACCATGATCGTGCCCAGCGCCGTCCGTGTCGCTGAAATACAACGTGATCATGTGCGGTCGCTTCTCAGCCGGCAGCGCCAGCCACGCCAGCACGCTGTCCGCGCGACGCGCGATGGAGACGCGGCCGTCGTACAACTTGTAGATGCTCGGCCGGGCGTTGGCGATGGTTGCCTCTGACCCCACCCAGAAGAACGACGCGGCCACCATGCCCTGTTTTTCGGCGGTGGCCCAGATCGGTTCGCCGCGATACCACGACCCGTCCAGCACGGCATGCGTGTCCGACATGCTGTACGTGGCGTTGCGGGCGGCGTCCCAAAAGCGGTTGCCAACGATGCCGTGCGTTTCCGGGTACATCCCGGTCACGATGGAGTAGTGACTCGGGAATGTCTTGGACGGGAAGACGGGAATCATCCCGGCCGACCGCACGCCGCGTTGCATCACGCGGCCGAAATTCGGCAGGTTCATGCGCTTGAGATACTCGGGCTTGAAACCGTCGAACGAGATCAGGACGACGTACGGCTTGCCGCGCTGCGTCGGTGCGTTGACGCCGCCAGTGCCTTGAGCGCCCGCGGCGCACGCGAAGAGACACGCTGCGGCAAATCCGACGCGAAGCGCCGGCCGAGCACGTACATCCGCGGTGAAGCCGCGGCCGAGGACCATTAGTAGCGTGGCCGCGTAACGCGCGGCGCCTTGCCGCAGTTCTCGGGCCAGTTCACCGGCCAGGTGCCCGGTGACTTCTCGCGTGCGATGAACTCGGGATCCTCCGACGCGAAGTACGCCATCAGCGCCGCGAGCGTCGCGTTGTGCTTGAGGTCGTCCATCACGACCTTGTCGTACGTGTCGCGGTTGGTGTGCCACGTGTACGTGCCGTAGTTCCAGCCTACGGCGCCCATGCCGAACGACGGCGTGCCGTAGCACGCGAACACCGCGCCGTCGGTGCCGCCCGGGTTTCCAGTGGGGCGATCCTGGAACGACCAAGAGACCACGTTGTCGCTCATGCTGTCCGTGTAAAACGCCGGCAGCTTGCCGTACCACGACTTGAGGTGCCGTCCCATGTCGCTCAGTCCGGCGCCCGAGAGCGACTGCACACGTCCAGTGCCGTTGTCCTGGTTGAACAGTGCCTGCAGACCCTTCATGACTTCAGGGTGCTGTTCGGTGAAGGCGCGAGAGCCATTGAGGCCCTGTTCTTCGCTGTTCCAGTGGCCCACCATGATGGTCCGCTTGGGCCGCGGGTACGCCATCTGGAGGATGCGCATCGCTTCCATCGCCATCATCGTGCCGGTGCCGTTGTCTGTGGCGCCCGAGGAACCGTCCCACGAGTCGAAGTGCGCGGACAGCATCACGTACTCGTCCGGCTTCTCCACGCCCTTGATGACGCCGATCGTGTTGAACGCCGGCTGTTCGCCGAGGAGCTGCGCGTCCGTGTCCAGCCGCACCATCGGCTTCTGCTTGTTCTCGGCAAGGCGATAGACCAAGCCGTAGTCCTCGCAGGTCAGCGTCACCGCCGGGGCCACCGTGTTGTACGTCTCGAAGACCTCAATGACGCCCCAGCCGCCGCTGCCGGCCGCGCCGCCACCGCCGAATCCGCCGCCGCCGCCGCCGGCGGGCGGTCTGCTCGCCGCGGGACCACCACCACGAGCGCTGGCGGGGCCGCCCTGACCCTGCCCGCCGCCGAAGCCGCCACCGCCGCCGCCCGGGCCGCCCGGGCCGCCACCCTGTTGCGCGAACGGGTTCGGGAAGCCGCCCAGCTTGGTGCGCGAGGTGATCGTGCCAACGACGCCCGCTTTCTCGAGCCGCATTCCCAGTGTGCCGGTGCCGAGTCCCATTGAGTAGCCGGTGCCGCGATAGAGCTTCGTGCTGTCGCGCGTGTCGGAGGCCCACTCACGGTTCATCATCGCGACGGCGGTATCCATGCGCGCCTTGGCGGCCGGCGTCGAGAAGCGTACCCAGTCTTCAGACGGACGGCACGTGGGCCACGGCGGCGAGAGCAGGACGATCTTGCCGCGGGCCTGCGGCAACCAGCGCACGAACTCCGTGCTGTCGGCGAACTTCGGCAGAACGATGACCTCGGCAGTCACGGGGCGACCGTTTGTTCCCGGACTCCAGGCGAGCATGGTGCCTTCCAGCGAGCGCACCCGCGGCTGGATGAGATCGATGTGCGAGACGCCGCGCCGCCAACCGCGCCACGTGCCGTAGTTCTCGCGACGCGCGTCGATGCCCCATGACTTGTAGCTGTTGACCACCCAGTCGCTGGCAGCCCTCATCCCGGGGCTACCAGTGAGACGCGGACCGATCGAGTCGAACAGCGTCTGCGAAAGCTGCTGCACTCGCGAGCTATCCATGCCAAGCCGGAAAATCCGGTCGGCGACGGGATCGGACTGGGCGAGCAGCGGGGTGGCGACGAGGGTGGCGCAGGCTAAGGTCGCGAGACGCAGGCGAAGCATTTTGGGCGGTTGTCTGGGATGGGTCGCTCGGGCGCGGATATTCCAAGTACGCCGTGCGTCCGGCGGATGCTGAAAATGTCGCCGAAAAGCTGACTGCTGACTAGGGATAATGCCGCGTGACGTGATGGATGCCGAGCCGTAGTTTTGCGGTAGCGATTCACCAGTCACGAGTCACTATCCGATGCCCAACCTCGCGCAGCTTCACCCGCAAGTCGTCCACTTCGTCGTCGTGTTGATGCTCGCCGGCGTGGCGTTCCGGATTGTGTCACTGACCGGCCGTTTCAAGTTCACGAATCACGCGGCGGCGGCGCTGCTCATCGTGGGCGCGATCGCGTCGTACATCGCCTACCAGTCCGGGCTGGACGCGCACGGGCCGGTGGAACGCATCCCCGGTGTGCGGGCCATGGTGCAGAAGCACGAGGCGGACGGGATCCTGATGTTCCGGATCTTCGTTGTCATCGGCATGGTGGAGGCGCTGGCGCTGGGTCTGGCTCTCAAGAGCAACTTGGCGAAGTTCGCGAAGTACGCGAACGTCGGCACGGCGCTGTTGGGCGTCTGGGGTTGCGTGCAGGTCTACGAGACCGCCGAGCACGGCGGCGAGCTGGTGTACAACTACGTCGGCGGCCCGGGCCTTCGCTCCGGCAATCCGGCAGACGTGGAGCGATTGCTGATGGCCGGCCTCTACAATCAGTCGCGCAACGACCGCGCTGCCGGGAAGGTGGCGGAGTCCGCGGCGCTCAACGCCGAGATGGCCAAGCGCTTTCCGGGTGACACCACCGTGCAGTTCCTGATGGTGGAGTCGCTACTGCTGGATTCGAAAAACCCGGCGGGCGCGATGGTCGCGCTCAACAAGATCAGCGTGGATGCCAAGGACACGCGTTGGCGTCCGCGGCAGGCCAATCTCAAGGCGGACGCTTGGCTGGCGATGGGCAATAGAGACAGCGCCAAGGCTGTCCTCACTGAAGTGGTGGCGGCCTTCCCGGCGAACGTGCGTCTCAAGGCACGGCTCGACTCGCTCAAGTGAGGTTGCTGCGCCGAGCATTCCTCGCGGCGGCCGTTGTTGGCGTCGTCGCGAGTCACACGTCAGCGCAGGGGCAGCCGGCAGCGCGGAACGTCGTTCTCATCGTGACTGACGGCCTGCGGTGGCAGGAGGTGTTCAGCGGCGCCGAGCGCGCGCTCATCAGCAGGACCCCGGGCGGCGTGCCAGACACCGCGACGCTGCTGCACGATTATTGGCGCGATGATCCGGAAGAGCGCCGTGCGGCGCTCATGCCGTTCTTCTGGGGCACGATCGCCAAGGAGGGCCAGCTCCTGGGGAATCAAGAGCGCGGCAGCGTCGTTCGCCTCGAAAACACGTTCAAGTTCTCGTACCCGGGCTACAACGAGATCTTCACTGGTGCATTCGATCCCGCGATCAACAGCAACGAGTATCCGCCGAACCCCAACGAGACCGTCCTCGAGTGGCTCTCGCACAAACGAGGGTACACGGGCAAGGTGGCTGCCTTTGCGACGTGGGACGCCTTCACGCGGATTCTCAATGCAGGCCGGTCTCGGCTGACCGTCCGCGACGGATGGACGCCGCCGTTTGCGGCCGAGGGTGCGCGCGGCGAGCGCCAGATCACGATTGATGAGCTGTACCGCACATCGGTGCAGTACTGGCCGAACAATGCGTTTGACGCGCCGATGCACTTGGCGGCGAAAGAGTACATCCGCACGCGTAAGCCGCGCGTGATCTTCATCGGATATGGCGAGACCGACGAATGGGCGCACGCCGGCCGCTACGACCTCTTGTTGCGATCCGCCCACCAGGTGGACGCGTTCATCGCAGATCTGTGGCGGACCATGCAGTCCATGCGGCAATACCGCGGCTCAACGGCGTTCATCATCACCACGGATCACGGACGCGGCAGGGGGCCGACGGCGTGGAAGGATCATGGCGAGAACGTGGACGGGGCCGAGAACACGTGGATCGCGATGCTTGGTCCCGGCATTGCGCCGGTGGGCGAGCGCGGCTCGTCGCCGGCAGTGACGTCAAGCCAGATTGCCGCCACAATCGCGCGGCTCTTGGGCGAGGACTGGCAGAGCTACCGGCCGACCGCCGGGGGTCCGCTCCCCTAGTCTCGGTAGGGCGAGTCGGGGTCGAACCCCTCGGGCACCAGCGAGCGGGCCAACTCCAGCAGGCCGTGGCTCAGGTGCGAGCCATAGCGCAGGAGGCTCATGGCGCGCTTGCGCGAGCGGAGCAGGAACGCCAGCGGCGCGAGGTCCTTCTTGAGCGCGTTGCAGTTCTTGCATGCGAGCACGAGGTTGTCGCGCCGATCGTACGCGGTCTGGCCGCGCCGCGGCGCCACGTGATCGAGTGTCATTTCGGCGGCGGTGGACCGCGCGCCACAATAGGCACAGACGGGCCCGTGTTGCTCAAGCAACCACTCTCTGGTGCCCACGTACGCATTGCGCGTGGTGGGCTGCGAGGTCAGGTGACTCTTCGCAGGGCCAGGGCCGCCTTTCCCGTGGCCGCGACGGCGTCGCGAACGGGACGGCTTTCCGTTGCTGTGAGGCTGGGGGCGGGACTCGCGCGCACTATGGGATGGCTGCGCGTAGGGTGAATCGTGTTGTGAACCTGATGGCAATTGAAAATGTTCCTTGAACGTACCCGGGAAATATACCTCACCGCTCAGGGTTTTGGCGTGGTAGTTCGTGGAGGCTTCGCGGAATAGCTTCGTTGAGCCGGAACCACTCCGAGAGGACTCTCATGAGCCGCAAGACCCTGGTGCTGGGCCGTTTCCTGTTCGTTTCTCTGTTCCTGTCATCGGCCGAGGTCGTGGCGCAGGCGACTGGCGCCGCGCCGGCGAGGGCCGCGACTCCGGCATCCAGCCGCGAGGACCTCTCGGTCGCGAAGCCGGGCCGCGCGCCCAGTCAAGCCGTGGACGAAGAGTACACGAGGAAAATCAAGGAATACACGACGGAACCCTTCTTTCTGTCGCCGCTGGTGGACTACCTGCCCGCGTCGAGTACGGTGCCAACGCCCAAGGCTGTGCTGGGCGACGTCGCCGGCGCGCCCACCAAGCTGCCGTACTCGAAGGAGGTGTACGCGTACATGCGGCTGCTGGAGAAGGCGACCAAGCGTGTGAAGGTGTTTTCGATCGGGATGACCGAGGAAGGGCGCGAGATGATCGCCGTCGCAATCGCATCGGATGAGCTGATGGCGAAGCTGGACGACAACCGCGAACTGTTGGCGAAGCTCGCCGACCCGCGCAGCATCGGCATGAATGACGCGACGGCGGAACAGATCGCGGCCACGGCGGCGCCGGTCTACTACATCACGGGAACGATCCATTCGCCCGAGGCGGGGTCACCTACGGCGCTCATGGAATTGGCGTATCGCCTGGCGGTGGACGAGAGTCCGTACATCCGGAACATCCGCAACAACCTGGTCACGTTGATCACGCCGGTCGTGGAAGTGGACGGACGCGACCGCATGGTGGACCTGTACAACTGGAAGGTGGCGCACCCGGGCCAGACGGTGCCGAACCTGCTGTACTGGGGCCACTATGTCGCGCACGACAACAACCGTGACGCGATGGGCATGACGCTCAAGCTGACGCAAAACGTCCTGAACACATACGTCGGGCAGAAGGCGCAGGTGCTGCACGACCTGCACGAGTCCGTGGCTTTCCTGTACGACAACACCATCGGCGACGGCCCATTCAACGCGTGGATCGATCCGCTGCTCACCAACGAGTGGCAAATGATCGGCTGGAACAACGTGCAGGAGATGACCCGCTTTGGCATGCCGGGCGTGTTCGCGCACGGCGGCTTTGACACGTGGTCGCCGGGGTACCTGATGTTCATCGCGGCGACGCACAATGGCATCAGCCGCTTGTACGAAACGTTTGGCAACGGCGGCACTGCCGAAACGGTTCAGCGAACGCTGGGCCCCAACGACACGCAGCGCAGCTGGTTCAAACAGAATCCGGCCCTTCCTTATGTGAAGTGGTCGCTGCGAAACAACAACAACTATCAGCAAACGGGACTCCTGGTCTCGCTCAACTACTTCGCCAACAACAGGCGCCTCTTCCTCCAGAACTTCTACGAGAAGAGCAAGCGGTCGATTGCCAAGGCCAGGACCGAAGGCCCCGCGGCGTACGTTCTCCCCGCCAACGATCCGCGTCCCGGCGCGCAGGCGGACCTGCTGCGGGTATTGCAAAAGCAGGCCGTGGAGATCAGCAGGGCAGCAGCCGAGTTCACGGTCTCAGTGCCGGTCCGGCGCGGGGCCGCTCGGGGCAGGGGCGCCGACTCGTCCACCGGGCAACCGCCAGTCCGCGCCGCCGACGCGGCAGAGAACCGGACTTTCCCCGCGGGGAGCTACATCATCCGGATGGATCAACCGTACAGCCGCATCGCGGATGCACTGCTCGACTACCAGTACTGGTCGCCCAACGATCCGCAGAAGAATCCGTACGACGACACCGGCTGGACGTTCCCCGAAGGATTCGCGGTGCAATCGGTGCGCGTCACCGATGTGAAAGTCCTGGATGTTCCGGTTACGCGTGTGACCGATGTGGCCGCGCCTGGCGGTGTGAGCGGCAGTGGCAGCGTCTACCTCATCAATCACAACGGCGACAACCAGCTCGCCACGCTGCGTTACAGACTCAAGAGCGCCGACTTTCAGGCTGCCGAGGAGGCGTTCGAGTCCGACGGGCAGAAGTTCAATCGCGGCTCGTTCATCGTGACCAAGGTTTCGCAGGCGGACCTCGACCGCGCCGCTCGCGAGTTGGGCGTCAAAGTACTTGCAGTTGCAGCAGTACCATCAGTCAAGACGCATCCCGCGAGGGCCGCCCGGGTTGCGATCATGCATACGTGGCAGAGTACGCAGGCTGAAGGTTGGTGGCGCATGGGATTCGACTTCAACCAGATCCCGTACGACTACATCAGCGTGCAAGACATCGCCAGGACGCCGAACCTGAACGCCAAGTGGGACGTGATCGTCTTTGGCCCCGGCGGCGGCAACGGACAGGCGATCATCGACGGCATGCCGATGTGGCGCAATCCGATGCCGTGGAGGAACACGCCGGAGACGCCCAACATCGGCACGTGGGCCCAGACGGACGACATGCGGCCGGGACTCGGATTGGACGGGCTCGGGAAACTGCAGGCGTTCGTGAAACAGGGCGGCGTGCTCATCACCAGCGGCAACACGGCCGAGTTCGCCATCAGCTACGGCTTCACCAACGGCGTGACCAGCTCGACGCCGCCGCGGCTGCATGTGGTAGGGAGTCTGTTGCGAAGCAAGCTCGTCGACGACGCTAGTCCCGTCGCCTACGGCATCACGGACAACCTCGCGCTGCTCAGCGACGACGGTGAGACGTACCGTGTGAGCGCAACGCGCGGCGGCGGCGGCGGCGGCGGTGGCGGTGGCGGATTCGGTGGCGGCGGAGGCGGCGCGCGCCCAACGGGCCGAGGTACGGCGGACGATCCGGATGTCACGCAGGGCATGCCGGCGCTGGACCCGAAGTTCCAGGCGCCGGTGCGTCCAACCGTGCAGCCGTGGCAGTACGCGCAGATCACCGACGACCAGCTGCGCAATCCGCTCAACATCATTCCACCGGGCCAGCGGCCGCGCACAATCCTGCGGTACGCTGACCAGCGCGAGTTGCTCGTCTCCGGCTTGCTGGACGGAAACGACGTGGCGCAGCGGCCGGTCGTGGTGGACGCACCACTCGGCAAAGGGCACGTCGTATTGTTCGCCAACAACCCGATCTACCGCGGTACGACAATCGGGAGCTACATGCTGGTGTTCAACGCGCTGCTCAACTGGGACAACCTGAATGCTGGTCGGAAACTCGATGCGCGGTAGTTCCGTCCGGTGACCACATGATGGTCGACGCGCTCTTTCTCTCGTTCCAGGAAGCGGTTGCAGGGCGCTACTCGCTGGAACGCGAGTTGGGGCGCGGCGGCATGGGCGTGGTGTATCTCGCACGCGAGGTGCGCCTGGACCGACCCGTGGCCATCAAGCTTCTGCCGCCGGAGTTGGCGGTGCACCCGGACCTGCGCGAGCGATTTTTGCGCGAGGCGCGTACGGCCGCGCGTCTCTCGCATCCGTACATCGTTCCGACGCACAGCGTCGACGAGATCGGCGGCTTCGTCTTCTACGTCATGGCGTATGTGGAGGGCGAGACGCTCGCGCAGCGAGTCGCGGCCCATGGACCCATGAAGGCCGATGACGTCACGCGGATGTTGCGCGAAGTCGCGTGGGCGCTGGCGTACGCCCATGCGCAGGGCGTAGTCCATCGCGACGTGAAGCCCGCGAACATCCTGTTGGAGCGCGGCACCTTGCGGGCCATGGTGGCCGATTTTGGCATCGCCCGTCAAACATCGGCGGCGGGATTGACGGCCGCGGGCGAGCTGTTGGGTACGCCCGAGTACATGAGTCCGGAGCAAGGCTGCGGCGAACCGCTGGATGGGAGGAGCGATCTCTACTCGCTTGGCATCGTGGGATTCTACGCCCTCACCGGTGCGGTCCCATTCTCGGGCTCGGTGTCGAAAGTGCTCGCGCAACAAATCACCAAGCCGCCGCCTTCCATGTCGTCGGTGGCACGCGGGACGCCGCGCGCCCTCACTGACGCGATCGATCGCTGTCTGGCCAAGTCGCCCGCCGATAGGTTCGCGACCGGCGAGGCGCTGGCAGATGCGCTGGCGCCGGGCGCGCTGAAGCGCAGCGACGTTCCGGTGCCGTTGCGGGTCTTCACCGACCGGCGCCGCCAAGTGGCCGTCATCGTTCCTATCGCCATGGCTGCGTCCGCGGGGCTCGGGCTCATGGCGAGCCCGGGATCATCGGGGTTTGCGGCCGTAGCGTTCTTTGGCGCGGCCTTGATCCTTCCGGTGTTGCTCACGATTAACCGGCTTCGCGAACTCGCCAGGCATGGCTACGGTCCGGAGGACGTGGCCGCGGCGTTGCGCGCGAACCACGAGCGACAGCGCGAGGAGTTCATCTTCGAATTCGGCGCCAAGCCCGGCATTCGCGAGCGGCTCGTCATCGGCGGCGGGCGGGTCCTGCTCTGGACGGGCCTGGCTTCGGCCGTGGTGATGGTGTCCGGCCAAGTGCTTGGTGGGCCGGCTGCGATTCCCGGTTGGTACGCACGCTTTCTGGGCGGCGCCACGCCGATGCTTGGCGCGCTGACGGCGCTCGGTCTCTATGGCGGCGGCATCGCGATGGTGATCGGCACTCGCTGGCGTAATCTGCGCATCGGCAAAGAACCGCGGATGTCGAAGTTCTGGGAATCTCGCTTCGGCAAGTGGCTGGGACGAGTGGCGGCGACGGAGCTGGGGAACCGCGCCATTCCGGCGGAGCGTCCCACGGAACTCAAGATCGCGATATCCGCCGAGTCACTGTTTGCATCGCTTCCCAAGGATCTGCGCCGGTCGCTGGGCGACGTTCCGGCGGTGGTACGCACGTTACAGGACCATGCGCATGCGGCACGTGAACAGATCGAGAAGCTCGATGCAGTGCTGGAGGGGTCCGGCAGCGGTGCACGGGCGAGTGACAAACGCGATGCGCTCACGAGCGACGTGAAGTCCGCGCGTGCGGATGCGGAGAAGCGACTGTCGGAGCTGGTGACGGCGCTGGAAACCGTGCGGTTGGACCTGTTGCGGCTTCAGGCCGGCATCGGCTCGCAGGAGAGCATCACCCAGGATCTCGCGGCCGCGGCCGCAGTGGGGAAGGACGCGGACCGCCTGATCGCGGCGCTCAGCGAGGCCGACTCGGCGTTGAAGAAGCGCTAGAATCTGGTCATGTCGCGCGAGAGCCAGTCCGGGTTGGATCCGTGGGTGCGCCGTGAGTTGCCCGAGGCGCCCACGCCAAAAGGGTTCGGCTGGTTATCAGTGGTGGGGCCCGGCGTCATTGTACTGGGGCTCTCGATCGGCAGCGGGGAGTTCCTGCTGGGGCCGGCCACTTTCGTCAGGCACGGACTGTCGCTGCTGTGGGTGGCCGGCGCTGCGATCCTGCTCCAGACGTTCTTCAACCTGGAGTTGATGCGGTACACGATGGCCACGGGCGAGCCCGTGTTCACCGGGTTCATGCGGACGCGGCCGTCGTCCAAGGCCTGGGCCGTGTTCTATGCGGCCTTGTATTTCCTGCAGAGCGGCTGGCCGGCATGGGCGGCGACTGCGGCCGGCGCGATTTACTTCCTGGGTGCGCGCAAACTTGCCACGCCGGCCGAGGCGTCCACGGTGTACTACATCGGCGTCGCGTCGTTCCTGCTCTGCGCCGTCGTGCTCCAGTTCGGCCGCCGAATCGAACGCACGCTTGAGCTGCTCAATTGGGCGATGGTGGTGGCGATCCTCGGCAGCTTCATTGTTCTGGGCGTGTGGTTCGTTCCGTTTAATACATGGATGGCGGGCGTTGCGGGGTTCGTCGGCTTCGACGTCACGAACGCGCGCTTTGACCTGCTGCCGGCGGGCGTGGACTTCGTGCTGCTGGCCGCGCTGGCCGGATATGCAGGCGGCGGCGGTGTCGCCAACATCACGCTGTCCAACTGGGCGCGCGACAAAGGCTACGGCATGAGTGAGCACGCGGGCTACATCCCCGCGGCCGTTGGCGGCAAGAAAGTGAACCTGGCGCATAACGGTTTCACGTTTGATCCCACGCCGGACGCGATGCGGCGCTGGCGCGGGTGGTGGCGCATCGTTCGCGCCGACCAGTGGGGCGTGTTCTTCACGGGCGCCATGCTCGGCATGGTGCTGCCGGCGCTGCTCTACGTGACCTTCCTCGAGCGCGGCAATGACATTCGCGGCCTGGGGATCGCGGCCGCGCTGGCGTCCGCCGTCGGAGAGCGCGCCGGCCCACTGCTCGCGGGCGCCATCGCATTCCTTGGCGCCTGGATGCTGCTCAAGACCCAACTCGATACGGTGGAAGCGATGACGCGCGCAGTGACCGACATTGTCTGGACGGGCAGCCGCCGAGCGCGACAGTGGGAGGACGTGCGTGTCGTCTACTATGCCGTGCTGGTCGCAGTGGCGGCGTGGGGGATGGTGGCGCTGCGAATGGCCCAACCCATCGTGTTGCTGCAACTGGGCGCCAACGTGGCAAGCGGCGTGTTCGTGATCGCGTCGCTGCACCTGTTGTACATCAACACGACGTTGCTGCCGCCGGAACTGCGGCCGGGGTGGGGCCGGCGTGCCATGCTGGTGTGCATGGCGCTCTTCTATGGATTCTTCGTGACCATGTCGGTCAGCCGCTTGCTCGGCGCATGAGCGAATTGTTGACGCTGGACGACTACGAGCGCGCGGCCGAAGCGAAGTTCGATCCGGCGTCGTGGGCGTACATGGCTGGCGGCGGTGGCGACGAGTTCACGCTGCGGCGCAATCGCGACGCATTCAGCCGGATACTCCTCGCGCCGCGTGTATTGAACGACGTCAGCAAGGTGGACACGAGCGTGCGGCTTTTGGGCCAGACCCTGGCGCACCCGATCCTGCTCGCGCCGGTGGCTGCGCATTCGCTGGCGCACCAGGATGGCGAGGTAGAGACTGCGCGTGGTGCGCTCGAGGCCGGCGCCGGGATGGTGCTGAGCAGCTACACATCGCGGCGCATCGAACACGTCGCCGATGTCGGCGTGAAACCGCTCTGGTTCCAGCTGTACATGCAGGACCGCGCGCCGACCGAGAAGTTGATCCGTGAGGCGGTGGAACGGGGATGCACTGGGCTGTGCGTCACGGTGGATACGCCGACGACCGGGCCGCGAGACCGCCAGGCAGGCGCCGGATTTGAGTTTCCGCCCAACCTGCCGTATCGGACTGTGGAACCCGGCGACAATCCGGTGACGTGGAAGGACATCGAGTGGATCCAGCGGACGGTGGATGTCCCCGTAATCCTCAAGGGCATCCTGCATCCCGATGACGCGGCCCTGGCCGTGCAGAACGGCGCGGCGGCGATCGTCGTGTCGAATCACGGTGGGCGCAATCTCGACACGGTGCCGTCGACGATCGAGGCGCTGCCGTGGGTGGTTCATCGCGTCGCCGGCAGAATCCCCGTGCTCGTGGACGGTGGCATTCGACGCGGCACCGACGTGCTCAAGTGCCTCGCGCTCGGCGCGAGCGCCGTGATGATCGGGCGGCCGTACGTGTACGGGCTGGCGGTGGCTGGCGCCAAGGGCGTGTCCGATGTGGTCGGGGTATTGCGGCGCGAACTGGAGCAGAGCATGGCGCTCAGCGGTGTTCGCTCGATATCGGAGATCACGGACCAGTTGATTTGGCGCGCGCCAACCGTATGACAACGCGGCGCGAGTTCACCGCCCTGCTCGCGGCGGCAATCGGATCGTTGCGGCTGCCTTCGCGCATCATTGCCGGCGCGGGCACGGTGCACAGCGACATCATGGTGCCAATGCGCGACGGAGTTCGGCTCGCAACGGACGCCTATATCCCGGACGGCGACGGCCAGTGGCCGGTGATTCTCGAGCGCACACCATATGGAAAGGCGACGCCGAGCCGGTCCGAGCGCACGCCGGAGAATCCCAAGCCGCTGGGCCGGGCGGCAGTCGCCGACTTCTTCGTGTGGCGGGGGTACGTGGTCGTGTATCAGGACTGCCGCGGCCGCTACAAGTCGGATGGCGAGTTCGTGAAGTACCTGAGCGACGGTAACGACGGCTACGACACGTGCGAATGGATTCTCAAGCAGCCGTGGTGCAATGGGAGAATCGGCACGATGGGGTTGTCGTACGCCGCGCACGCGCAGGGTGCACTCGGCAGTGCCGGCGCGCCGGGTGTCACCGCGATGTTCCTGGATTCGGGCGGATTCTCCAACGCGTACCAGGGCGGCATCCGGCAGGGCGGGGCGTTCGAGTTGAAGCAGGCCACGTGGGCGTTCAACAACGCCGAGGAGAGTCCGGAGATCCAGCGTGACTCCGTGAAACTTGCCGCGCTCAAGGCGATCGATATCAAGGATTGGTTCCGGCGCCTGCCCTGGAAGCGGGACGAGTCGCCCGTGACGCTGGCCAAGGAGTACGAGGACTATCTCTGGGCGCTGGCGCGCCGAACGTGACTGGCCGATACCATACGCGAAATGGACGCCATACTACCTGCATCGCAGCGGCGCCTTGGCAGCCGAGAAGCCGGGCGAAGATTTCACGTGGGACGAATACAAGTTCGATCCCAGGGCGCCGGTGCCGAGCATCGGCGGGACGATCACGTCGGGCGCGCCGGTGATGGTAGG
>JBBTFS010000063.1:24314-34883 GCA_038060705.1 Gemmatimonadota bacterium
CGCCGGTGCCGAGCATCGGCGGGACGATCACGTCGGGCGCGCCGGTGATGGTAGGTGGAGCGTTCGATCAGCGAGAGGGTCCGAGGTTCTTTGGCTCGCGCGAACCGTACCGCGCGCTGGCCGACCGGCCGGACGTGCTGGTGTTCCAGACACAACCGTTGAGCGAGGACGTGGAGGTGACGGGACCGATTACGGCGAACCTGTGGATTTCGTCCGATTGTCCTGACACGGACTTCACGATCAAGCTTGTGGATGTGCATCCGCCGAACCCGGACTACCCGGAGGGGTTCGCGATGAACCTGACGGACGGCATTCTGCGGGCGAGGTATCGCGATTCGTGGGAGCGGCCGAGCATGATGACGCGGGGCGAGGTGTACCGGATCAGAGTGGAGGCGTTTCCGACGAGCAACCGATTCGTGCGCGGCCACCGCATCCGACTCGATATTTCCAGCAGCAACTTCCCGCACTTCGACGTAAACCCGAATACGGGGGAGCCGGAGGCGAAGGCGATGTCGATGCGGGTGGCCACCAACCGCGTGTACCTCGATCGAAACAGGCCGTCGCATGTGGTGCTGCCGATGATTCCGCGGCGTAGCTTCTGAACTGCAGCCGCGAGACCCAAGACCCAAGTCTTGTACCTCTCAGCCAGGGTAACCGAATGATGCGCTCGAAACTCTTTGTGCTCCCGTTGATCGCCGCCGGCTCGATTGGCGCGCAGAATCCTCCGGCTCAGACGCCGGCAGCAGATCCGCCGATACGGCTTGCACCGCCGGATTCCGACATCACGGGGATGGTCTCGCGACTTGAGCTCGAGAAATACAAGGCGACCATCAAAGGACTCACGCAGTTTGGTGATCGCAGGCAGGGCACCGACCGCAATCGCGCGGCCGTGGATTGGATCGAGGCGCAGCTCAAGAGCTACGGCTGCAGCAATACTGAACGCATCACCTACGAGTATGCGCCGGCGCCCAGACCCGCGGGTGGTGGCGGTGGCGGTGGCGGTGGCGCTGCTGGCGCTCCGCGACCAGCCGCTGTGCCGAATCAGGGATCGGGCGGGAGCCGAATGCGCGGCAACCGTGCGCGCACGGGCGTGAACAACGACTCGCTCGCGCAGACAGACCCGCGGCTCCGCGCGCTCAACGCGCAGCCCACGACGCCGGGCCAGCGTCAGGAGGTGTATTGCACCAAGATCGGTTCGACGCGGCCGGACGAGATGTATATCGTCGGTGGCCACATGGACGGACACGGGTGGGGCGAGGCCGCGAACGATGATGGCTCGGGGACGGCACTGGTGATGGAGCTGGCGCGGGCGTTCTCGAACCCCGACGTGGTCACCGAGCGTTCCATTCGCTTTGCGCTCTGGAACAACGAAGAGACCGGGCTCAACGGTGCGCGGGCGTACGTCGCCCAGCGGCAGTCACTGCAGGGAGTCGAGAACCCCAAGGGCTCGGGGAAATACCCCGAACCCAAATGGTTGGGCATGATCCAGCACGACATGATGATGTTCGACCACGGCATGCCGAATCCCGATGGGACAATGCGCAAGGAGCAGCGTCCCGAGGCGGACGTGAACATCGAGTTTCAGTCGCAGTCGACCATGGCAACCGAGTCGATGAAGCTGGCGTTCTTCTTCCGCGATGCGAATGAACGGTACGCCACGGACTATCCGGCCGCGGTGGGCCCGCACATGACCAACACGGACTCCGGTCCGTTCATGAACCTCATTCCGGCCATCTCACTGCGCGAGAACGAGCGTGGCATGCACGTCGGCGCCGGCTGGGATCCACAGTGGCATCAGGTGACGGATGTGTACTCGACGTACAGTGACGCGGATTTCCGCCTGGGACTCAATGCAGCGCAAACAACGTTGAGCGCGATTGCCCATCTGACCGGGGCGAAATTGAAAAAGCCGTAGTGCGTACTCGATTGAAAACCGTCTTCCGTACTCTGCAACTGACCGTACTTGGCCTCGCCTTGACGGTCAGGGCCGAGGCTCAAGGTTTGACATTGTCAGTCGCGCCACAGAAGGCGGAGCCGGGCGCGATCGTGCGGCTTACGCTGGGCGGATTGGCGCGGCGTGATTCGGTGCGGGCGATCCGCGGCGAGATGGTCGGTGAACCGTTGCACTTCGTGCGCGCGGACTCGGGACGCTGGCGCGCGATCGGCCCGGTCCCCGTGGACGCCGCCAAGTCGGTCTCGGCGCGCGTGGTCGTGACGCTCGCGTCGGGCAGGGTGGACACCGCGCGCGCCCGCGTGGAAGTGCCTCCGTTCGTGCCGCCCAAAACCGAACCCCTTACGGTTGACACCGGGTTCATGCGGCTCGACTCGGCCGGCATCGCGCGTGTCAACCGCGACAACGCCAAGGCGCGCGAGATCGGTCGCCGCTCGCATGACACGCGGCGCTTCTGGTCCGATGCGTTTCTCAAACCGCGCGGGTCGGCGCAAACGAGCACGTTCGGCACCGGCCGGTCGTTCAACAGCATCGTGACCAGCCGACACCTGGGCGTGGACTTCCGCGGCAAAGTGGGCGACACGGTATTCGCATCCAACCGCGGCGTGGTGGCGCTGACGGAGGACTTCCTGCTCGCCGGCACGGTGCTGTACGTGGACCATGGCGCCGGCGTCGTCACGGGGTACTTCCACTTGAGCAAAGTGATGGTCGCGCTTGGCGACACGGTGTCGCGGGGTCAGGCAGTGGCGCTGGTCGGCGAGTCCGGTCGGGTCACGGGTTCGCACCTGCATTGGAGCGCTCGCTACGGATCCCTGACCGTGAACCCCTTTGATCTCGTTGCCTTGGACAGGCGCTGGTATTCGTGCGCCGGGGTTCCCGCATGCGAATGACCGGCATTCCGTTCCAGACCACGGCGTGGTCGGACGTGGAGCCGACGCAACATCCCGGCGAGCGCGGTGTCGCTACTTGGCGGACGCGGCAGTTCGGAGAGATCCGCGTGCGGCTCGTGGAATACTCAGCCGGCTATGTCGCGGACCACTGGTGCGAGAAGGGACACGTCCTGTTGTGCCTGGAGGGATCGCTGGAAACCGAGCTCAAGGACGGGCGGCGCATCACCCTGCATCCCGGCGAGAGCTACCAAGTGGCCGACGGCGCCGACGCGCATCGATCATCGACGGTGACCGGCGCCAAGCTGTTCATCGTCGACTAGGGACAGCGATAACTCCGGCGCCGCAGGCGCGGCCGAGAACAGTCCTATTTCGACCAGCCGGCTTCCCGCAGCTGCTCCACTCCATGCGGCGCGACGGAGATCATGTGGCCGCACGCCGGGCAGACATCCACGGGAACATCGCGCACGACCAACCGGGTGCGCGCCAAGCGGACCGAACGCAGCGCCAGCTGCGACCGCACGATGCGGTTACAGCGCTGACATGTATTGGTGATGAACTCGCCGACTCTTGGATTGGCAAACATTTGCACTGACTCCTTTGGCATCACTACGGCGCGGAGGAGCAAATGTTTCGAGCACTTCAGTCGGTCTTCGGCTTCTCGGCGCTGGCGTTTCCGTTCTGGGCGCGGCGCTGCGACCAGTGGGCACGCGGCTCGGGCGGACGGGCGCGGTCCGCCAGCAGCTTCTCGTAGTATGCGATGACTCGCGGCTTGAGTGACGCGGCCGTGTCGGTGGACTTGCGGTGGAACGCAGCGTAGCGCTGGCCGTCACCGGTGACGTTGATCCACCACCACACGGTATCCGGGGTCGCGCGCGAGGACTCAGCAACGCAGGTGAACGTCTTGCCACCCTCTTCGAAACGCAGGTCTTTCATCGATCCACTGACCAAGAGAAGGAAGACTGTAATCTAGCTCTGGCACGCCGACGCCGCGCCCTCCAGCTTTGCAGTCCCCCAGTTCGCGCTGCCACCGGCATTTCCATCCGCCGCCCGCACCCAGGACCACCGCTTGGCCCGATCCACCCACCAGTTCCGCGTTCCCCGGCTCTACAGCATCCGTGGCCGCATCCTCGCTCTCGCGATATTCGGGACGCTGGTGCCTACCGCCATCGCGTTGGGAGTCGCGTACACCCAGCACCGCCGGGCGCTCGAGACGCAGGTGACGCAGAATCTGCTGTCGGCCAGTTCCGGCGCGGCGCGCGCGGCCGGCGTGTGGCTCAAGGAGCGGCTCTACGACCTGCGCGTGTTCGCCAGCTCGGACGAGGTGCTCAACAACGTCAATCGGTACGCGACGGGGCAGGGCTCGATCCCGAGCGCGCGCTTGCGCGAGTACCTGCGCTCGCTCCAGGAAAAATTCCCGGACTTCGAGCAGTTGCTTGTCACGGATGCGCTGGGTCGCGTGATCGCGTCGGGATCCGCGATGGCCAGTGCGGTCCGATTGCCGGCGGACTGGCAACAAGTGATGCGCCAGGGCAACCAGCTCGTGGGCGAGGCGTCGTGGGACGAGCGGGCCGCCAAGGGCAAGCTGTTGGTCGCCGTACCGGTGACGCGGGCCGACGGTCAGATCATCGGCGCCTTCGCGGCCGAGATCGCGCTCGCGCCGGTGCAATCATTGCTGCGCGACTTCGCCGCCCGAGGCCAGACGCTGTCGCTCGCCGCGGAGAGCGGTGCGCTCATGGCGACCTCGGGTGAACTCTCGGCGGCGCTGCTCAAGACGCGCGTGGCTGAGGCGACGCTCAAGGCGCTGTTGGCGCGGGAGCACTCGGCTGCCACATACACCAACGCGCTCGGCCGTGAGGTCGTCGGCACACTGGACCGCGTGCCGCAGCTGCAGTGGTCGGTGATCGCGGAGGCGTCCGCGGGGGAGGTCTTCTCGACCGTGAGCCGATTCCGCAACGTCGCCATGCTGGTGATGGTGATACTCCTGGCCGTGGTGGGCTGGGTGGCGTTCCGTTTGGGCCTGATCATCGTGCGGCCGCTGGAACGCTTGGCGGCGGGCGCGAATGTCGTATCGACCGGAGATCTGGATGTGGACCTGCCCACCACGGGCGAGGCCGGCGAGGTCGACGCGCTCACCACGGTGTTCAACAACATGGTGCGGCGCCTGCGCGCCGGGCGGCAGCAGCTTGCCAGCCTCAACGAGACCCTGCGTCATCACGCGGAGGATCTCGAGAAACTGTCCGTGACCGACGGCCTCACGGGACTCGTGAATCACCGCTCGCTGATGCAGCGGCTGGACGAGGAGACCATACGCGCCAAGCGCACCGGGCGGCCGTTCTGTGTGATCATGGCGGATGTGGACCACTTCAAGGCATACAACGACGAGTTTGGCCATCCGGCCGGCGACGAAGTGCTGAAGCAAGTGTCCCAGATCCTGAAGGACGCGACGCGCACCGTGGATTGCGTTGCACGTTACGGAGGCGAGGAGTTTTCGGCGCTGCTGCCGGAGACGTCTGCCGAGGGGGCGATGGAAGTCGCCGACCGCATGCGCGCGCGCGTGGCCGCGGCGCCGTTCGTTGGCCGCGAGGTCACGCTCAGCCTCGGCGTCGCCGAATTCCCCACGGATGCGGGCACCGGCGAGAAGATCATTGCGGTGGCGGACAAGGCGCTCTATGAAGCCAAGCGCGCCGGGCGCAATCGGGTGGTGCGAGGCAAGCCGTCCGGCCGGAAGTCGCGCGCGACGGGCGCAGTGAAGGTTGGGGCGATTGCAGCGAAGGCGCGGCCATCGAGCGCCAAGAAGAAGCGGTAGCCGCCGTGATGCGGTCATGGGCGTGGTGCACCGGCGGTGCGGCGGTGATCGCGGTTCTGGGCGCGTGCGTCCATTTGATCGACCCGCGACAGGCCGCCAACACGGACATCGGCTTGCAGGTCTGGGCGCAGGTCACGCCAACGTCGTTTTCCGTGAGCGACACCGTGTCGCGCATCCGCATCCGGGTGAGCGTCAAGAATCCCGGCCAGGATACGGTTCGTGTGGACAACGGCGGGCCGGCCTGCGACCAGCGTCCGGACCCGGTGGACGGACGCGGGCTGCTGCACAGCATGCGCATCGGCGACGATACCCGCGACCTGAATGCCGGCCCGGGCGCCGATATTTGCGGGACGACGCTGCTGGTCTTTCCGCCGAAGCGATCACGTTCGTGGGATTTCTACGTCAGCATCCCGCAGTGGAAGGCGGCCGGGTACCCGGTGCTGACGCAGGAGTACCGTGCCCGCAGTTACTTTGCCGGCTATGAGGGCTACAGCGCCCTTTTCAAACTCACTCCGTAACGTCGTGAGCCAACTTCGTCAGATCGGACTGGTGTCTCTGGCGCTTCTCGGTGCGCGTGTCGAGAGCGCAGCGCAGGCAGGGATCGCGCAGCGTCCCGCGATGGGGACTTGGTCAATGTCGCCGTATATCGGCGGGGGGCGCCATTCGCCCGCCGGGTACAACTGGGGCACCACGCCGGACCGTGATCATGCTTTTGTCGGCGTGCATTTTGCGACACCGGTGCTGCGAGCCGGCCGATTCACGCTGATGTACGCGCCCAATGCGACGCCGTTCGTGATGATCTCGAACAACCCCCGGTACAAGACCGTGGTGACGCGCGGGATCCCGCGCAAAGCGGAGTCGGGCCGCGGGCCGGTGTTCGGGGCGGGGCTCGCGCCGTTTGGCCTGCAGGGAGAAGTGCGCGGCACGAAGCGCATGGACTTCTACTCGATGGCCGCCCTTGGCGGCGCGTGGTTCACGGACTACATGCCGCAGGACGGCGCGCGCCGGTTCAACTTTTCGATCGAGTTCGGCGGCGGCGTGTTCCTGCGTACGAACCACCAACGCGCCGTGCAGTTGGGGTACAAATTCCACCACTTTTCGAACATGTACACCGCACGCGAGAACCCCGGTGTGGATGGACATGTGTTCTATCTGGGCCTGCGCTGGCAAAAGCGGTTGCCGCGGGAGTAGAGGCAGTACTCTTCCTTCGCATAGTATCAGGAACCCAACTTTCATCGATATCCGAGGTCATTCGTGATGCGCTCCGGTCTGCTCGCACTCGCCTGCATCGTTGCCCTGCCGCTTGGCGCCCAACAGCCCAAGGTCTACACGCCCGGTCAGATGACGCCGCATCAGCAGTTGACGCGCGACATCTACAAACAGTTGATCGAGATCAAGACCGGCGTCAGCACCGGCAACATCACGGACGCAGCGGTTGCCATGGCGCAGCGCTTTCGCGACGCGGGGATTCCGGAGGCGGACATCTTCGTGGGCGGCCCGTTGCCGCACAAGCACAACGTGGTGGCGCGCGTCCGCGGCAAGGCAGGCTCCACGCGGAAGCCGCTGATTCTGCTCGCGCATCTCGATGTGGTGGAGGCGCTCAAGGCTGATTGGTCGCCGGATCTTGATCCGTTCGTCTTCACGGAGCACGACGGCTACTGGTACGGACGCGGCACCGCGGACGACAAGGCGATGTGCGCGATCTTCGTGGCCAACGTCTTTCGGATGAAGCAGGAGGGCTACGTGCCGGACCGCGACATCATCATCGCGCTTACGGCGGACGAAGAGGGCGGCGGCTCCAATGGCGTCAATTGGCTGCTGCAGAACCACAAGGACCTTGTCGACGGCGCGCTGGTCGTGAATGAGGGCGGCGGCGGCACGCTGCGTGAAGGCAAGCACCTCTTCAACTCGGTGCAGGCCGCGGAAAAGACGGTCACGAACTACACGCTACGCGTCACCAATCGCGGTGGGCATTCCTCGGTGCCGCGATCGGACAATGCCATCACCACGCTGGCCGACGCACTGTCGAAAGTGGGGCGCTACGGTTTCCCGGTGAAGTTCAACGAAGTGAACAAGGGCTTCTTCTCGCGCACGGCCGAAGTCGAGGCGCCGGAAATGGGCCGGGCGATGAAGGCGCTGGTGACGAATCCGAAGGACGCGGCGGCGCTCAAGATTGTGGCGGCCGATCCGCGCTACAACTCGATGCTTCGCACCACGTGCGTGGCAACGATGCTCAATGGCGGGCATGCGTCGAATGCCTTGCCGCAGCTGGCCGAGGCGACTGTCAACTGCCGCAAGTTCCCGGACGAGTCCACGGAGCAGGTGCGCGCGGACCTTGCGCGTGTCATCGGCGACCCGGGGGTGGAGGTCGTGGCGCAGGGCAGGCTGGGCGCGGCTGCGCCGTCGTCGCCGGCGCTGGCGCTGCTGCCCGAGTTGATGGATCCGGTCACGAAGATCACGAAGGAGATGTTCGGCGACATCCCGATCGTCCCGGTGATGTCCACGGGCGCCACGGATTCACGCTTCTTCCGCACGCTTGGCGTTCCGGCGTTCGGCGTTTCCGGACTGTTCAGTGACCCGACGGTGGACGCGCGTGCGCACGGCCGCGACGAGCGCATGAACATGAAATCGTTCTTCGAGGGGCAGGAGTTTCTGTATCGCCTGACCAAGGCCCTGAGCACGCCGGCGTCAGTAACACCGTAAGGTCCTCTCATGACACGCAGGAAGAGCCATCACGCGGAGAACGAGGAGCCGACGCCGCCAGTCGAGGACGCGGAGGGCGCTGCCGTCGACTTGCCCGCTGAGCCGTTGGTTGGGTCGTCGGGCCCGGCGCCAATGTCGGAGCTGGAGCTTCAGCTGACCGAGCAGCGGGACCGGCATCTGCGGCTCGCCGCCGAGTATGACAATTTCCGCAAGCGGTCGGCCAAGGAGCGCCTGGAAACGAGTTCGCGGGCCCAGGCCGAGATCGTCTCGCGTCTATTGGACGCGCTGGACGATCTGTCGCGCTTCGCGGACATCGAGCCCGCGACGACCGACCCGATGACGCTTCACAAGGGCATCGAACTCGTGGAGCAGAAGATCGCCAAGGCGCTCACGTCCGCGGGCCTCGAGATCATCGACCCGGTGGATCAGACGTTCGACCCCACCATCCACGAAGCGGTCTCAACCGAACCGGCGTTGTCCAAGGAAGACGACGACACGGTGTCGAAGGTATTTCAGCCTGGCTACCGCTTCAACGGACAACTGCTGCGCCCCGCGCGCGTCGTCGTGAAGCAGTGGAACGGCTGAGCCCGTAGGGGCTGCATGGCGCAGAACAAGGACTTCTACGGGGTGCTCGGAGTGTCCGCGTCTGCGACGCAGGACGAAGTCAAGAAGGCGTATCGCAAGCTGGCCGCCAAGCATCATCCAGACAAGAATCCGAATGACCCCAAAGCCGCCGAGCGCTTCAAGGGGATTTCCGAGGCGTACCAGGTACTGGGCGACGCGGACAACCGGAAGAAGTACGACGACATGCGGCGCTACGGCGCCTTCAGCGGTTTTGGCGGCGCCGGCGGTGGTGCGCGCCCGAGCGGTGGCGCGCGCGGCGGCCCGGGTGCCGGGTTTCCAGGCGGTACAGATTTCCGATTCGAGGAGATGGACCTCGGCGGCCTGGGCGGGCTCGGCGACCTGTTCGGCTCGATGTTCGGCGGCGGTCGCAAGAAGAACGAACCCGAACGTGGCCAGGATGTCGAAGTGTCGCTCGATGTGCCGTTCAGGACGGCTGCCATAGGCGGCAAGGTGAATGTCGACCTCGAGGTCAACGAGGAGTGTTCGACTTGCCACGGCAGCGGCGGCGCGCCGGGCGCCAAGCTGCACACCTGTTCCGAGTGCGGCGGCCGGGGAACGATTTCATTCGGTCAGGGCGGGTTCGCGGTGAATCGGCCGTGTCCGCAGTGCCTGGGCCGCGGCCAAGTGCCCACCAGGCGGTGCGAGTCCTGCAACGGTGCGGGCGAGGTGCGGGCGCGTCGCAAGATCGTGGTGACGGTGCCGTCGGGCACGGACACCGGCACGAAGATCCGGCTCAAGGGGCAAGGCGGACGCGGCGCGCGCAACGGTGCACCGGGGGACCTGTTCATCAACTTTACCGTGCAGCCCGACCGGTTCTACGCCCGCGAGGGCCTGGATCTCGTGGCGCGCGTGCCGATCAACATTGCGCAGGCGACGCTGGGCTCGAAGGTCAACGTCAAGACGCTTGACGGAAAGAAGGTGTCGATCCGGATTCCCGCGGGAACGCCGGCGGGAAAACGCTTTCGAGTCCGCGGCCAGGGCATCGCCAAGGGCGAAGCGCAGGGCGACTTGATCGTGGAAGTGGAGATCGTCGTGCCGGAGAAACTGACGCCCGAGCAGGAAAAGATGATGAAGGAGTTCGCCGAGGCCGGCGGGCTCAAGTACTGAGGTGGGCCCTGAGGAAAGCGACGACCCGCTCGTGCTCGATGGTGATCGTGGCGCTCAACTGCTGGACGAGCGCGGCGTCAGCGGCCTGAGCTGCCGCCTCCAGCTTCTTGAACTTGTCGGCAAGCCCTCCGGCCATGATCGTGCCGGAGCTGGACTTGAGTGAGTGCGCGATGCGCTCTACCTCGGTGAAGTCTCCTCGATCCGCCGCGTGCCGCAACGGTCCCGCGCGCTCAGAGGAGTGGTCCACGAACACGTGGAGCATCTGGTCGCCAGCCGACTCGATGCCGGCGTCGGTGAGCATGGCGCGGAACGATACGAGGTCCACCGGCGGTCCGGCGTCGTCCGTCTGGGTGGCAATGCCGCCGGGTGCGGGTTCTGGCGTGTCCCAGCCTTCGACGACCGCAAAGAGCTCGTGCGCCTTGAATGGCTTGGACAGGTAGCTGTTCATCCCGGCCTGGAGACAGCGTTCGCGCTCCCCGGGGAGCGCG
>JBBTFS010000063.1:34893-55683 GCA_038060705.1 Gemmatimonadota bacterium
GCGCGTTGGCCGTGAGCGCGATGATCGGCGTCTTGCAGCCCAGCGAGCGGATGGCTTTGGTGGCAAGGTGTCCATCAAGCTCCGGCATCTGGAGGTCCATGAGGATCACGTCGAAGGTGTCACCGGCCTTGATATGGTCCACCGCGACGCGTCCATCGCCAGCGACGATCACCTCATGGCCGCGCTTGCGCAGCATGGAGCTGGCCACTTCCTGATTGACCGGATTGTCCTCGGTGAGCAGCACGCGCACGCGGCGGCGCGTCTCATCAATGGTGTGCCGCGTCACGAGCGCATGTCCGCCTGAATCGCGCAGGGCCGCCACGGCCGCCTCCACCAACTCGACGCGCGAGACCGGCTTCATCATGTACGCGGCTACGCCAACATCACGCGAGCGCTGGCCATCGCCACGCTTGCCCACGGAGGTGAGCAGCATGATCCGTGTGGTGTTCAGAGCGGCGTCCGCCCGGATGTCCGCCGCAAGCTGGAACCCGTCCCGGCCGGGCATCTGGACGTCGCTGACCAGGAGCCGGAAGGGCGCCGAGGCCTTCGCAGCCTTGCGCAAGGAGGCCAGTGCGCTGTCCGCCGCGGACGCGTCTTCCACCTCGCATCCGGCCCAACGCAGCATGTCCGAGATTGTGCGGCGATTGATTGGGTGGTCATCCACTACCAGCGCACGAACGCCGACCAGCCCCATGTTCTGCGGCTGGGCGTTCGCGGGTGCCGCCGTGGCGGGGAGGTCCACCGTGAATGCGAACTCGCTGCCTTTGCCCACCGTGCTCGTGACGCGCAGTCCGCCGCCCATGAGTTCCACCAGGCGGCGCGCGATGGAGAGACCCAGTCCGGTGCCGCCGTACTGGCGCGTCGTGGAAGCATCCACCTGGCGGAACGGCTCGAAGATCCGATCGATGTTCGCCTGTGCGATGCCGATGCCAGTGTCTCGAACCGCGAGGACAATCCGCGGGGATCTGTCGCCGTCCTCGCGTCGTGCGCTGAGGACGACTTCCCCCTCATGCGTGAACTTGACGGCGTTGCCGACGAGGTTGGACAGGACCTGGCGCAACCGGTGCGGGTCGCCGCGCACAAACTGTGGCATGTCGGGCGCGACATCGCTCACGAGTTCGATGCCGTGTTCGTCGGCGCGCGGCATGAAGAGCCGCACGGCGGAGTGGAGCACGTGGTGGAGGTCGAACGTGATCGCCTCCAGTTCCAGCTGATTGGCCTCGATCTTGGACAGATCCAGCAAATCGTTGATCGTCGCGAGCAACGCCTCGCCGGAACTGGCGATGAGGTCTGTGGAGCGGCGCTGCGCGGGCGTGAGCTCGGTATCGAGTAGCAGTTCCACCATGCCGAGGATGCCGTTAAGTGGCGTGCGGATTTCGTGGCTGGTGTTGGCGAGAAAGGCGCTCTTGGCCTGGGTCGCGTCCTCGGCGGCATCGCGGGCGGCGCGCAGGGCATCGCGCGCGGCGATGTCCGCGGTGATGTCGCGGGCGATCGCCGCCAGGGAATCCACCGCACCCGCGGCGTCGCGGTGCGCCAGAGTCACCATGGAGACGGGCACCGTGTGACCGTCACGGTGCAAGAGCTGGAACTCGCCGGACCAGCTGCCGTGCTGCATCGCCGTCGGAACGTACGATTGCATGAGCGCGTCGTGCTGCGACGGTGCACAGAGGCTCAGGAAGTTCAGCGCGCTCAGGTCTTCGGTGTCGCTGAAGCCGAGCATGCGCCGGCCGGACGGGTTGAGATAGCGCATCGGCCCATCGGGCCGGGCCACGCCCACGAAGTCTGTCGTGGCTTCGAGAATGCCCACCAGCTGCCGTTCGGCGTCACGCGCTCGGCGGGCCTCCGTGACATCCGCATAGATGACAAACGTCACGCGGCTGTCCAGCATCGAGACGGGTGCCGCGGAAACGTGGACCCAGACGGAGGAACCGTCCTTTCGCTTGCGTCGGACCTCGCCCGTGATATGCTCACCCGCGTTCACGCGTCGCTCCAGGTCACGGGCTTCCTGGACGTCTTCAGGAAACACCACCAAGTCGTTGAGCGGTCGGTTCAGGACGTCGGCAGGCGCCCAACCAAACATCACTTCGAAACTCCGATTGGCCCGCAACAAGCGACCGTCGTCCGCCACCACGGCAATCGCGCTGGGCGCGCCCTCGACGAGTGCATCGAGCATGCGTCGTTCGTTTCCGGCGGCGCGTTCAGTGAGTTCAACGCGCTTGGCGTTGGCGAACTGCTTCACCAGCGCCGTATGCGATCGGCGATAGAATGCCGTCATGGCGATTCCGAAGGACACAACAACCGTGACTGCGAGCGCGTTCGTCTCGGCGTTGTTCGCGACCGCCAGTGCCAGTGGCAGCAGCATTGTTCCCGTGAACAGGTGGAACGACGGTGGGTCGGGCAACAGCGATGCCGTGGCGCCGGCTACCAAGCCGGCGAAAATCACGGTCACCCACGCGAGGGGTGCCGCTGGCAGCGTGAGACTGACCAGCAGGATCCCAAAGCCCCACGCGATGCCCAGTGCCGCAACTCCGACGCGAACGGCGCGAAGGCGTGAACTGGCCGAATCGGCGGAGGCGGCGGCCCGGCGTCGGAGGAACGCGTGGCCTGCCGCGGCGGCGCTGACGGCGACGACCCAGCGGATGACATCGCCATGCGGGGCGAACGGCCATACCATCGCGCCGGCCACGAGTACCGCCAATGGATGCGCGGCTTCGGACAACGGGCCCTCGGCCACGAGCCGCGTCGCCAGCAACTCGCGGATTTCGGCCGCGAGCTCGACGTCGATTGGCGTGCTTTGGCGCGTGATCCTCACTACTCTATTGTCGGACGCCGACCCACTTGCGGAAAGGGCCAGGGATTCGGGAGGAGTTGCCATCCACCAAGGGCGGCGCCATGTTGCCGCCGTGAGTCCGATTCTGAGTCGCCACGTAGCAGTACTCGTGGCAGCGATCTCGCTCGGCCTTCCCGGCTGCGCCGCATCCGGGGCCAAGGTGCTGCCCCCGTCGGGAAACAGCGCATACGGCGTGTACCCCTTCCGCGAAGTGCTGGCGAGCGCGCATCCGCCGGTGACCCTCGAGGGCGAAGTGGCGCTGCTGCCGGACACGGTCAACATCAGCCTCAAGGACGGTCTGTGTGCGTATCACCCGTCCTCACGGGGCAACATACGAACGATCATCTACCAGTGCGGTGAGTTCCAGTTCAGGTTCGACCGCCGTCACCCGCTGCGGGACAACAGCTATCAAGTGCCCACGGTGACGTGGCAGGATCGGCGCGTGTGCCTGATGTCCAGCGTCGATCCAAGGACGGGGCGCGAAGTGTGCGAGCGATACGGCAGTGAGCGAGTCGAGCGGCGAACCGTGATCACCGGCAAGATCACGTTCCTCGCCAAATAGCAGCGAACCTCGCGCCTCACGGCGCGGCCCGGCTGTAGAGCGCATTGAACAGCAGCTTGAACGTTGCGTGCGGTTGCGCTCGCTGCAGGATCTCCGGCCCGAATAGAATGACGCTGCCGCGGCCCACGTTGACTTGCACGGCAGCGACGCCGTTCATGAGGTGTTTCTGTCCCCACGCCCAGCCACTGCGGAGCGGCGCCTCGGTGTCGAACCACGCCAACCGGGTGACGCCCACCGCGTCCGGCGCAATCGAGAACACCGGGCTGTCGTCGAAGAAGAAATCGGTGCGCGGTTGCATGCCCCGCGCCATCGCCAGGGCGGTGTCGACCCGCGCGGATAACACCGAGCCTGGCACGAACAGCTTGGTGCGGGGCAGGTGTTCACCGTTCTCCACCAAGTGATCGCCGACGGGGAGCTTGAGGTAGGTCGCCAGGTTCATCGCGGACGTGCCGATCGCCACCACGGTGCCGCCCTGCTCGATGAACTCCTGGATCCTCGGCAACGTGCGTTCGGTTGTCACGCGGCCGAACTGATCCCGATACTCGGCCGGCAAGTCGGGAATCGACGCCGTGTCGGCGGGCCGGCGGCGCGCGTTGGCGCCAGGAATGCCGCCGTTGACGAAGACGAGCACGTCGTACTTCGACCTGAGGTTGCCGGCGTCGAGAGTCGGCGCGAAAACGCGCTCGAACGGAAACTCGAACTGCTCCAGGATCCAGCGCGTCCAGCCGCTCTCCATGCTGCCGCCGTATTGATCCCAGAGGCCGATGCGTGCATTGCCCAGCGGAAGTCCGTTGCCGGGATCGGCCGAGAGCGGTTCCAGGCTCACACCGAGTGGCGCGACGCGCGTTGCGAGCAGTTCGCGCGCATTGGCCGCGCCCGGCACATGGAAGCGGCCGTCCGGCAGTTCACGCACCGCGGCGCCGGCCTTGAGCAGACGGTTTACGGCGATGTACGAGTTGTTCACAGCGCGGCTCACGACGTAGCCTGCAGCACCGGGTGCTGGCGCCGCCGCGACTGGCATCGGGAGATTCCATTCCGTCACCTTCACGAACGGTCCGGTGAACGGCTCGAGGATTCGGTCGAACTCGACGCCCATCTGGAACGCCAGCGTCCAGCCGGCGTTGTCGTAGGGTGGCGTCGGCGGTCCACCCGGAATGGGGAACACGTCCGGATGCACTTGTGGCTCGAACATGTCGATGACGTGCGGCCGGAAGGGCTGCGCCGTGAACACGACGAACGACCCGGATGGGTACGACTTCCCCTGAACCGTGAAGTCCTTGGTCGCGCGGTTCACCGTGATGCCGGTCTCACGCAGCGCGTTGATGAACTTGGTGGCGGTGGGGAAGTCCGCTTGGTGCGCCGGGATGATGTACGCGCGTGGATCGCGCAGTTCCGGCTTGCGAAGCTCCGACCACACTCGCGCTTCGGCCGCCGCACCCTGCGCCCCGCCCCCGAACCCAGCGCCCTGTTGCGGTGCACGAGCCGCGGCTTCGGCGAGCCGTTTCGGATTCGTGGTCCATGTATCGGTGTTGCCACGCTCGATGGACTGCTTGCCCATCGCGTAGATGTTGAACAGCACGTTCTCCCGCATCCGGGACGCGTAGTCCAGGACCGCCCGATTGAGCGACGTTGAGTACTCGATGCTCTGGCGGAAGTGCCATGCCTGTGGCGCAATCGGAAACGCCAAGTCCGCGCCCGGCAACTGTCGCTGCATCACGAGCGGCACACGCATCGGCGTGGGGCTGCCGATCATCTCGGTGAGCAACGCGATCACGTTATGGAACGCGGCGGTGTTTCGGATGCCGCCGTTCCACCAGCCATCGTACGGGCCACCGCTCCGCATCGTGGCGCCGGGCTTCCCCTCGATGGCCAGTCGCGTGTGCATGGCCGCACCTAGCGACTGGAAGCCGAGGATGAGCGCCGGATGCAGGTTGTAGTTGTACGGGTCGCGCAGCGGGGGCGACCAGAAGATCGTGCCGGCCGGTCCGCTCTGGTGGTGGTTGTAGAGAATCTGCGGAAACCACTCGTGGTACAGCACGCGATTGATGTTCTCGGTCTCAGCCTGGGTGGAACCGAAGAAGTCGCGATTGTTGTCGTGGCCGATGTACTTCTGGTAGAGGCGGGGCAGGCCCGACGTCGTGCGCTGGAGCGTGTCGGCGCGACGCATGTACCAGTCCGCGACGAGGTCGTTGCCGTCGGGGTTGGCGTGCACGAACAGGATGATGCAGTCGTTGAGCAGCCGCGTCGTCTCGTCGTCCGTGCGGCTCACCATTTCATAGACCATCTGCCCCAGCTGTTGGGCGCCAAGCGTCTCGGTGGCGTGCAGTCCACCGTCGATCCACACGACGGCCTTGCCTTCCTTGGCCAGTGCGCGGGCCTGCGCGTTGGTCAGTCCTTCGGCCAGCGCCAGCTGCTTCGAGATGCTCCTGAATCGCGCCAGCCTGGCGTGGTTCGCTGGCGACGTGACGATCGCCATGAGATGCGGCCGGCCCTCGGCGGTCTTGCCGATTTCCTGGACGACCATGCGGTCAGACTCGCGGTCGAGTTTGCGCCAGTACGCGGAGATCTGTTTGTAGTTGGCCAGGAAGTAGTCGTCGCCGAAATTGTGGCCGAGCTCTTCGTGTGGAGTGGTGATGCGTCCTGCGCGCGGATCCTGCGCGGCAGCGACGAGGGACAGGCTCGCGAGGGTGGCACTGGCGAGGAAGGTCCGAAGACGGCGCGTCATGGCGAGCATCTCTGTGAGGTGGGGTGGGCAGCTACCATACCGACGTGATATCGTATGTCGTCCCTGAGGATACGACCATGGCCGGCGATGAGTTGAGAGGGCAGTGCTGACAACCGTATTTCAGATTGCCCTTGCGATTACGGTGGTCGCGGCGCTCGTCGCGCCGTCCTGGTGGGCGGCCGGCCGCGTTCTCGGCCGCGAGTCGCGCCCGTTCTTTCGGCTGCTGCTGGCGATCGCCCTCGGGCTGGTCGGCTACCTGAGCGTCGTCAACCTGGTTGGGCGTCAGGTCGACAACTCCACCTATGTGGCGACGGCGTACATCGCCGTCAGCCTGGCTGCCGCGCTGATGCTTCACCGCCGCTCGCCGGCGGAGATGAGCGTCATGCCACTCGTGGTCACGTGGCGTGATTGGGTTCCCGTTGTTGCGGGCGCGATTGTACTGGGGTTTCCGCAGTGGCTGCTGGCGGTGAGTTCCCCCTATTGGGACGAGGTAGCGGCCAGTGCAATTCACCTGACCGCACCGAATCAGTTCGCCGAGGGGGTTTTCCCGCCGCGGCACAACGCGTTGCCAGACGTCCCCATCAAGTACCACTACGGCTACACGATCCTGTCGGGGTCCGTCGCGTGGCTGACCGGACTTTCCGCCAACGTCAGCGTGGACGTTGTGAGCACGTGCCTGTGGCTCTTCTCTTTCCTGTTCATCGTGTATTGGCTGCGAGAACTCCGCATCGCGCGCGCGCCGGCGGTCTGGGGAGGAGCGGCGGCGCTGTTGGGTGGCGGCCTCGCCTGGGCGTACCTGCGGAAGGTGGAGGCCTATTCAGGGTTCTCGATCGCGCCTGACGCGTCCGCCCGTGTCCACGCGTTCAGTCCCGACAGCAGCATCGCCGACAACCTGCTCGGCGCGATGCGCGCGCCCAGCGTGCACCTGCGCAACGGTGATGGCAGCCTCTCCAATCTACCGTGGGACATTGCCGCGCAGTTTCAGCAACACGCAGTGGCGCTGGGCATCGCGCTGACCCTGCCGGCACTGTACCTGCTGGTGCGCTGGCAGACGCGCGCGGACGGCAAGCGAATGGTGCTCGCGCTCACCATCGCGACGTTCGGCGTCCTGATGTTGGGGCACGCCGTGTTTGGCGGTGTCGCCGCCGTGACTGCTGGGTTGGTGCTGTTGGGCATTTGGCTGCGCTCGCCGACGCGCGAGCACTTCGTGAACGGCATCGTGTTTGGCGTTGGCGTCGCGGTAGTGGCGCTGGCGCACGGGGGATTGCTCGCGCGCGGCATCGAATACGGTTCGACGAGCGACGTGTTGACCTGGCGCGGACGTTTCGGCTATCCGGTTGGCGGCATCGCCGGGTTCGTCCACTGGAACATTGCCGGCTTGGGCTTGCCGCTCGTGCTGGCGCTCGTTGGCGTGGGCGCGGCTGTGTGGCGTGTACGGCGCGGTGCGCGCATCCCTCGAGGCCCGGGAGACATGGCGCCGAGCAGCTTCGCGTTCGTGGTGCTGTGCGTGTTCACGGCGTTTTCGTACCTGCTGCCGCAGTTCGCGTTCTACTCGTCGGAGACCAGCGGCGTCGAGGAACTCACCGAGATCAGCAAGTTCTTTTTCGCGGCGCGCCTGGGCCTCGCGTTGATATCAGCGTACGGCGTGGCGGCGGTGATGCGCCGCGTCCACTGGTCGGCCCTCGTGCCGATCGGCGCGGCGATGGCGCTGACGCCGTTGGCGTTCGTCTACGTGCATTCGACAAGACCCGTGGCTGCCGCGGCCGGGGAGGCGACAGGAGACGCGCGCACGTGGCTCGGGTTCTATCGATCGCCCTACTACCGCGGGTCCATCGAGGAGCAGATGGCGGCCACCTATCGCGCGCAGAAGCGCGGCCCGCGCGAGGTGTACTTTGACGCGTCCGCCGACGAACGCCGCACCGGTTTTCTCAACGAGTTGCTCCTGTTCGGCGGCAGCACATTCACGGCGACACCGAGCGCATACGAGCGCACCGGGGCGGGCTACCGGCTGTCGGAGAAAGTGGTGGCGCGCCGCTTTGTGCAGAACAGCAGGATGGCTCGACTGTTGCCGGGCGCGGCCGAGGATTGCAGCTGTGGATGGTACTACGCACGACCCGACAAGGACCTCACGTTCGCGCCGATGATCGTGCGCGCGCGGTTCGCCAAGCTCGTGGCCGAGGGCGTGCTCGCGAGGCGACAATCTGGCGCCGATCGCGTGTTGTATGCCATCGACAAGCCAACGGTCGATGTGGACCGCGACATCGAGCGGCATTGGCGTCCGCGCATCGTGTCGCAAGTGCATTCGGATGTCGACGGAGACGGACGCGATGATCTCGTCTACTATGACTACGTGAACCACCTCGTGATCGCGGGGCGCTCGGTGGTGAAGGCGCCGGTTGCGGCCGAGTCGGAATTCACGCAGTTGTGGGTCGGACGTTTCGTCGGCGATCGCCGCGCGGACCTGCTGTTCGGTCGTACGGGCGACACGGAGTTCCGGTTGGGCCGCCGCATCGAGAACGTGGTGGAGCGGAACCCCTGGAGGTGGTCGTATCGCTCGTCGCAGACCGGACTGTGGGAGCCGGAATACGATCGCTGGCTCTGGAGCATGGACGTGCCGATCATCGCCGACCTGGACGGTGATGGTGCAGACACCCACGTGATGTACCGGCCGAGCACGCGCGAGTGGTGGACGCCGGCCGGCAAGGTCGTCGGGCCGACGGCGGACGCATCCGCATTCCCGCTGCCGTTCGCCGGCCGGTTCACGCGCGGATCCAAAGGGGACCTGGGTCTGTGGAGCAGGGCAACCACAACGTTCACCATCAAGAGTCCGTCGTCGTCGGTGCTGTTGCAGGTGCGCTGGGGCGGAACCCCACGCGATATCCTGGTGCCCGGCGACTATGGCGGCCTGGGCTACGATCAACTGGCCGTATGGAATCCGGACAACCAGTTCTGGTATTGGCGCACGGTGCCCGACGGCGCGATCACGCAGTTCCGGTTTGGGACGCCGACAGCGATTCCGGTTCCCGCCGACTACAACCACGACGGCGTGCTGGATCCCGCGTATTGGGAGCCGAAGGAGAACCGGATCTACGTGACATTTTCCCAAGGACGTCGGGTGGATCGCATCGTGCCGGTACCACCGCACTCGATCCCGGCGTTCGTGAACTGGCTCTAGCCGTCGCGCGCCACCGGCTTGAAGGACCAGAGGTAGTTCACGACGAAGTTCACCGGCGGCACGATGGCCGTGGTGAGGACGACGCCGGCGAGGTACGGCCAGGCGAGGACCCTCACGGCGAGGTGCATCAGCGCGGTGTTGAGCGCCACGCTGAGCGCTGTAGCGGCTGCGAACCGCGGGAACGATGACGTGTGCGGGCGGCTGGCGTCGAACACCCAAGCGCGATTCACGGCGTACGACGTCACCATTACCACCAGCGTCGCGATCGCGGCGGCCGGTACCGCGGCGACCTGAAGGATCTCCACCAGTGCCGTGACGGCGCCGACGTACACCGCGGTCGCGAACAGACCGGCCAGCCCGTAGCGAATCACGCGCTCTGCGAGCGTGCGCGGCGGCGGGATCACAACGCGGCCTTCTCGATGTTCAGCCGATAGCGTCGGTGGTCGATGCCGAACTCGCGATACCGCCCCACGCGCTCGAAGCCGAGGCTTTCATAGAACGACGCGGCCGCGTGGTTGTTGTCGTCGACGCTGAGCTCGTAGAGGGGCGCACCCCGTTTGCGCATCGCCGCCGAGAAGGCGTCGACGAGCTGGCGGCCGATGCCACCGCGCCGCAGTTCCGGCGCGACCGAGAGGTACGTGAGTTCCGCGACGCCCGGATCGTACGAATCGGGGGCTGGTCCGCGAAAACTCTCGCGAACGAGCGGCAGAACGGTCGGGCGCCGCACGACCCCGATGGCCACCGCGGCGACGACCGCAAGCGGCTTGCGCGCCAGCACTTCGCGCTTGAGCAGTCGCGGCCATTGTGAGCCGGCGACAAATCCGCGAACGGCGTTGCCGTCCATCGCCACGAACGCCGTGGACAGCGGAGACTCGGCACAGCCGGCGTAGTACGCGCGGGCCGCCGGTGCGCCGAGTGCGGTCAGCAGGCCCGTGAGCGACGCCACGTGCAAATCGGCAACCGAACGGACATGCTCCGCACGCAGCGTCGTGATCGTCACGCGCCACCGGGCCGTGCGAGCCGGCCGAAGGTCGTCAGCTTCCAGTCGCCGGTGTCGTGGCGCGCAGACTGGCATGCGTCGAGCTCCAATCGCCGGTCAGTGGATCTCACGTAGCGCTCCACTTCCGCGTTGCCGAGCGAGAGTTCACGATCTTCCTCCGGCATCGCGGGATGCACCATGACCTCGGTGACACCAGGCAGTGGCGGTGAAGAGAGGAGCATCGGCAGAAAGGTGCCCGTCATGCCCGTGAAGAGATAGCTCGCAATACAGTCCGCGCTTGCAACGCCTTTCAGGTGGTTGCGGGCTACGGCGGTAAGACCCGAGAGCAGGCCCCACTTGGCGTAGCCACCGCTAACGCCGAGTGGGAGCAGGTCTCTTGCCCTGAGCAAGCGGGGCCCGATGTCGCGCCCGGCCCGTACATATGGCACGCCGAATCGCCGTGCGGCCGCGACGACCCGCTCGAAGATCCCTGGAATCAACTGCACATGGCGCTCGCCGTTCACGTGGTCCGTCACGATGCCGTCCTGCCTGAGCCGGTCGAGCTGCGCTTCGATCTCGAGTTCGACCTGATCCAGCAATCCGGGTTGGCTGTCCGACATGACCGCACCCAGCAGCGACGTGAAGCGCCAGCGGAACCGCCCACCGCTGTCCACGAGGAGCGGCACGCGTTGCACATCGCAGACGGGGCGGCCCGAGGTCAACGTGAAGTGCAGTCCAACGCCAAGGTCCGGGCACTGCCGCACGCAGGACTCGACCGCGAACTGGTAGTGGGGCATGGCCGGCGCGATGCTTGCGCTGGTCACGATCCCGTCGCGATGTGCCTTGAGGATGCCGAGCGTGGTGCCTCGCGACACGCCCAGATCATCGGCGTTCACCACGAGCCAGCCAGGCTGGCCGGAGCGCTGCGTCACGCGAGTCCGGAGATGAGCCGCGGACCTATCGCCTTGGTCACGAAGACCGGCAGTCGCGACCACACCGCGATCGCGGCCCGAAACCTGGGATTGCTGGGGCTGAGCGCCGGCGGTGCCTTGGCGCGCACGAGGTGGTAGTTGTAGCACAGCGCCACTGCGTCCGTGCCCCAGTTCTCCTTGAACTTGAGCTGGCTGCTGCCGTCTTCCGAGCGTCCCATGTCGAACGCGCCCAGCCCGCGGCCGTAGCTCGCCTCGATCATGCGCCAATACAGCAGGTAGTTGGGACAGCGGCGATTGAAGCGGCGCAATGACACCGTGTGATAGTTCTGCGCGGTGCCGTTGATCCAGAAGAGCAAGGCACCGGCCACGAGCGTGGCGCCGTCGCGCACGACATAGAACTCGACGCGGTCGCCAAGGTGGCGCTGAACCGCCCGATAGAACGCCATTCCGTGCGCCGGCGAACCGAGATTCCGCATGTGTTCGTGGAACACGTCGTGGAACGCGTTGATCTGGTCCGCGCCGGTGGACACCGTGAAGCCCTCCTTCATCCCGCGCCGGACTTGGTTGCGCGTCGTCGCCGGCAGTTGGTTCAGGGCAGTTTCCGCGTCGCCCGCAAGATCGAGCACCGAGGCGCGGTAGTGCCCGTCGACGTGAAACTCCTTGAGCGCGACACCGCGCGTGCGAATCAGCAGATACGCGACGTCGAGGCGGCTCGCCAACGCCCGCGCCTCAGCAACGAGGGCGTCGCGCGCCGCGTCCGTATCGTGGAACAACCCACCATCGTTGCCGAACACGGCGGACGCGAGATAGTGGCCGAAGACTGGGTGACGCATCTCGAAGAGCGCCAGCGCGCCGACCACGCGATCGCCATCAACAGCCATCGTGAAGTGCGACGCGATATCGTAGGCGTCGCGGACCACGAGTCGCCACGCGAACACGTCGGTGATGGCAGACGCGCGCGAACCGACGTACCCCTCCCACCGAGTCGCGTCGTTCTCGTTCAGGTATTCCACGCGCATGACGGGCTCGCTACTCGGCGGTGGCCAGGACCGTGATCTGCGCCTGCCTGTTCAGCACGAGCGCCGCTCCGTAGAACGCGCCAAGGATGACGCGCTCAGCGACGTTGGTGCGGATCTTGTCGATCGGATACTCCATCTTTGCCAACTCGCGCACGCGAAAGCCGCATTGGATGAGGAGCGCGCGCATGGTCGCTTCGCTGAAGTACGACCGATTGGGCGCGATGAAGACGCGCTCCATCCCATAGCGCACGCGGCCCAGCGTCGCGTGGTACATGAATCGGGCGACGTCGGCTACGAGGCAATCGAAGTTGTCAGTGGTCAGCAGAAGCACGCCGCCGGGGCGCAGCAGCCGCCGCGCGGTCTTCAGGTTCTGGAGCGGATGCGTCACGTGCTCGATGGAGTCCCAGAACGTCACCGTGTCGAAGCTGCCGTCTTTGCCTGCGTACTGCTCCAAGTCGCCGTTGAACACTGTGAGTCCGCGCTTCTCCCTGGAGAAATCCGACGCAAACTTGCTGATTTCCACGCCCTCCGGGGCGAATCCCCTGGACTCGGCGATCTTGAGAAAAGTGCCCAGCGCGGAACCGACGTCGAGCAGGCGCCCTTTGCCGCCGTGCGCGGCAATGCGGTCCAGCCAGCGCGCATAGACGGCGGCGCTGGGATCCAGGGTGTAGTCGCCAAACTGTTGTTCGAACGCCTTTTCCTGGATCCTGGTGTAGTAGTCAGCGCCGAACGTGCCGTCGTCACCGCCGCCGCCCTTGAAGCCGTCGTGAAACTCAAACCCGCACGTGTCACACCTGGCGATGTTCCAGCCCGACAGCGGATAACGGATACGCGTCCTGGGCGATGCGCAGAGGGGGCACGCCTCGGTCACGCGATCGCCTAGCGCGGCTTGGAGTCGGCCGACGATCGCCGCGGCGCCGACGGCACCTGCTTCAACAGGTAGATCGGCCGGCCTTTCACTTCCTCGAAGACGCGGGCCAGGTACTGGCCGATGAGTCCGATGAACATCAACTGGCAGCCGCCCAGGATCAGCACCACACCGATGAGCGACGCGTACCCGGGCACCAGCCCGTTGATCAGGTAGCCGTAGCCAAGCGTCCACAGCAGGTAGAGGAACCCAGCCATCGCCACGGCGATGCCCGCGCGGAGCGCCAGGCGCAGCGGCTCAGCGGAAAAGGAGAACACCGCGTCCAGCGCCAGCGCCACCATTTTCACAAGGCTGTACTTCGTCGTGCCGGCGGCCCGCGGCGGAGCGACGTAGGGAATCAACACGCGTTTGTATCCCACCCACGACACCAGTCCGCGCAAGAAGCGGTGTCGCTCCGGCATGCCGCGCAGCGACTCACACACCCGTTGCGACAGGAGACAGAAGTCGGCGGCGCCCTGCGGCACCTTGGTGCCGCTCATCGAGTTGAGGAGGCGATAGAACCCGCGCGAGGTCACGCCCTTGAACCACGACTCGCCTTCGGTCTGTTGCCGAATGGCCGACACAATGTCGTACCCGGCGCGCCATTGTCGTACGAGTTCCGGCACCAGGGGCGGCGGGTGTTGCATGTCGGAGTCCATGATGACCACCGCATCGCCGACTGCCGCGTCCATTCCCGCGGTGAGAGCGATCTGGTGGCCGAAATTCCGCGAGAGCGAACTCACCCGAACGTGCGGATCACCGGCCATGATCCGGTTGAGCCGGTCGAGGGTGTCGTCCGTGCTGCCGTCGTCGATGAAGACGATTTCGTGGTCCAAGGCGTCGAGGCCGTCCAGTACCGGTTTTAACGCACGATAGAACGTCTCGATGACTTCGGATTCGTTGTAACACGGTACGACGACCGAGAGGAGCTTGGGCCCCCTCGCTGACTCCGTTGTTCTGGCCTGCGCAGGTACGGACATATATGGTAGGGACGCCCCGGGTTGGCCCTCGCAGAATAATGCTGCGCGCCCCCCGGTCCCGCTTATCCTCCCTCATGCGCCCTTTGCCGCCCGCCACCACGACCGCGTGCGCCGTGCTTATGGCGGCCTGCGTCTCCGCCGCGGGACATGCGCAGGGCACTCAACCGGCGTATGTCGTGCGCGGCCGGGCCGCTGAGGAGCGGCAGCGTGAGCTGACCGACCGCGTGGCTCGATTCCACGCCGCCTTCGCAAGCGAGTTGCAGCGTTCGGCGCCCGACCTGCTGCCGCGGCTCGAGCCGCCGCCGCCAATCGCCACAGGGTACCAGCTGCTGCCCCGCATTGTCCCGGGTGCGGCGCCGCAGCCGGTGACCGCGGCGTCGCCACTTGTGAGTTACGGCTGGCGTTGGAGCACGACGCTCATGGAGCGTGAGACCGCCGCGCTGGTGCAGCTGGAGACCGCGCTTGGCTCCGCGTCCGGCAGGCGCGCCGCTTTGGACTCGCTGGTGACGTGGTATCGGGCGCTTGTCGATCGCAAGAAGCTCGTGGACGCCGACGTCAACTATAACTGGCTGTGGCAGACCGAAATCACTCGTGTGCGCGCGGTGTTCGACCGCAGCTCGGCCCTCCAGGACGCGATGCTGCGACAACGGGGGCCACAGGCGCCGGCGCAGCGCGTTGTGGACTCCGCGACGGTCGCGCTTGGGCTGGCGAGCGACGTGCAACGTGTGGATGCGCCGGTGTTCGTCAAGTTCGAGCGGAGGGGACCGGAGTGGGTCATCACCGTACCGATGGTGACCGACATCGTGGACAGCGCGTTCGTGAGCGAGTTCGCGCGCGTGGTCGCGGAGCGATGGCGGACGCGCGGCACCGGGATCGCGTACCGCGTCATGCCAGAGATCCGCGTGATTACGCCGGCGGCGCTGTACTGCCCTCAGGCGGGCGGCGCGAGGGCCGCACAGGCGTGCGTTCCGCCGGAGCGCGGGGCAGCCATCAACCTCGCATCACACATCGGGCGGTTTCCACCCGATGCCGCCGTGCTCACGACGGGCGCGGGGAGTACGCACATCGAGGGTGGCCGCGCCGTGGTGATGAGTCCGCACGACGCGCCACACTATTTGATTGCGCATGAATTCGGACACTTGCTGGGATTCCGCGACGCGTACGTACGTGGCTATCGCGACGCGGGGTTTGACGGGATCGTCGTCACCGAGTTGGTCGTGGACAACGGCGACGTGATGGGCAATGCGCGCGACGGCGCAGTGACCGCCGCGCACTTCGAGCGGCTGCTGTTCGTGAAGGACGTGCCAGTGCTGATGCAGGCGGGCCTTGGTGCGTTGTACCAGCGTAATGACGCGCGCGAAGCCGTAATGCGGTTTCAGCAAGTGTTGGCACGGCAGCCGTTCCACTATGGTGCCGGGTTCCAGCTGGCCAAGGCGCTGGATGCGTTCGGTCAGCGGGCCGAGGCTGAAGCGCAGTGGGCCAGGGTGCTGAGCGCCGCCCAGCTCATCGGCGACACTGCCACGATGCGGCAGGTGAGGGAACGGCTGGCGCCGCGCCCCTGACTGTGCGCCATGCGCCGGAACGAGATAACGTACGGTCGCGTTGCGACCTCAGGATGACCGGCTCTCTTGGAGAGACATCACATGCGGAAGCGCTCGTGGCTGGGACTCGTGTTCATCGCAGTGGCGTCCGGTGTTTCCGGCGCGCAGGGACGTCCACTCACCATCGAGGACTACTACCGCTTGAAGACGGTCGGTGCGCCGCAGATGTCGCCGGATGGCAAATGGGTCGCGTACACCGTCGGCACCCGGATCGAAGCCACCAACGGGGACAGTGTCGAAGTGTGGGTCGCGACCGCCGACGCTTCGTCCGCCCCCAAGCGCGTGAGCGCGGCTGGGTCGAACGCGACCGTGCCACAGTGGATGGATGACGGCCGGCTTTCGTGGGCGGTGAACGGTCGCCGCTGGGCGGCGTCACCGGCCGCGGCGACACCGGCTCTGGTCGAGGTGCCCGTCGGCGGACGCGGGTCGCGCATGCTGCCGAGTTCCGACGGGAAGTGGATGGCCGTCCTGCGCGAGACGCCGGTGATCAAGCGGGTGCGCACATTTGCCTCTGACTTCGAGCGCCGTCACGACGAGCGTTTTCGCGGCGTCCAGTTCGACTGGCTGGATTTTCAGCGTGACGGCGCTGCGTTTCCGGTGCCGAACCGCACCGACCCCGAGCTCTTTCCGCCGACAGAGGTGTTCGTCGCCGCGGCCGGGGACTCTTCCTGGCGCCAGATCACGCGCCTGGGCCTGCGGCCCAGCGGCACCGAGTGGAATCGCGATGCCTCGCTCATCGTCTTCACGGCCGATTCGGCCTACCGCGATGAGCGGAAGTACGGCGGCGATGACGTCTACACCGCCACGCGCGACGGCAAGGTCACCCGCCTCACGCCCAACGACGACTTTGACTACAACGCCGCGCGTTTTTCGCCGGACGGCAAGTGGATTCTCTATACGCGCGGCATGTCCACGGACGCAGTGATCGCCAAGCGCATGGATAACGGCGGTCCCACCGACATCGGCGTGATTCCGGCGGGTGGTGGAGCGGAGAGGATTCTCACGCTCGATTGGGACTACTTGCCGACGAATGTGCAATGGAGTCAGGACGGCAAACACATCTACTTTTCCGGCGGCGTCGGCGGAGCAACCCACCTGTTTCGCGTGTCGCCCAACGGCGGCGCGGTGGAGCCGGTAACGAAAGGTGAGCGTCGCTTCGGCGGCCTCAGCTTTGACAAGGCGATGTCGCGGATGGCGTACACGGTCGGACTGCGGGAGACGCCAGCGGAGGTGTACGTCGCCAACATCGACGGTTCAGGTGAGCGCAAGCTGACGAACGTACATGACGGGTTCACGCGTGAGATCGCGCTGAGCAAGTCGGATCGGGTGCAGTTCACCAGCAAGGACGGAACGCCGGTGGAGGGCTTCATGACGTATCCGACCGGGTTCCGCCGCGATGGGGGGCCGTATCCGCTGGTGGTGCTCAACCACGGCGGGCCTCATGCCGCGGACGGCTACACGTTCGACTTCAAGCCGCAGTATCTCGCGGCGAACGGATACTTTGTTCTCCAGGTCAATTTTCGGAGTTCGACGGGCTACGGTGAGAAGTTCCTGTGGGGAACGTGGGGCGCGTGGGGGGACAAAGACGGTGAGGATGTGATGGCCGGCGTGGACCACGTGCTGGCGCGACAGCCCATCGACCGGCGCCGCGTAGCGACGATGGGCCACTCGTATGGCGGGTTCATGACCAACTGGCTCATCACGCAGTATCCGGACAGGTTTGCGGCGGCTATCCCGGGCGCGGGTATCGTGAACTGGCTGAGCGACTATGGCACCGCGGACATTGCGCGCACCAAGGAGACGGAGTTCTACGGCACGCCGTGGGAGGAGAGGGCGCGCAACATCATGGTCCGGCAGTCGCCGCTGACGTACGCCGATCGTGTGCGAGCGCCGACGCTGTTCATTCACGGCGAAGTGGACCAGCGCGTGCCGTACTCGGAAGCGGAGCAGATGTACGTGGCGCTCAAGAAGAACGGCGTGCCGACCAAGATGATTCAGTATCAGGGCATGCCGCATTCCATCTCGGGGTCGTGGAACATCGTGCACCGGTTGCTGAATGAGCGGCAGTGGTTGGACACGTATCTCAAACCGGCAAACCCATGACGGCGCGAAAAGGGAACGGAGAAATGTCCCATTTCCCATTTCCCCTTTCCCTGAGTTGCATGCTGGTGCTGCTTTCGTTCGCGTCGGCCGCGATGGCACAGCCACCCAGGACGCCGCCGCCGGCAGACGTCGTCTACGAAGCGAGCATCACCGACCTTCAGTCCGCGATGGCGGGCGGGCGCGCGACGTCGGTGACTTTGGTCGACGCGTATCTCGCCCGAATCAACGCCTACGATCAGCGAGCGCCGGCCCTCAACGCGGTCATCCGACTGAATCCCAAGGCGCGGGCTGACGCCTCGGCGTTGGACGCCGAACGCAGGGCCGGCCGCGTGCGCGGACCGTTGCACGGCATCCCGGTTTTGCTCAAGGACAACTACGGCACGCGCGACATGGTGACGTCCGCCGGCAGCATCGCGCTCGCAGGCATGCGTACGCCCGACGACGCGTTTCAGGTGAAGAAGCTGCGCGAGGCCGGCGCGGTGATCCTGGGCAAGACCAACATGCACGAGCTGGCCGCCGGCATCACGAGTATCAGTTCGATCGGAGGACAGACCTGCAATCCGTACGACCCGACGCGCAACCCTGGCGGGTCGAGCGGCGGAAGCGGCGCCGCGGTGGCCGCCAGTTTTGCGGCGATCGCGTGGGGCTCGGACACGTGCGGCTCCATCCGCATTCCCGCGGCGGTGCACAATCTCTACGGATTGCGGCCCACCAAGGGGCTGACGAGCGTCGCTGGCATCGTGCCCCTGTCGCACACGCAGGACGTCGCCGGCCCGATTGCCCGTACGGTGATGGACCTCGCGATCGGGCTCGATGCCACGATCGGTGCCGATCCGGCTGATCCCGCCACGCGGATGCTTGATGGGCGCGAACTGCCAAGGTTCGTCGGGTCGCTCGATTCAACGGGGCTGCGCGGCAGGCGCATCGGCGTGCTCGTGGCTCACTTTGGCGTCGAGGCCGATGATGCCGAGGGCACGCGCGTTGTGCGCGCCGCGCTGGAGAGGCTCAAGGCACGTGGCGCCGAAGTCGTCGATATCGCCATCGCGCCGCTCGACACGCTGATCAACCGCGCCGGCGTGATTCCGTTCGAGCTCAAGCCGGACCTGATGGACTATCTCGCGACAGTACCGAACGCCCCGGTGCACTCCCTCAAGGAGATCCTTGACGCCGGACTGATGCACTCGGCACTCGAGGGGACATTTCGCATTCGCGAAGCCAGCGGGACACGCGACAGCCTGCCATATCGTGAGGCCCTCACGCGGCGCATCGTCGCGCGCGACTTGCTTGTCGCGTTCATGGATTCGGCGAAACTCGACGCCATCGTGTATCCCACGGTGCGTCGCAAAGCGGCGATTATCGGCGAGCCGCAGCGTGGCGGCAACTGCCAGTTGAGCGCGGTGACCGGTTTGCCCGCGTTGAGCATGCCAGCCGGCTTCACGCCCGACGGACTGCCAATTGGCATGGAGCTTCTGGGCCGCGCACTCGATGATGCGCGCCTCGTGGCGATGGCGTACGACTATGAGCAGTCGGCGCGTCCGCGGGTGGCGCCGAGCACCACGCCGCGCCTGGTCGCGGGCCGCGCTCCGGTCGCGACAGCATACTCCGTCGAAGTGCGGCAGGGACCGTTGGCCGCGCGCGCTGCGTTTGCGTACGACGCCCCAAGCCGCACGTTGTCATACGACGTGTCCGTTTCCGGTGTGACGCCCGCCAGCGTGTACGCCATCAGCATCGATCGCGACAGCGCCGGAACCAAAGGCGCGATGCGCCATCGCCTGTCGGGTGAGGGCGTGGCGGGCGCGAAAGGGAAGATCGCGCTGGGCGAATCGGATCGCCGCGAGTTGTTGGCGGGCCGGCTGGCGTTCGTTGTGTACGCCAAGGATGCGCCGCGCGGCATGATACGCACGCGATTGGTGCCGCGCACCGCTGGCCGCTGACCCGTGTTCACCGGCGAGCAAGTCGCGTCGCTGCTGGTGTCTGCCGGCGTCACGCACGTTGTCACCGTCCCCGACTCGACGATCGGGCAGTGGGACAACGCCATCGAGCGGTCCGGCATCCGCATCGTCCGCGCCTGCCGCGAAGGCGAAGCGTGGACCATCGCCGGCGGCCTGTTCCTCGGCGGCGCCAAGCCGCTGGTGCTGATCCAGTGCACCGGGCTGTTCGAGTCCGGCGACGCGCTGCGCAACATGCTGCACGAGTGGAAGCTCCCGCTCTACGCGATGATCGGGTACCGCAGCTACCTGAATCAGGACAACCTGCCGGGGGACACGAGCCTCGTGTTCACCGAGCCGATCCTGGCGGCGTGGAAGCTGGATGTGTTGTTCGTGAAGGAGGCGTCGCAGCTGCCTGACATTGGCACGCACTATCGCGCGTGTCTCGCGGTGGACAAGCCAGGCGTCGCGCTGATCGCGGAGGGCCGCTCATGACAAGCGGTCTGTCATACTGAGCGCAGCGAAGAATCTGATGTCCACGGAAGAAGCGCTGGTCGCCGTGCGCGCCGCGCGCGGCCCCAACGATATCGTCGTCACCACCATGTCTCCCGCCAAGGTATGGGTCGACCTGTGCGGCGGCCCGTCGGGACTGAATCCGCTCGACTTCGTCTTCGTGCCGTCGTGCATGAGCCACGCCACGTCCGTCGGGCTCGGTCTCGCGCTGGCACAGCCCACGCGGCGCGTCATCGTGTGCAACGGCGACGGCTCGATGCTCATGAACCTGGGTTCGCTCGTGACCATCACGACCGCCGCTCCGGACAATCTCGCCGTGATCGTCTTCGACAACGGTGTGTACGAGGTCACGGGCTCGCAGCCGACGCCGGGCGCCTCGGCGGTGCGACATTCGGCGCGTGAGCTGGACTGGGGCGCGATCGCGCAGTCATGCGGGTTTGGCTCTGTGTATCACTACTCGACGGCTCGAGAGTGGAGCGCCAATGCGGGCCGGGCTCTGGCATCTCCGGGCCCGGTGTTCGTCGCCCTCGACATTG
>JBBTFS010000064.1:0-1595 GCA_038060705.1 Gemmatimonadota bacterium
GCAAACTGGCAAGCCTGATTCCGGTGCACTCCTTCGAGAAGCTCACGAAGGCGATCGAGGCCAAGCAGTTCGATACCGAGATCGATGGCATTCCGGTACTCAAGTACGACGCGGTCCTGGCGGGTGAGGTGAAGAAGCCTGGTCTGGGCCCGTTGCACACCGAGTTCGACGGCAAGGGCTACGCGTACACCTCGATGTTCATCTCCAGCGAAGTCGTGAAGTGGAAGTTGGGGACGTGGGAAGTCGTGGATCGCATCCCGGTCTACTACTCGATCGGGCATCTGATGGTGCCGGGTGGCGACAGCAAGAAGCCGTGGGGCAAGTATCTCGTGGCGATGAACAAGATCACCAAGGACCGCTATCTGCCCACGGGTCCCGAGATGGCGCAATCCGCTCAACTGATTGACATCAGCGGCGACAAAATGCGCATGCTGCTGGACTTCCCGACCTTTGGCGAGCCGCATTACGCGCAGGCGATTCCGGCGGACCTCGTGAGATCCAAGAGCTTGAAGTTCTTCAGTCTCGCCGGGAACACGAATCCGTGGGTGGCCAAGTCGGAGAAGGAGACGGGCATCACGCGCAACGGCAAGCGCGTCGACGTCAAGATGATCGCCATCCGCAGCCACTTCGCGCCGGACAATCTCGAAGGCGTGAAGATGGGTGACACCGTGTACTTCCATCTCACCAACATCGAACAGGACTGGGACATCCTGCACGGCTTCGCCGTGATGGGCGCCACCAACGCCGAACTGATCCTGCAGCCGGGTGAAACGCGCACGCTCAAGTGGGTGCCGACGCGCGCGGGTGTGTATCCGTTCTACTGCACGGACTTCTGCTCGGCGCTGCACCAGGAAATGCAGGGCTATATCCGGGTCTCCGGAGCCAACTCGACCGTGGCGATGTCCGCCACGATCTCCAAGAAGGTGCGGGCGGAGCTGAAGTAGGATGCCCAAGCTTTCTCGCTGGCTGCTGGTTGTTGCTTCACTGTTGCTGTTCGCGATGTATGCCACGCCTCTCTGGCGCATTCACTTGATTGCGCCGCAGTACCCGGAGGGGCTGGGCATGTTGATCCGGCTCAACACGGTGACCGGCGAGAAAGAGCATGACCTGAACAGCATCAATTCACTGAATCACTACATCGGCATGAAGCCCATCGACGCGAATGCCATTCCGGAGATGCGCTTCATGCCGTGGATCGTGCTGGCGCTGGCGCTCGGCGGTCTCGCAGCCGCCGGCGTCGGTCGCCGACGCGGTGTGCTGATCTGGCTCACGGCGTTCACCCTGGTCGGCGTCGGCGGCCTCGCCGACATGTGGCGCTGGGGTTACGACTACGGACACAATCTTTCGCCGGATGCGATCATTCAGGTGCCTGACATGTCGTACCAGCCGCCCCTGATCGGATCCAAGCAGCTGTTGAACTTCCGGGCCACATCATGGCCAGCGTCCGGCGGCATCATCGCCGGCGTGTCGTTTCTGATGGGCCTCGCGGCGTTTCTCACGTGGCGGCCCCTGAAGCCGACGATCGTGAGCACGACGGGTGCCCGAGCGATGGCGGCGGCGCTCACGTTTCTGGTTGGATGCGGCTCGCCGCGGGC
>JBBTFS010000064.1:1695-11077 GCA_038060705.1 Gemmatimonadota bacterium
CGATCCTCGTGATCGCGGCCAACAACGTCACGGTCCGCGGCCTGCGGCTCGAGGGCGTGTCGCCGAGCATGGTGGAGGATCCGTCGGCCATCCGCGTCGTGGAGGCATCGGGCTGTCGCATCGAGAACAACGTGGTCGACAACGCCTTTTTCGGGATCTACCTCGCGCGGGCCACGGATTGCCGGGTTACCGGCAACATGGTGCATGGGTCTGGCCAGGACGAAGTGACGAATGGCAACGGCATTCACCTGTGGTCCAGCCGCGGCATCACGATCGAGAACAACCACGTGCGCGGCCACCGCGACGGGATCTACTTCGAGTTCGTGCACGACACGCGCATCGCCGGCAACCTGAGCGAACGCAACATCCGCTACGGGCTGCACTTCATGTATTCCGACGATTGTTCGTACGAGAACAACCGGTTTGTCGCCAACGCATCCGGCGTTGCCGTGATGTACACGCGCCGTGTCACGATGATCGGCAACCGCTTCGAGGAGAATTGGGGGCCGGCCGCCTACGGCCTGCTGCTCAAGGAGATCGGCGAGAGCCGGCTGGAGCGAAACGTGTTCACGCACAACACCACCGGCCTCCTGGCTGACGGCGCGGACCGGCTCATTGCGGAAGAGAACGTCTTTCGCGACAACGGCTGGGCCGTGAAGCTCGAGGCCAGCACCTCGGAGGCGTTTTTCTCCAAGAACCAGTTCCTCGGCAATTCGTTCGACGTCGCCACAAACTCCCGCGAGCACTCCACGAGGATCGAGGGCAACTATTGGGACGACTACCGCGGCTACGACCTGAACCGCGACGGCGTTGGCGACGTGCCGTACCATCCGGTGCGGCTGTTCTCCATGGTGGTGGAACGCCACGAGCCGGCCCTGATCCTGATGCGCAGCCTGTTCACGGGAATGCTGGACGCCGCCGAACGCGTTTTGCCCGCGCTCACGCCGGAGACGCTGGTGGACGCCCGGCCGCTGATGCGGAGGCCCACGTGATCGAAGTCCTCGGCGTGTCCAAGTCGTTTGGCAGCGTCCGCGTGCTGTCCGACGTGAGCGCGTCGTTCCAGACCGGACGGGTCACGGCGCTGGTCGGGCCCAACGCGGCCGGAAAGACGACGCTCATCAAGACGATCCTCGGCTTGGTGCGTCCCGACGCCGGCGAGATCCGGATCGACGGCGAGCCGGCGGACGCCGCGGGCGCATACCGCGCGCGCATTGGCTACATGTCGCAGATCGCGCGTTACCCGGAGACGCTCACCGGCGGCGAACTGGCGGAGTTCCTTACGGACTTGCGTGGCGGCGTGGGGCGCGTCGCGCTGGACGAAACGCTCATGGACCGGCTGCGCGTCCGCGAGTTCCTCGACAAGCCGCTGCGCACGTTGTCGGGCGGCACGCGGCAGAAGATCAATGCGGCGGCCGCGTTCCTCTTCCGGCCGTCGATCCTGATTCTCGACGAACCCACCGCGGGCCTCGACCCGCTTTCGAGCACCTTGCTCAAAGACGCCATCGCCGAACGCGAGGTGGGGCGCACCGTGTTGGTGACGAGCCACGTGATGAGCGAGCTGGAGCAGGTGGCGGACGACGTCGTGTTTCTGCTGGAAGGACGCGTGCGGTTCGCGGGCTCGATGGCGGCGCTCAAGGAAGAGACGCGCCAGGCCACGCTCGAGCGCGCCGTGGCCCACATGATGATCCGCCAGACCGGCGAGGCGGCCGCATGACGACGATGCGCTTGATCGCCATGCGCCAGGCCAGCGACATCATCCGCAGCCGCTGGGTGATGGCGTACGCGCTGTTCTTCGCGGCCGCGACCGAGGGCCTGTTGCGCTTCGCCGGCGGCGACGTGCGCGCGCTGCTGAGCCTTGCCAACGCGATGCTCTTTGTGACGCCACTCGTGACCATCGTGTTCGGCACGGTGTACCTGTACAACGCGCGCGAGTTCATCGAGCTGCTGCTGGCGCAGCCGGTGCGCCGGCGCGACCTGTTCGGCGGGCTGTACCTTGGCCTCACGGCAACGCTGGTGGCGGCGTGGCTGGTCGGCGTGGGCGTGCCGTTCCTGTTGCACGGCTCATTTTTGACCGCGGGCGCGTCGCGTACCCTGCTCGTGTTGCTCGCGACGGGTGCCGCGCTCACCGCATCGTTCACGGCGCTGGCGACGCTGGTGGTCGTGCGCGTGGACGATCGCCTGAAGGGACTGGGTGTCGCCATCGCGACGTGGTTCGTACTGGCCCTGCTGTACGACGGCGTGGTGCTGTTGGTCGTGTCGCTCTCCGGCGACCGCAACATCGAGCCGATGATGCTGGTGCTCATGGCGCTCAACCCCGTGGATCTCGCCCGCGTGTTGGTGTTGCTGCAACTCGACGTGGCGGCGCTGCTGGGCTACACAGGCGCGGTCTTCACGCGCATCTTTGCGGGGCCCGCGGGCGCGGCATTGGGCGCGCTGGTCTTGTCGCTCTGGATTGCGGCGCCGCTGGCGCTCGCGGCCCGGCTATTTCGCCAGAAGGATTTCTGACACACTCACCCGAACGGGAACTCTCATGACGAATTCAATGCAGCGCCTGTGGCTCGCAGGCACCGCATGCATGGTGCTGGCAGCGTGTGGCGGCGAGAAGAAGGAGGCCGCTCAGCCCGCGGCACAGTCCGCCGCAACCGCGGGCGGCGACGAGATCAAGCCGGCGCCGGGCGGCAAGGTGCACGAAGTGGAGCTCTACTCCAACGAGAAGGGCAACTACTTCGAGCCGAAGGAGATCACCGCCAACAAGGGCGACGTCATTGAATTCGAGCTCAAGAGCGGGGTGCACAACATCAACTTCCTGCCGGATTCAAACCCCGGAAAGGCCGGACTCCCGAGGCCGTCGGACATGCTCCAGCTGCCAGACCAGAAGTACTACCTGTACGTCGACATGGCGACGGGGAAGTACTTCTTCCAGTGTGATCCCCATGCACTGCTCGGGATGATCGGGTATCTGGTGGTCAAGTAGTTCAGGAGCTCGTTCTCAGAGCGTTGAGAATGACCGCCACGTCGATCAGCTCCTGCAGCAGTGCGCCGAGTGTCGGCGTGAGCTGTCCCGCCGCCGCGAAGCCCATCGCTACCAGGCTGAGCCCCAGTCCCACGACGATGCTCTGGCGCGCAACCCGCATCGTCTTTTGTCCGATCTCCACGGCGTCCGCAACGCCCGCGATGTCGTCTTCGAGGAGAATCACGTCGGCGCTCTCGCTGGCGATGCCGCGGCCGTGTGACGCGAGCGCGATGCCGACGTCGGCCAGGCTCAACGCGGGCGCGTCGTTCACGCCGTCGCCCACCATGAGCACTGCTTCGCCGGATCGCTTGAGTTGCGCCACCACCGCCACCTTGTCGGCGGGCAGGAGGTTGCCGCGCGCATCCTGCACCCCCACCGCGTCGGCCACCGTGCGCACGTACGCCGAGTGGTCGCCGGACAGCAGCACGATCCGATCCAGGCCGAGGAGACGCAACCGCCGCAACGTCTCGCGCACGCTGGACCGGATTTCGTCGGCGAACTCGATGGCGCCGGCCAGCTGACCGTCCACCACCACGAACGCGCGCAGCGCCTCGTCGCCGCTCTCCAGCGCCTGCAACCCGGATTCGTCGGGATGGAAATGCTCAACGACGAACGATCGCGCGCCGACCGCGACATGACGTCGTCCAACCTCGCCCACCACGCCGCGCCCCGGTGTCTCCACGACGCCCGTGGCCCGTGGGAGTTCGGCATCGGAGTGCGGCGTGGCTGCCACGATAGAGCGCGCCAGGAGATGCCCGGACCCGTGCTCGACGGACGCGGCCAGCCGCAACACTTCGTCCTTCGTCCACCGCGGCGCCGGCACCACCCGGCTCACGGACGGACGGCCCACCGTGAGCGTGCCGGTTTTGTCGAACACGCTCACGGTCACGCGCCCCAGCGCTTCCAACGCGCCGCCGTGGCGCACGATGACGCCGTGTCGCGCCGCGTGACTGATGCCGCCCACGATGGCGACGGGTGTAGCCAGGATGAGCGGGCAGGGTGTCGCGACCACCAGCACCGCGAGCACCAGGGTCCAATCGCGCGAGTAGGCAAACGTCGCCACGCACGCGGCCAGCGTCAGGGGCGTGAACCAGACGGCGTATTTGTCCGCCATCCGCTGCAGCGGCGCCTTGCTGGCCTGCGCGGATCGCACCAACTGCACGATGCGCGCGTACTGACTCTCCGCGGCCGCCGCGTCCGCCCGCATGGTGATGGGGCGGTCGCCGTTGACGCTGCCGCTCATCAGCGATGCGCCGGGCCCAGCGTCCACGGGTATTGATTCGCCGGTGAGGCGCGAGGCGTCCACCCACGACGTGCCGGACACGACGACACCGTCCGCGGGAATCAGTTCACCTGGCCGGACGAGCAGCAGATCGCCGATACGGATGGCCTCGACCGTGATCTCTTCGGTGCCGTCACCACGGACGCGGTGCGCGCTGCGCGGCGACGCGTCTTCGAGTTCCTGGATGGCCCGCGAGGCGCGCCGTGCTGCGTAACGCTCGAGCCACTCGCCGCCGCGCTGCATCAGAATGATCACCAACCCCGGGATCGGTTGCTGAAGCACCGTCGCTGTGATGACCGACAGTGATGCCACAATGTCCGTGGCGAAACTTCCGCGCAGGGCTGAGCGCAGCGTGCCCCAAACGAGGGGGAGGCCGGTGGCCACCAACACCAGCATTCCCGCGATATGCCAAGTCATATCTCTCTCAACTTGCCCAGCGCCCGCGCCAAGACCACGCCCGCAGGCGTACCGGTCGCAGGCCGGCCATACCCGCAGCGCAGCTGCGGGTCGTAGTCACTCAGCTCTCAGCTCTCAGCGCTCGAGCGTCACGAGTGTCTGCCCACGGCCATGCGCAATCCGGAGCATCAGATCCTGCCCATCGCGCTCGCGCAGCACCTGCACTGCCGTTGCGCCGCGAATGCTGCGGCTCAGGTGCCGGCCCTCGAGCTTTGCCTCGCCGAGCATGATGTGAATGCTCGCGTCCCGCGGATCGAAGTCCACGCCAAGGAACGGCAAGCCGCGATTCTCGATCTGGGCACCGAGGTCCGGGTCGATCACTTCCATCGTCGCGATGCGAGAGGCATTGCGGCGGGTGAACTCCTCGAGCCGCTCGGCCCACTCATACGCCGCGAAGCGCGTCGTGGCGGCGGGCAGCTCGTCCACGTAACTCGGCCCTTCTTCCGGCGGCGCCACCAGCACCGAGCACCGCGCGCCGCGCACCAGGCGCTGCGACACGCTGCCCAGCCACAGCCGCGTCAGGAAGCCGAAGCCGTGCGAGCCCGTGACGATCAGGTCGGTCTGATGCACCCGCGCAAACTCGAGTAACGCCTTGGCCGGATCGCCGGCCAGCAACTCGCGCTCGGTGGCGACGCCTTCGCGCAGGCTGGCGACCATCAGGTCGAAGGCGCGGCCGATGGTTCCGTGGAACGCCGCATTGGTTCGCTTCCAGTTGGCGGCGTCCACTTCGTCCGACAGCACGTGCGCCAGCGTGAGCTTGACGTGTGGATGAGCGATGGACTCGGCGAGCTTCGCGGCGCGCACGCTGGACGGACTGAAGTCCGTGGCAGCCACGACGTGCGTCGGCAGGCCCATGAAACCCGGGCCAACCGCGAGTACAGGCACGGTGCCGAGCCGGATGACGCGAAGCACCATCTCGTCACCCAAGAGCCGCTCGTACAGACCGTGTTCGCCGAGTCCCATGATCACGAGCGACGCGCCGAGCCGTTGCGCGGCGTTCGCGATCTGAGCCTCGGGCTGGCCGGAGACTACTTCCACCGGCCAGCGGGGATTCATCTTGGTGCGTGCCAGTTGTTGCATGACGCGAGTCCGGAGGGCCGCGCGCGAATCGGCCTGCGCAGCCGGCCCTTCGGCGAACTGCACCTCGGGCGCCAACATCGGCAGGGGTTCATGCACCGCCATGAGCTCCACCCGTTGTCCGGTGCGCTCGGCGATGGCATGGGCGGCGCGCAGCGCGTCGTCGGAGGACTCGGTGCCGTCAGTGGCCACGAGCAGGGGCGCGAGGACTGTTGGGGCCAGATGTGGCGTATTGGCTGGCTCGCTGCCTCGGCCTGTCTTGGGTTCCCGGGTCATGGTAGCCATTGGGATGTTCTCCAGATCGATCAGAATGGTGCCGGATGGCCGCAAACTGCCCTGCGTCAACGACTTCTGGTGTAAGGAATTCCCCGAACCGGAGTGAGTCTTTCGCCGAAACAGAATCCGTCTTTGTCGGGCAATGCGGTGCGCGCTCCCCGACAGTCGGATGCGAAGGGCAATAGTAGAATCAGGCCACGATGAGCGCGGTGCTCACAACGCTCTGGAGGCTTAGATGACCCGCAGCAGAATGATGATGCTCGCAGCGATGACTTTGGTGACTGGCGCCTCGACGGCCGCCGCGCAGGGCCTACAGATGACGATCCAGCCGGACAGCAAACTGGATCTGGCGGGTTCGTCGAACGTGCACGACTGGACCTGCAAGTCCACGACCTTCGTCGCCAATGTGGAAGTCGACGTTGCGTTCGCGACGCATCCGCTGACCCAGGTGGCCAAGCCGATCAGCAAGGTGTCCGTGACGATCCCGGTCAAAACGCTCAAGTGCGGTCACGGCAAGATGGATGACAACATGTACAAAGCGTTGAGCGCCGAGAAGTATCCGGACATTCAGTACACGCTTGGCACGTACACGGTCGACCCAGCCTCGGTGACTGCCGACACGTTCATCGCCAACACGGTGGGCGACCTGACAGTGGCTGGCCAGACGATCAAGGTTTCCATCCCGATCAAGGCGCAACGCCTGGCGGGCGGCGCGGCTCGTGGCGAAGGCTCCGTCAACCTCAAGATGACGGACGTCGGCATCAAGCCGCCGGTCGCCCTGCTGGGCACACTCCGGACCAGGGACGCGATCACGATCTCGTTCCATGTCCTGCTCGATAGAAGCGTCGTTGTCGCCCTGTCGTCACAAGACTAGCGACGACCAACACCGATTACCCGCATACCTGAGGTTCACTCATATGAAACGCTCTTTCAGAATCGCCGCCCTCGCTGTGGCGGTCCCGTTTGTGCTCAGCGCGCAGAAGCAACTCGCGTCCGCGCAAGTTTCTGAGACCGACATACCGGCCACTTCGGCCAAGGGCAGTGCCAGCAGCGCGGCCAAGCTCGCGACGCTGAAGCCGATCCTGCTCCAGCACTTCCGTCCGCAGGACACGCGCGGCCTGAACGTTTTCGAGGCGCCCAAGGATGCCGGCGTCGCCTACTCGGGCTTCAAGCTCGATTGGGGCGCGGGCTTCCGGCAGCAGTTCCAGGATCTGCGGCACTCCAACCTGGCCACCCCGGTCATCGTCGGCGGCGTCAACACCACGCAGTTGATCACGATCGGCAAGGGCTTCAACACGGCGACCGCCAACTTGAATCTCAACGCCCAAGTCGCGCCGGGCATCCGCCTCGCAATGACCAGCTACCTGTCGTCGCGGCACCACAACGACACGTGGGTCAAGGACGGCTACGCCCTGATCGACGCCTCGCCGATTGATCTGCCGCTGTTCAACAGCATGATGAAGTACACGACCATCAAGGTCGGGCACTTCGAGATCAACTACGGCGATCAGCATTTCCGCCGCAGTGACAACGGCATGACCTTCTTCAACCCGTTCGTCGGCAACCTGATGACGGATGCCTTCACCACGGAAATCGGTGGCGAAGTGTACGTCCGCGCCAACGGTCTCATGGGCATGCTGGCGATCACCGGCGGCGAGATCCAGGGTGCGGTGACGGCCCCGGCGAACCGGGCTCCGGCGTACATGGCGAAGGTGGGCTTCGATAAGCAGTTGACGACGGACTTCCGCGTCCGCCTCACCGGCTCGGCGTACAAGAAGGACAAGTCCAACAGCAACACGTTGTTCACGGGTGATCGCGCTGGCTCGCACTACTACTTGGTGATGGAGAACACCGCGGCCACAACGACCACCGCTGCGTGGTCGGGCGCCTTCCGGCCGAGCCTTGGCCGTCGCGTGCAGGCCTTCGTGGTGAACCCGTTCATCAAGTGGCGTGGCCTTGAGTTCTTCGGCACGGCCGAGACGGCCACTGGCAAGTCTGCGACCGAGACCCGGTATCACACATGGAGGCAGTGGGCCGGTGAAACCGTGTATCGCTTCGCGGATGAGAAGTTCTACGCGGCCTATCGGTACAATCAGAACGCCGGCCGGCTCTCCTACACGATGCCGGGCGATGTGATGGCCAACCGGTTCCAGGTTGCCGGCGGGTGGTATCTCAACCCGATGATGCTGATGAAGGTCGAGTACATGCGGCAGCGGTACTATGGATTCCCGACGAACGACCTTCGTTACGGCGGACGGATCCAGGGCATGATGATCGAGACAGCACTCAGCTTCTGAACGGCAACTGTAGGAGAGAGGAGGGGGGAACCGAAGCCTGGTTTCCCTCTCCTCGTTTCTTGAATCGTGAGAAAATCCTTCGGCTTGATTCTGGTCCTTCATGGCCTCGCTCACGCGGGGGCCGGGACGAACGCGACCGGCTCCCCGTGGCTGACTACTCCGCTCTGGTTCATTGCCACGGCCGCTTTCGTTGGCTCCGGGCTGTGGATCATGGGCGCGCAGTTCAACTGGCCACGAGTCGATCGCGCGACATTCGTTGGCGCCGCTGCGTCCATCTGGCTGCTGTCGTATTTCCCGTACGCGCTGCTGGTGCCGGGCATCATCCTCAACTTCACGATCGTGGCGGTGCTGCAGGTGTGGGTGGCCGGCAGCGTGCCTCTGCCCACCAAGCACCCGCGGCTGAGACGGGCGGGGACGTGGATCGGGGTCGCGACTTTCGCCTGGACGTTGGCGTGCATCGCGGCGCATCCATGGTTCCATCGCATGGGCACCACGGCCGCCGATCGCGCCGCGCGGCTGTTGGGCGATTCACTGCACAGCAATCGCGCCGACTGGGTCATCACTGACAACGCCATCACGATTCACGCGCCGGCCGACAGCGTCTGGCCATGGGTGTCGCAGATTGCACAGGACCGCGTCGGCTTCTACAGCTACGGCAAGCTCGAGAACGCCGTGGGCGCGCGGATCAGGAATGTCGACCCTATCGGCTCGCGCATCGATGCCATCGAGCCGGGCAGAGCGATGCATCTGAACGGATGGGGCACGTTTGCCGTGCGGCCGGTCGATTCAGTGACATCGAAGTTCCATGTGAGGCAGTGGATGCCCAAGAACCGTTCGGTCTTCGGGTTCGTGATGGCGGCGCCCGAGGTGCTCGTCTTTCAGCCGATGCACTTCATCGTACAGCGCGGAATGTTGCGCGGGGTGCGCACGCGAGCTGAGCGGCAGAACACCAAGAGCTAATCTGCAGTTGAGTCGCTGAGC
>JBBTFS010000065.1:0-15834 GCA_038060705.1 Gemmatimonadota bacterium
GCGGCTGCTTGTAGACGAAGCGCTTGCCCTCGTAGTTCCGGAACACGACCTCGTCGTCCGTGATCTGCTCCACGTACTCGGGCAGGAGCGGCACCTTGCCGCCGCCGCCCGGCGCGTCGATCACGAAGTGCGGCACCGCCAGTCCAGACGTCCAGCCGCGCAGCGCTTTGATGATCTCCAGGCCTTTCTCGATCGTGGTCCGGAAGTGCTCGCCGCCGGCCACCTGATCCGCCATGTAGATGTAGTACGGCCGCACGCGTGCCTTCATCAGCGCGTGCATCAACTGTTTCATGATGACCGCGTCGTCGTTCACGCCGCGCAGCAACACCGTCTGGCATCCGAGCGGCACGCCGGCGTCCGCGAGACGACCCAACGCCGCGACCGCAGCCGGCGTCAGTTCGCTGGGGTGATCGAAGTGCGTGTTCATGTACACGGGATGGTACTTCTTCACCATCTCGCAGAACTCGGGTGTGATGCGCTCGGGTAAATGCGAGGTGATCCGGCTCCCGATGCGGATGATCTCGATGTGCGGAATGGCGCGCAGCCGCTGGAAGATGTGCTCCAGGCGCCGGTCCGAGAGCATCATCGGATCGCCGCCAGACAGGATCACGTCGCGGATCTCGGTGTGCTGCGCGAGGTATTCGAATGCCGAGTCGTACTGGTTGAGCGGGATCTTGTCCGGGTCGCCGACTTTCCGGCGTCGGGTGCAAAAGCGGCAGTACGACGCGCACACCGGGCTCACCAGGAACAACGCGCGGTCGGGATACCGGTGCGTGATGTTCGGCACCGGGGAATCGCCGTCCTCATCCAGCGAATCAATGACGCCGTCGTGGATATCCAGCTCCTGCATCGTCGGGATGTACTGGTTCCACATCGCGTCGCCCGGCTCCTGGATCAAGTCGAGGGCGGCGGGCGTGATGCGCATCTGGAAGTTGTCGAAGGCCGGCTGCAGCGCGGCGACATCGATTTCGCGCTCGGCCACTTCGGCGCCGAACCGCTCGGCGACGTAGGTGCGGAGCTTGTCCATGCTGTCGATGCTCTGATGCAGCGTCTTCTGCCAGTCACTCATTGTGTGCTCTCGGCTCTCGGCTCTTGGCTCTCGGCTCTATGCAGAGAGCGACTTGGTGAGGATCACGCGATGGTCGCCGTGCGCGTAAAAGTCGCGGACACGAGCCGACTGCGCGTAACCGCGCTTCTCGTAGAATCGTCTCGTGGGCGCGTAGTCGTCGCGCGACGACGTCTCTACCACCAACAGGCGTGCCCGGCGTTCCCGGAGGCGGCGCTCCACTTCGGCCATCAACACGCCGCCGGCGCCGGACCGCTGCGCGGACGGTTGCACGGCAATCCAGTACAGGTCGAACGTGTCTTCCGTGGATGGCGTGGCGCCGAAGCAGGAGTATCCGATGAGCCGCTCGCCATCGAACGCGCCGATGAACTCGTAGTCGGTGCCGCCGGCGGACGCGTCGTCAAAGAGCTCGAGTGCCACAGCCACCTCGTCCTCGGCGAACATGTTGGTGGCGCGGACGATCGCTTCGAGCGGCTCACGATGCCCGGAGAGCAGCGGCCCGAGGCGAACGCCGGCGGCAACGCTCAACGCTGCCGTCCCGCGAACAGTTCCAGTTCCGGCGCCACCGCGGCAACCGGCACGGGCATCCCCGAGAGTTTCTGGGCCAGTGCCCAACCATCCGGCTGCATGACCCACTCTCGGCCGCGGGCGATGCCGAGCTCGCAAATCTTCTTCATCAATGCGCCGTACTCCACGCCCGCGACGCGCGCCATGCCGGCGAGTCCGGCGTCAGGCGCGATGTCCGGATTCGCATTGACCTCGAGTATCCATGGCCGTCCGTCGCTGTCCACGCGCATGTCCACGCGCGCGTAGCCCTTGCCGCCCACCTGACGCCAGGCTTCCAACGAGACACGCTTGGCTTCGTTGGCCACGCGCGCGGGAAGGTCGGCCGGGCACTTCGGCACGGAACCCAGATCTTCGTTGCAGCCGCGCTCCCACTTTGACCGGTACGTCACGATCGGCCACATGCCTTTGGGCATGTTGGTGAATTCGATCTCGGAGATCGGCAGGACGGTGTCACCCACGATGCCGATGTTCAGTTCGCGTCCCTCGATGTAGCGCTGGATGATGACCTCATCGAAGCTCTCCAGCATCGCCTCGACCCGGGCACGCAGCGCACGGGCGGTGCGGACCACCGACTTCTGCTCGATGCCGATGGATGCATCCTCGGCGGCCGGCTTCACGATCGCCGGGTATCCCACGCTGCGGATGCGACCGCCGCGCCGCACCGTGATCCACGGCGGCACCGGCAAGCCCGCGGACGACAACAGCGCGTTGACCACGTGCTTCCGCAAGCAGAGAGCCGTGGTATAGCTCGAGCTGCCGGTAAATGGCATGCCGAGCAGTTCCATCACGGCGATGACCGGTGGTTCCAGCTCGGCGACGCCGTCGATGCCCTCGCACATGTTGAAGGCGACGTCGAACTTTCCGCGCCGCACGCGCTCGATCCACTTGCCGTCGGCGAACACGGGGATCCGAACCACCGTGTTGCCTTCTTCGATCAGCCCGTTTTCGATGAACTCGACCGTCTCGAGGATCAGCATATCGGGGTTGGCGCACATTGCCGATGCCCCGTCGAACAGAACGGCTACTCTCAACGCTTCCCCCGGCGTCCGCGACCCAGTCGCACCCCGCACCGTTTGGCGGCGGCGACAACACAGCTCTGGATCAGTTCGTCGTACGAGATCTCCGCGGCGGCAGCGGCCTTGGGAAGACAGGAATTGTCTTCCGGATTCGGCAGGATACCAGGCAGCGGGTTCACTTCCACGATGTGTGGAAGTCCCTTGGCGTCCAGTCGCACGTCGATGCGCGACCAGTCGCGACAACCCAGCGCGCGGTACGCGCGCAATGTGATCTGCTCGATGGATTCCCGAAGCGAGTCTTTCACTTTCGCCGGGCACTCAAAGATCTGGAGCGGTGAATCCGGGGTATCCCAGATCCACTTGGCTTCGAAACCGTAGATCGGCAGCGCGCCGTCAGGCAGCGCGTCAAAGTTCATGCCAACGAGCGGCAGCACGCGGGCGTTCGGGCCGTTGCCGATAACGCCGCACGTGAACTCGGCGCCTGGCAGGAACTCCTCGAGCAGCACCGGCTGTTCGTAGGCTTCGAGCAGCTGCGCGACGACCGCCAGAAGTTCATCGCCGTCGCGAACGTAGTTGCGCTCCGTGATCCCCTTGGATGACCCCTCCTGGACCGGCTTGGCGAAGATCGGGTAGCGCAGCACGTTGCCGCGTCGCACCGCCTTGGTTTCCGCAAGTGTCTCCACCAGCGCGAAGCGCGCCGTCGGAATGCCGTAGAACTGGAGCAGCTGCTTCGTGCGCGCCTTGTGCAGGCACAGCGAGAGCGTGAACGGGTCGCTTCCCGAATACGGTATGCCGTAGAACTCGCAGATGGCCGGCACGTGTGCCTCGCGGTTCTGACCTGTCAGACCCTCGGCCATGTTGAAGACGATGTCCGGACGCGCGTCGCGTAGCGATTGCGGGAAATCCACCGTCGCTTCAAGGCGAACCACTTCGCCCAGTCCGCTGAGGGCGCGCTCGACGGCGTCGATCGTTTCCGGCGAATCCCACTCGGCGAACGCGTCGTCCGTTTGCAGCATCAACGCCGGATCAACCGCGACCGCGGTAGCGGAGTTCAGCGAGTTGTTGGCGGAGACGCCGGAGGTCGGGACGACAATGCGTCCCTCGAACAGCGCCGAGACATCCGGCTTCAGGTTGTAAGCGAATCCAATTCGCGTCATCCGGTCCCGGTCACCGGTGGTGCTCTTTCAATCGCGTCGTTGCGATGTGAGCGATCGTGCGCGAAGACACGTCAAGATATGAAGTTACGTTTTGATACGCAACGATTTTCTTTTGCGGAAAACGAGAATCGGAAATGGGAAATGGGAAATCGAACGACCATGTGGCTCGATTTCCGATTTCCGGTTTCCGATCTTCGGCGTCAGACCTTGTGATACTCCACCTTCGCCGCTTCGCGGCGATCATCAGCGAAGTAGATCACAAAGTCGGAGAAGAACCCGCTCGCTTCGCGCTGCATCAAGCGCAACGTCGCGATCGCGAGTCGGCGAATCTCCATCTCCGCGCCTTCGCTCGACCGGAGTTCGAGCATCGTGCGCCACGCGCGCACGTTGCCGGTGACGACGATCTTGGTCTCCGTCGCGTTCGGCAGCACGGCGCGTGCGGCTTCACGCGACATCTTGCGTCGGTGCACGCGGTCCGCGACCCAGCCGTATCGCTCCATCAACTGTTCCACCAGCGCGACGTACGTTGTCTGCGCGCCCTCGACCTGGGTCTTCCACGCGGACTCGAGCTTGTCGTCGCCGATGATCGCCGGCGGCACCACAAACGCGGCGTGCGACTCGTCGACGTAGCGCTGTGACAGCTGTGAGTACGCGAAGCCGGCGCGGTGGCGCACCAGTTCGTGCGTCAATGAACGGCTCACGCCTTCCAGCAGCAGCGAGTAGTTCGAGTGCTCCAGCACGCTGCCGTGCCCCTGCTTCTTGATGTTGTCGAGGTACTCGCGCGTCGGGCGTTTGGCCGGATTCGCCTGGCTCATGTAGCACAACCGGCCGGCAAACTCCGCGAGTCGTTCTCCGTCGGTGGCTTCTCCCAACCACGCGACGGGAAGATGTTGCGGCTCGGTGAAGTGCGGCCGCGAAATCAGCGTGACCTTGGGTTCGTAAAAGAGTTCCATGACCCGCGAAAGCTACAACAGGTCCAGCCGCAATCGAGCGTACGCGCGGTCGCGCTCCACGACATCCAGCGCGCGCCGCGCGTCATCCGGCAGCAGCGCGATCGCCGGATCGTATTTCACCGTATCGATCGAGCGCTGCCCGCGCATCGCGACCTTCACGCCCGGGTTCAGGATGTTGAACGGGTCGAACGCGTGCTTCACCGACGCAAAGAGCGTTATCGCCGCCGCCGGCCATGTGCGCGGCATCAGCGGTGCGCGCAGCCGGCCATCGCCGTGCTCGCCCGACATCGTGCCGCCGAGGTTGGCGACGAGGCTCGTTACTTCGGCCAGGATCGTCTCCACGCGCTCGCGCCAGCGGTCGTCGCTCACGTCCACAAGCGGATTGACGTGGATGTGCGCGTCGCCAGCGTGGCCGAAGATGACCACCGCTGTGCCCGCCGATGCCAGGATCGTGCGCACGCCGCGCACGTATTCGGCCACCTTCTCCGGCGGCAACGCAGCGTCCTCGATGAACTGCATCGACTTGAGCCGCCGGTCCAGTTTGGCCAGGGCCGGACTCGCCGCATGCCGAAACGACCAGAGTTCTGATTCGCCGCGCAGTTCGGTCGCCGCCACTTTCGTGGTCGCGCCCATGGCGCGCAGTTCCGTGAACAAGCGCTCCGCCTCCGACGCCACCGCGGCCGCGTCGAACCCCTCCACCTCGATCAACAGCACCGCTTCAGTGGACGTGGGCACCGGTAGCGCATGCCCACCTTGCTTCGCGATATCGATGAACGTCCGGTCAAGCAATTCGCAGGCGGCCGCGCCGCGATCGCGCGCCGTGACAGCCGCCTCCACCGCCAGCGCCAGGTCGTCGAAGGCCAACAGGCTGCTGCCGGCGGCCGACGGCTTTGCCGCCAGCATCAGCTCCACGGCGGTGATGATCGCCAGTGTTCCCTCGTTGCCGGCAAGCACGTCCACCAAGTCGCCGCCGGCGGCGAACGCCGCCAACCCATATCCCGACGAATCCTTTCTCACGCCGGCATGCGCCATGTCAGCGGGATTGGCCCGGGCGACGGCGGGCGCCACCTGCTGAGTGAACCGGCGTATCGCGGGCACGCTTGGCGGTGGCGCGCCTCGGCGAATCGTCGCCCGACTGCCGTCGTCGAAGACGCATTCGAGCGCTGAGATCCAAGTGCGCATCGCGCCATGCTGCAACGAATGCGGGCCGGCGGCGTTCGTGGCTGCCATGCCGCCGATGGTGCAGAACGCGCTGCTGGATGGGTCCACCGGAAAGCGCAGGTCGATCGCCGCGGCGGCGCGCTCCACTTCGCCACACAGCACACCCGACTCCACCCGTACGCGGCGCGTTGTGGCGTCTGGCACACCCAGCGCGCGCAATCGGCTCAGATCCACGATTACGCCGTCACCGATCGCTCCGCCGGCCTGGCTTGAGCCCGATCCGCGCGGAATCAGCGGATGTCCGGTTTCGCGGGCCCAGCGCACCAGTGCGACGATGTCGTCGGCGTCAGACGCTACCGCGACCGCCCGCGGCATCGCGCGTCCGATGCCGGCCGCTTCCGAGTAGACGGCGCGGGCCGAGTCGTCCGTCCGGAACACGCCGCGGAATCCCGTCGGCGCCCGTATTGTCATGCCCTGATTCTATCGAAGCCGGGGCAGCGCCGAGTCGATCATCTGCAGCAGCGACGGCGGCGGAGGCTCGTTCGACCGGCGCTCGAGTTTGTCCAACACCTGCTCGAGACCCACCTGGGTTCGTTGCAGGGAATGCCGCAGGCCACGCCGTGAGCCGTACGCCGCGGCGGCGCCGAGCACGAACACCGGTGCCAAGGCAACGACGGTCATGAATCCCAGCGCGGCCAAGATGCCGCTCCCCACGCCGCCGATCACGGTCCAGGACGTCAAATGAGCCATCGCGGTGCGACGCTTGCCCGACATGTCCGCGGACAAGGCGACCAGGCTCCGGTCGGCGTCAACGGCGACGACCGTTGCCGCGATCTCCGTAACCGACGCGAGCAGGAACGGCCGCGAGCCGAACGCGCGCCGGACTCCAGTCAAGAAATCCTGTCCCGGCATCCACACCATGCGGTCGGCACGCTGCCGAACGACGCGCATCGTCTCCTCGTTCTGCATCCAGCGGTCCAATGCCGCCAAAACTGCGTCCGGCTTGCCGGGCACCACGCGCTGTGCGGACAGCATGTTTCCGCCGAACAGTGCGGCGCTCAGTCCGCCGCGCTCGCCGGACTGCGGCTCGCCGCGCGCCCGCTCCTCGGCCAGCGCCTGCCGCAGGTGTTCCGCCGAAAGACCGACTTCCGTGCCGAGTTCGATCAGCTGAGCCTCGGACATCGCGTCGGACTCCACCGCGTCACCGCTCGCTGTTTGCAGTTCGGCGGCGCGCGCCAGCACGCGCTCAAGCGCGCCTCGTGTCACGGGAGCTGGTGTGTTGTCCATGGGATCCGTCAGATGCCGCCCAGCACCACGTCAAGCTGTCGCTCGATGGCTTGGGCGATGACGTCCGGCAGCGAAAAGACCGCGGCGAGGCGCGCGTTCAGGTCACCGGAAACTGATTGGCCTGCTTGCATGAGGTAATAACGGGCGTATCCGGCCGCGAGTTCCGGCGCGACGCGCCGGATGAGGATTGCACCGGCGACCACCGCCCCGGCCGTGATGTGCCGGCCGGCCACGCCGGCGCGCTGCTCCGTAGGCGTCGTGTTGTCGGTCACAGCCGAAACGACGATTGGGCTCGTGACCTCGTGCGCAAAGACGTAGATCGCCTCGAGCGGATCGGAATCCGGCATCGTGCTGGCGACCGCGTTCTGCCGGCTAGTGTAGTTGACCGTGCGCCCCTCGCCGCCCAGCGTGAGCGCCAACACGAAGTCGCCGGCCTCCTGCTGCGTGTTGTTGAGGAAGCGTTGGAAGCGCTGCCGATACCCGCCCTGCCACAGCGAGTCCACGGCGCGAACTTGCGCGACGCGGCCCCCGTGCTCCCGCGTCCAGTACTCCTGGTAGAACTTGCGGCGCTCGTCCTCCACCGACTCCGTGAAGAGCCGCAGCCACTCGCGATCCGCTTCCGTGCCAAAGGACTGGTGCAGCACCGCGAAGAACTGCGCCAGGGTCCGATCTGGGTTGCCCTGTTGACCGCCCTCCGTGCGCAAAAACATGTCGATCACCTGGCGCATCTGATCGAACGATTCGAAGTAGAGCGGCAGGAACTGTCCGTTTACGAGCCCCGGGCTCAGGCTCAACCGTGATTGCAGGCGCTCGCGGTTGGCATCCAGCAGCGTCGTGACCGACCGCTGCGCCTTGACGGCGCGAACAGTGTCGCGATAGGCGCGGCGAAACACCGGCACCCGGGCCGTGTCCCGCAGCAGCATCGCGTATCCGTGCAGCCAGAGATCCACGTGGCTTCGCGTAATCACGGGCCACGCCGCCGCACGCGGCCGCGTGCCGTCGGTCTGTCCGCTGCCGGTGTAGACCACTGGCGTGCACGCGACGACGGCCGACATCGCCGCCATCCGCGCCAAGCCTCGAAGCGTGATTTGCACGCTCAGCTCGCGGCCTCCGGCGCGGCCTTGCCGCAGGCCACGCAGTATCGCCAGTCGGCTTCGACCTCGGCGCCGCACGCAAGACACGTCGCCACCAGGAGATTCTGCCCGCAATGTGGGCAGTAGTGCGATGCCCGCCCCAGCGGCAGCGTGCCGCCGCAGTAGGCGCAACTCGACCGCTCGGCCCGCAACGGTCCTGACAGCCGCGCCACCGGCACGAGCGCCTTCTTGTTCGGACTCACCTGGCATTCGGCGTCCGCCACGTCGCGAAGGCGCGCGGGGTCCGGAGCGGCGGTTGCCAACTCCTTGCCGAGCACATCGCGGAGGCGTTCGTCAACGTCCAGGTAGCCGCGCGCACCGGAGAGCAACTGCATAAGCGTGAGTTCGTACTCCCGATTGGTCTCGAGGTTCAGCTCGCGTCGGAAGTGTCGGTACGGAAGGATGCGGTCGTGCAGCTCGGCGGCCGAAAACGCCTTGCCATCCGCCGGTGGTTGCTGCGACCGGAGCGCGCTTACCAACACATGGAACATCCGGTCCACCGCGTCCATCGTCTATCGGGTGGAATGGGCCAGTTTACCCTTGGCCTGCATGGCCGCCAGCCATTCCCCATATAAGGAAGGGACCGGCCCCCCGGACGAACTCTGGTCCCGGGCCGCCCGGGTGGCCAGATGGTCTGCGTATTCGTTCTCCGGATGCTGGTTATGGCCCCTCACCCAACGCCACTCAACCTCATGTCTTTCAGCGACTTCCACAGCTTCCTGCCACAGCGAGAGGTTCTCGATCGCGCCTGCTTTTCGGCGCCAGCCTCTGGCTCGCCAACCCGGCACCCACTCGCTCATACCCTTCACCAGATATTGGGAATCCGACGTGAATCGGACGTGCAGCCGGTTCCCCTTTCTCGACAGAATCTGGAAGGCCTCGATGGCGCTGTGCAGAGCCATTCGGTTGTTGGTGGTCGCCGGTTCGGACACCCAGTAGTCGAACCGCGTCGGCTCGCCACCAGAACTGTCGTGATGCTCGATGAGTCCCGCGGCACCGCCGGGATTGTCGCCTTCGCGGCCGTTTCCCAGGCACGACTCGTCGGCGAAGATTGCGACGCGCGGCTCCGCGCTGCCGCTCACAACGACTCCAACGAGTCGACCTCGTCGAGATAGATCAACAACGCGTCGCCGGTCGTTGGATTACGGGCATCGATTACTTCGCGACCCTTGTGCGTGCGCATCGCCAGCGGAACCAGTATCAACTCGCCGCCCTTCCGCGACACCGCGATCCGCTCTGATCGGGTGACTGCGCGCTCCAACCGGTTGTATTGCTCATGAGTGAGCTGCGACATCAGTTGCACCACGCCAGCGCGAAGGATTCCAGCACGTTCGCGGCCTGCTCCACTTCCCGCGACTCAATGTACTCCTCGGCGGCGTGCGCCAGTCCCATGTCGCCTGGGCCAAAGCAGATCGCCTGAATACCGGCCGCGTTGAGCAGCGCTGCGTCGGTCCAGGCGCTCATGCCGGCAGGATCGGTCGGCAACCGGTGTGAGCGCAACGCATCGGCCAGCGTGCGCACGACCGGCGCGTCCACTGCCACGTCGCTGGACGGCTGCGCGAACAACAACTCCACCTCAGCCCGGAACTCCGGTCGGCGCACACGCACCCGTTCGCACGCGGTCTCAACTTCGCGACGCGCTTCATCCGGAGTCTCACCGGGGATCGTGCGCCGCTCGAGCTTCACCACGCAGCGGTCCGGATACGTGCTGATTCCCAGTCCGCCGGCCACTTCACTGGCGTGCAGCGAAGGCCGGCCCAACAGCGCGTGCGAGCGGCGCGGAAGATCTTCGCTGTCCACACGATCGAGTTCGGCCAACAGCAGGCCGGCGTGACGGATCGCGTCCACGCCGATGTCCCAGCGACTGCCGTGGGCCGCCTTGCCAGAGACGCGCACCTCGATCCATGCAAATCCCTTGTGCGCCGGCATGATGCGAAGACGCGTCGGCTCGGTTACGATGGCCGCATCCGCGCGCAGCCCGTTGGCCAGCAGCGCGCTGGTTCCGGCGCTGCGCCATTCCTCGTCTGCCACCGCCGCGATGATGAGATCGCCTTTCAGCCGACCGTTTACCTTGGCTGCCGCGGCGCACATCGCGGCAACGCCGCCCTTCATGTCGGATGCGCCGCGGCCATAGATCCGGCCGTCCCGCTCGAATGCGTCGAACGGTGCGTGCGTCATGCCTTCCACGCCGACGACGTCAATGTGGCCGTTGAACATCAGCGAACGGCCGCCGCCCGAACCGTGAATGACGGCGATCACGTTCGGCCGGCCGGGCATGACATCCACGATGTCCGCCGGGAGTCCCCAGGAGCGCAGGACTTGGGCCAGCGCGTTGGCCACCCGCTGTTCTCCCGGTGCCCCATCCGCGAGCGACGGATTGCGCGAATCGATGCGCACCAACTCGCGAACGAGTGCTACCGCGTCTCCCTTCGGCGGCGTCAAGGTTCGCGCTTCTGAACGACGGTGACCCCTTCCATGTCCATTCCAAAATCGACAAAAGTGCCCAGCGGCGCGACCGCTGCCCGGACGCGCTCAGTTCCAGCCGCCGGCGCAAACAGCAGGACGCAGCCGCCGCCGGACGCTCCCATCGCCTTGGCGCCCAGTGCACCTGCGGCCTTCCCGCGTGCGATGATCTCATCGATGCGCGGCGTCGGGATCGACGGATGCAGGTCGCGCTGAAAGTGCCAGTGTTCGTCCAGCTGACTTCCGAGCAGATCGAATTCGCCGTGCTCGAGCGCCGCCGCCATCTGGCGTGCGATGTCGCGCATGCGTGCCAGCGCATTCACGACGCGCTTCTCTCCGGACTGCCAGGCGCCAAGCACCGCGGTGATGGTACCGCCTGAAATACGCGATTCGCCGGTGTACACGAGCACGCATCGCGCGACGAACTCGGCGCCGCGTTGGCGATCAAGCGTGATGCGCTGCACTTTCACCGTCGATCCAAACGTCAGGGCCAGCGCTCCGCCAAACGCCGCGGCATAGTGATCCTGGCGGCCGCCGGCGATTCCCATGTCCTCGACCTCGATCGCCCGCCCGGCCTCGGCGATGTCTCGGCGATTCCATGGGATGCCGCGCCATTCGGCGGCCGCGACCAGGAGCGCTGCGCTTGCCGCGCTCGATCCGCCGAGGCCGGCCCCGACCGGGAAGTCATTCTCGACCGAGATGTGCTCGCCTGCCAGTTCCGCCCGTCGCGTCACGGCGCTCAGCAAGGCATCCTCCAGCTTTGTCGCATCGCCATGTGCGCGGATCGTCGCAGTCGCGTATCGGCTGATCGCGACATTGCAGACGAAGCCGCCCTCGCGATCGCAGTACGGCGGCACATCCGTCCAGCCGCCGCCGAGGTCGATGCGGGTTGGCGCCCTGACCACGATTCCAGTGGGCATCGGCTGGTTGCGGCGCCTGGGGCGCCGCTACTTCCGCTTGCCGCTCTTCTTCTTGGCGGGCTTTGACTTCTTGGCCGCCTTCTTCTCGGCTTTCTTTGCGGCCTTGGCGGCAGCGGCGTTCGCCTTGGTGACCAAGGCGATGTGTCGCTGCATGGCCTTCTCGCGCTCGGCGGCTACCTTGGCGCGCTGAATCTTGCGCTCCTTTATCTGGATCTCAGTTGCCGTCGCTTTGTTGCGTTGCGACTTGGGGCGCTTGCCATGCGCGATCTCGGCTTCGCGAAGGAGCTTGTCGCCCTCCTCCGGCGTCATTTGACCGCGGCGCACCATGTAGTTGATCAGGTCGCGCGCACTCTCCATTGCGAAACCGGCGATACCGGCGGCAGCGCTGACCACATCCCGCATGGCCTCGGACACTTTGGTGCCCGCCTCGAGGCTGATTTCCTGCGCGCGCTCAGTGAGCTCCGCGATTGCGTCGCGCGCATCGACCGCGCGATGACCAGGGCCCCGTTTCACAACAGGTTCACTTGCGTTGCCTTTGCGTGCCATCGTGTCGGGAGGAGTTACGGTAAGGCGGGTGGTTTTCTGCGCGATTTCGAAGCGACCGGGCCGGTCCGAAAAGCGCCCGCAAGTATATGATTGAGCGATGCCTAAGCAAGCTTGCTGCCGTGATGCGCGGTAGTAGGACGATGCCGTGGCGTCATGGTCTCAGCGCCGAAAGAACTCCACAAGAAGTGCCGCCAATTCCCCTGTTGTAAAGCCACTATAAGAACAGTATGACGCCATTACCATTACAGGGCATTCGAGTAATTGACCTGTCGCGCGTCCTGGCCGGTCCGCTGTGCACAATGATGCTCGGTGACTTGGGCGCCGACGTGATCAAGGTCGAGCGACCGGGACACGGTGACGAGACCCGAACGTGGGGCCCGCCGTTCGATGCGTCTGGCATTGCAGCCTATTTCCTGTCGGTGAACCGCAACAAGCTCAGCATCGCGGCTGACCTGCGACGTGAACGGGATCTGATTGCGCGACTTGTGGGCGAAGCCGACGTCGTGGTCGAGAATTTCCTGCCTGGCGCGATGGCGCGTGTCGGACTCGATGTCACGGACCTGGCGGCGAAGAACCGGAAACTGATTTGGTGCACCATCTCCGGTTTCGGCGCCGGGTCCGCGCGTCCCGGTTACGACTTCGTCGTCCAGGCAGAGTCCGGATGGATGTCGATCACCGGGGAGCCTGATGGCGCGCCCATGAAGGCTGGTGTCGCGTTGGCCGATGTCATAGCGGGAAAGGATGCCGCCATCGCCTGTCTCGCTTTGCTCACGGGCGTCGCGCGCGGAACGGATCTTGAGAGGCACATCCATATCTCACTCATCGACTCGGCGCGCGCCGCCTTGGTGAACGCCGCGCAAAACGTGCTCGTGTCCGGCCAGGATGCCCGCCGTTGGGGAAACGCCCACGCGAACCTTGTTCCATATCAGTTGTTCCACGCCAGCGACCGAGGCATTGTGATCGCGGTCGGCAGCGACGCGCAGTGGCGCGCTTGTGGGCTGGTATTCGGATTGCAGGCCTTGATCGAGGATACTCAGCTCGCCGAAAACCGAGGCCGGATCGCCGAGCGCAAACGCATCGTGTCGGCTCTGGCCAACGCGGTCGCCAAGCGCACCGCCGCGGATTGCGTTCGGGAGCTGGGTGCGGCCGGCGTTCCCTGCGGCCTCGTGAAGACCGTCGCCGAGTCGATTGCGGAGGCCGTCAGCGGCAGCACGAGCGCGAGGACAGGAATGGCCCCCAGTGCCGGTGGCTCGGTTCGCCTTCCGCCCCCGGCTTTGGACGAGCACGGCACGGTGATTCGGAGCCGAGGCTGGGGGGCCTTTCCAGGCTTGGCCGGCGCGTCCTAAGCGGCAGCTTTTCCAGTGTTTCGGACGTTACGGCGGTTCCGCTGTTTCGTCCTTTTATCGTGGCGACCGTCCTGCTTCCTCAAGTGGGTGTTTCCGCACTGTCCTACGTGCGGCAACGGCATTACTCTACCGTCGTGAAAGCGACGGAGCCGGCCCCGCTCACGGCCGAGCAAGACAGCGATCAGCTGATCATTCAGCGCGTCCTCGGTGGAAACCGGGACGCATTTCGCCTCCTCATCGGTCGTTACAGCGACCCGCTGTACCGGCACGCGCTGTGCATGACGGGCAGCCCCGATGTCGCTGAAGACATTCTCCAGCTCTCGTTCATCAAGGCGTACCAGCACCTGGCCGAAGTTCGCGGCCGCTTCGATGCGTGGGTGTTCCGTATCGTGGCCAACGGGTGCAAGGACTGGCTCAAGAACATCCGGCGATCGCACCTGAGCTATGAGGAAGACGATCAGCCGTCGGCGTATGCGACGCCGGAAGAAGAACTGGATCGCAGCGAATTGCGTTCTGACCTCGACGTCGCGCTCGCCACGCTTCCGTCCTCACTGCGCGAAGCGTTCGTGATGAAGCACGTCGAGGGTCGTTCATATGAAGAGATGGCGGACCTGCTGGGCACGACCGTCGGTGCACTGAAAATGCGGGTTCATCGGGCGCGCGAGGCGCTGCAAGCCCTACTCACGGAGAAGTACGCCTAACATGCTTGATGATCTGAACTCCGACCTGCCAGTCCCGGGTCGCCATGAAAGCCGGACGCCGGCATCGCGCGGCAAGAAAGAGCGCGAAGTCCATCCGGTTGTCGAGCGCGAGATTCCGCTCGGCACAAAAAGTGAACGGTCGCTGGACAGCTCCGTCCACGCATGGCTCGATGGAGAACTGCCCGAAGCCGCCGTTCGCGTCGGCAATACCGCCAAGGATGTCGAGTTCTGGCGCAACCTCTCGCGCAACATGGATCGGTCGCGCTTGGTTCGTACGCCGGAGCATGTTGAGGCCCAGATCATGGCGGCGTTGCCGCATCACGCACCGCAGATGATCACGCCGTGGTTTCGCCGGGAGTTCGTCGTCACGCCGATGGCGGCGGTGAGTGCGGGTGCCGCGTTGATGGCGGTTGCAGCGGCCATCACGGTCGCGATTCTGGCGCCGTAGCGCGCCTCCTCGCGAGGTTGGATCGGGGCCGGCGTTCGTCGCCTGCCCTTTCTTTTTGTCCGAAACCGACGATACCTCCTCAAGTAGGCTCTGACAGCAAGTGATTGACGGCCAGCAGGTTACGTCGTTGCTCTCGCGTCGTCAGTTAACTGCCGGAAACGTGCGTCTTTCGCTTCGGGAAATCGCGCGGTTTGTTTACAGGGTAGGCCTGTTTTGAGGGGGGTCCGTTGGCCAGCGACCAGACGTTCGAGGTGCTGCTACAGGAATTCCGCCGCGTGGGCGTGGATCCCGATCCGTTCAGCGCGATGCTTGCGTTGCGGCCCGAGGACGCGCTGCGCGCGTTGAAGGTGCTGCCGGATAACGCCGGTGCTTCGGCATTCCTCGCCCAGCTGCGTCGCGATGGCCTTGCGCCGGCCGCTGCGACGCCGGCCGAACGCTCACTCGAAACGAGGCGGCGGGACAAATCCGCATAGTGCGATACCTGGCCCTTGGTGACTCATACACCATCGGCGATGGAGTCACGGAATCGGAACGCTGGCCGCATCACCTTGTGGCGCTGCTCAGGACGCGGGACGTCGTGATCGACAACCCGCTGTATATCGCGCGCACCGCGTGGACGACGGATGAGCTGCACGACGCGATTGACGAAGCCAAGCCGCGCGGTCCGTTCGACATCGTCACGCTGCTCGTCGGCGTGAACGACCAGTACCGCGCCCGGCCGCTCAAGGAGTTCTCCTCCGGATTTGCGCCGGTACTGCAGCGTGCCATGGGACTGGCGGGCAAACGCGCATCGCGCGTGATCGTGCTTTCGATTCCTGATTGGGGGGCCACGCCGTTTGCCGCCGGACGCGACGCCGCCGCGATCGCGCGGGACATCGACGAGTACAACGAGCACGCAAGAACAATCGCGACCAAGGCCGGCTGCGCCTGGGTCGACGTGACCGTCACTTCGCGGCGAATGGTCTCGGACCCGTTGCTTTCCGTCTCCGATGGCTTGCATCCGTCCGGCGAGCTGTACCGCCAGTGGGCGGAGCTCGTGGTTCCGGCCGCGCTCACGGCGCTCACGGCGC
>JBBTFS010000066.1:0-5736 GCA_038060705.1 Gemmatimonadota bacterium
GCCGATTACGACGCGCGACGCAGTACAGCCTTGACCCGAGAAAGCAGGCGCACCGGATCGATTGGCTTGCGCAGGTAGTCGTCCGCGCCTGCGTCGATGAGTGCGGATTCGAGGTTCTCGTCGTCCGAACCGGTAAGAACGACAATCGGGAGCGCGGCAGTCCGCGGATCAGCCCGCAACTGCCTCACCAGTTCGTCGCCCTGCATCTCGGGCATGTGGAAGTCGGTCACGAGGAGTGCGCACTCCTCGCCCGCGCGAATCTTGCGCAGGGCCGACGCACCGTCGGTCACGGCCGCGACGCGGAATCCGCCCTTGAGCAGCGCCGCGTTGATGATCTGCAGCATCACCGGATCGTCGTCAGCTATCAGCACCGTGGGTCGGGTCTCGCCGCTGGCATCGGTCGCAGGCGGCGACGCCATGGGCACCGCGATGACCGCCCGCGCCGTCGAGCCCGACTGTTGTGGAACCGACGCCGTCGCCGCGACGTCCGCGGGCGACGTATCGCCGATGACGCGATCCACTTCCGTCAGGGTCGTATCACCGGCTACGAGGCGTTCGAGCGTGGCATCGCGCAGAGTCCTCATCCCGGAGTCGACCGCCAACTTCTGGAGCTGCGGCGTCGTGGCACCCTGCCCGATGGCTTCCAACATTTGCGGCGTGAAAACTGCCACTTCGTCCACCGGCATTCGACCCAGGTAACCGGTATTGGCGCAGCGAGCACAGCCGACAGCGCGCACCGAAGGCGTCACGCCGTAACGCTTGGCCAACCGAGCCTCTTCATCCGTGAGGCCGCCCGTGACTTGTTGCGAGCACTCGCCGCACACCTTGCGCACGAGTCGTTGCGCGATGGCGCCACGCAGGGTTGCCGCCAGCGCCGGACGTTGGAGGCCCAGATCCACGAGCCGCGCGACCGCACTCACGGCGTCGTTGGTGTGCAGCGTCGCCAATACCAGGTGACCGGTCATGGACGCCTGCACCGCGATCTCCGCCGTCTCCAGGTCGCGGATCTCGCCGACGAAGATCACGTCGGGGTCCTGCCGCAAAATGGCGCGCAGCGCCGATGCAAACGTGACGCCGCGTTTGGTGTCCACCTGAATCTGGGAAATGCCCTTGAGCTCATACTCCACCGGATCTTCCACCGTCATGATGTTGACGTCGCCGGCGGCGAGTTCGCGCAGGACGCCGTAGAGGGTCGTCGTCTTTCCCGAGCCAGTGGGGCCGGTCACCAACATGATGCCGTCCCTCGCGGTCAGGACCGAGCGCACGCGCTCCAGTTCCGGTGCGGCGAGGCCCACCTCGTTGAGCGTGGCGCCCGTGTCCGGCCTCAGAATGCGGATCACGATCTTCTCGGAGTCGCGGATCGGCACGGTGGAAATGCGCAGGTCGACCACCTTGCCGTCCACCTGGATGCGGGTGCGCCCATCTTGCGGGCGCGTGCGGTCAGCAATGTCGAGCCTGGCCAGCACCTTGATGCGCGACACCACGCGGTTGAGCGCATGCATTGGCAACTGCATGTGGACGCGCATTACGCCATCGATGCGAAAGCGGACCACGCCATTGCCTTCGCCTGGCTCGATATGGATGTCGCTGGCGCGCGACTCTACCGCGTCGCGCAGCACCAGGTTTGTCAGCTTCACGATGGGGGCCGAGTCCACCTCCTGCGCGCGCACGACGTCGGGCTTGTGATCGTCCAGCACCCGCACCGCATCCGTCAACTCGGACTCGAGACGTGTGAGCACCGCATCCACGCTCTTGTCTTGCGCGTATCCGACGTTGATCGCCTGAATGACCGCGTGCGGCGGCGCCAGCTCGAATACCACACGGCGCCCGGACGCGAAGCTGATCTGCTGGTCGGCCTCGTAGTTGTCGGGATCGTACGTGGCGACGATGACCTGACGATCGTCGTCGCGCACCGGGAATACGCCGAACTTTCGGGCCAGCTTTTCCGGAACCAGGCGCATGGCCTTGGAATCGGCGGTGCTCAGGCGCGCGAGCTTCATCCGGCGGGCATCCGCCACCTTGCCCGCCAGCTCGCTGGGCGTCAGCCCGAGCGCGCGCGCGACAACCTCCCAGGCGTCCGCCGCGGATGTGCCCGCGGGCAGGAGGAGGGTCGTCGCCGCCTTCAGTCCTGCCTTCGCCGCCGCGTCAGTGAGCCAGTGCATGAGGTGCTGCTCCTTACGCCATATTATCGGCCGGCGCAGGTGCGCACGAGGGGCTAGTAGACCCGCAGGGGCAACTCGCCGAGTACCGTGCCGGACGGTGAGCGCGCCTCGAGGCGGTAATCGCCCGAGCGCAGCGGCGCGAACTCGAAGTCGCGCGCCTGACCGTTGCTGATCATCACGCGCGCCGCCTGCGGCACACGCTCGGCCGGCGCCACGTCGATGCCGTCGCGGGCCATGGGCCGCCACGCGGCGTACGTCGAGTCCTGATGGCGCAGCTCCAGCACCAGGTCCGGCCGGCCAGCCGTGAAGTTCACCGCGCGGATGCGGAACGCACCGCCGCGCCTGAGATCAAGTGGCGCAGGCGTGGTGCTGCCGTTGATCAACACAGCCACTTCTTCCGCGACCGAGTCACTGGGTGACGAGATCACGACCGGGAAGTTGAGCGCGGCGTCGTACCGATTGCGCTCTGCGACGACCACCGCGCCCACGATCCCGGCGCGCATCTGTCGCGACTGGTTCACGATGGCGTGATACGCAAACGTGCCCGACCTGGGTGGCTGGAGCCGGACTTCGAACGAATCGTTGGGCGCGATGAGCGGCGCATACGGCGGCCGCGTTGGCGCCGTGACTGCTGGCGGCGGCGCGTTGCGCGGCGGCGGGATGGGCTTGGCTCCGCTCACGCCCGGCACGCCGTCATAGAAGCTCTCGCCCTCGATGCCGTGCCACGAGATGGCAGTGGGCTCCGGCAGGTTGTTCACCACCCACACACTCACGGGCTCGCCGCGGTTCAGAACCAGCGTGGGGCCAACGCGTTGCCCACTGTCGGGGCGCGGCGCCTCGATGCCCACTTCGTTGAGCGCTATACCATATATAGGAATATCCGCGGTACTGCCAAGGTTCTGGCGCAGCAGCATGCGGAACCGGCGCGCGGGATACGGCGGCAACGGGGGCGGCAGTTTCCAGCTCGTGTCGCCTTCCGCGTGCGTCACTTCGATCGCGGTGGCCAATCCGCCCAGCGGGCGCGTGACGATGCCTCCGTTGGCGGTTACGCCCGGTCCCGCCGAGAATCCCAGCGGTCCCCGTGCCTCGGAGTGGGCCGGGTCTTCGCAGTGGAACAGCCACGTGCCCAGTCGGTCGGCGGTGAACGTGGCCGAGTAGGTGCCGCCGGCGGCGACACGTTCCGTGTGGACCAGGTCAGTGCCGGTCGCGAGGACCGTATCCACCATCGCGTCACCGCGGCGCAGCACGCGATGATAGAACCCGTGCAAGTGCATCGCGTGCGCGTCGACAGATGCGTTGATCACGCGCCACCGCACCACGTCCCCTCTCGAGTATTGCACGCGATCGCCCGCGGGCCAGGCGCGTCCGTTGAGGACAACGAGTTCTCGCTGGCGATGCCGGCTGGAGTCTGCCGTGGTATCGGCCCACATGCCGATGACGAAGACGCGGTCGCGCGGCGTGCGCTCGCCGGGTTCGTCCACGACGATGGCGCCGGAGAGCTGCGCGTCCTCGCCGCGCCGTTCGAACGGGCGGCCAGTGGTGGTGCCCCAGTAGTAGTACGTGCCGGGACGATCGAGTTTGAAGCGCAGCGTCTGGTACGTGCCCGGTGCGATGACGACGCTGTCGGAGAACGTGGTGCCGATGGGCACGATCGGCGGCCGCGCGTGCAGTCCGTGCACGATGAGCGTCGCGTTCGGAATGGAGTTGCGCAGCATGACGATGACGTCGGTGCCGCCGGGCGCACGAATCAGCGGACCGGGCACCTGTGGCGCGCGCCCCAGTTCGGCAAACACCGGGATCAGCACGCCGGGCTTGTCGTCACCGTCTGGATGCCACATGGCGAGCTTGGCTTCCATGCGGATAGCGACGGTGCTGACGCCCTGTACGCCGGCCCGCGCGCGATTGTCATTGGCGCGGACGCGCTCGGTCCCCTGGGCGAGCGTTTCATGGGTGCTCGCGATCATGCAACTGACAAACACCAGGCGAGATCGGCGCACGAAATCGAGTTTCAGGGGCGAGAGCAGGGTTGAGCGCGTGACCACGGGACCTGAGAACTTATACCGGCTCTGAGTTCAGTTTGGTCCGTGTCTCCCTGCCCAACGGAACCGCCGCTTCTTCGGTGGCGCATTGGTTGTCATCGTCAATTGGCGTTCGCCGGTGGTGTGGTCCATTTCCGAACGAGGAACACCACGAAGACCAGTCCACCAACCACCAGCAGCACCGGGAGAACATAGAGCGCAATATTGAGGCCTGACATGGCGGGCTCGAGCAGGATCCACTCGCCGTATTTCGAAACGAAGTAGGCCTTGATCTGCTCCGGTGTCTCGCCGGCCCGCAACCGGTCCCGCACCACAGCGCGCATCTGTTGCGCGAGTTCCGCCGGCGAATCCTGGATGGATTCACCCTGGCAGACCGGGCACCGGAGCGTAGCCGCCACCGCGGCCGTTCGGGCCTCCAGTGCCGAATCGCTGACCGCCAACCCTGGGGCCTGACGCGCGACGGAGTCCTGCGCGAACGCGGCCTGTGCCATACAGAATGCCACGGTCGCGATGACCACGATTCGCGGCGCAACGCGGGTCATCGCAAACGCGCGCGCAGGGCGGTGTCAGGCGCCGTTCGCTTCGGCATCAGCGAATCAATCCACTGACGCAGAACCGCTTCCGAGATGGGTCCCAGGTGCTTGTACGCGATGCGTCCCTGCGTGTCGACGATGAAGGTCTCGGGCACGCCGTACAGGCCGTAATCGATCGCGGTGCGCGACCGCTGGTCCGTGACGGACGGGTAACTCTGGCCGCCCATGTCGGCGATCCAGCGAAGTCCGGCGGCCGGGCGGTCATTGTAGAGCACGCCGAGGAACTGCGCCGGCTGTCCGGCATAGCCTCGCGCCGTCTCGCTGAGCGCCACGTGCTCGTCGCGACACGCCAGGCACCACGACGCCCAGAAATTCAGCACCACGACTTTGCCGCGGAGATCAGGCAAACGGATCGTGTCACCAACGGAGCGCGACAGCGGCGGCTCGCCCGGGGCGAAGACCGCGAGGCGAAATACCGGGGCGTCGCGCCCGGGAAGCGGCGACGGGATTTCGGCGGGGTTCCGGGTGAACCCGAAAGCGAACAGCGCGATGATGGGCACCGAGGCGATCACGGCGATCAGTGCGCGTTTCCAGTTCACGCGTCCGCCCTCGCCGCCTCTGGCTCCACCGGAGCCGGACGCTCGTCGATCCCCTGCGCCGGTGTTCCACGGCGCCCGCCGTGGAACATGCCGATGCCCGCGCCCGCCACGATGACGAAGCCGCCGAACCAGATCCACGGCACGAGCGGCTCGACGATCACCTTGACCGTCGCATTGGCGCCGGTGGGATCGAACGCCATGAGGTTCACGTAGAGGTCGCCACGCAGACCGCTGCGCACATCCGGTGTCGGCACCGGCTGGTCCGAAACGCGGTAGTAATTCATGCGCGGCTGAATGGTTCCGATCACGGCACCGCTCTTGTCCAGCACGTCCATCGTAGCACCGATCACCGAGCGCTGCGGTTCTTCGCGGCCCCAGACACTCTTCAGCCGCACCGTCTGCC
>JBBTFS010000067.1:0-5701 GCA_038060705.1 Gemmatimonadota bacterium
CATCCGGACGCGACGGATTGAGCGGATGCAACGGAGATATCCCAGACTCGAACATCATGATCGCGTCCTTCCACCATCATGACCTCGCTGCGCAACAGCAACAACAAAAACGCATCCATCGGGCACTTGGTGGCTGCTCGCACTTCGACCAGTCCGTCAAATCTGCTCCATCCGTCGTATCCGGATGAACCTTTGGCCGAGGTGCCATTCGACTCTCAGCCGATAGACATGAACTAGCGTCGGTGACCGCCGCCATGTCCGCGTCCGCCGCCACCGCCACCGCGTTGGCCGCGACGCTGAGCCCGATGTGCCGCCAAGCGATCTTTCAAAGGCACTTCGAGCTTCTCGGCAATCTTGGCCGTGTAGTTGAAGTCCGGCAGCGTCACGCGCGGCAGCGCCTTGCCCGCCATGCGCTCGATCGCCTTGAGGTCATCTTCTTCCTGCGGCGACACGAACGTGAACGCTTCGCCCTGCAATCCGGCGCGGGCGGTGCGGCCCACTCTATGGATGTGGTCTTCCGCGACCACGGGCACGTCGAAGTTGATGACGTGGCCCAGCGCCTCGACGTCGATGCCGCGCGACGCAATGTCGGTCGCGACCAGGATGCGATACCGGCCTTCCTTGAACCCCTCCAGCGCATCAACGCGCTGGTTCTGCGACCGGTTGCCGTGGATGCGCGACGCATTGACGCCGTGCTTGGTGAGGAACTCCCACAGGCGGTTGGCGCGATGCTTGGTGCGCGTGAACACCAGCGCTTCCTTGATGAGGTCGCGATTGAGGATCGCAAGTAGCAGCGCCGACTTGAGTTCCTGCGGCACCGGGTACGCCGCCTGCGTGATACCCGTCGCCGGCTGCGCGACGCGCTCGATGTTGATCTTCACCGGGTTGTGCAGCAACTCGCGCGTGAGCTGCAGGATCGGCGCCGGCATCGTTGCGCTGAAGAAGAGCGTCTGGCGCTTTGGCGGCAGGTGTTTCAGTACGCGCTTGATGTCCGGCAGGAAGCCCATGTCCAGCATCCGGTCGGCTTCGTCCAGGACCAAGAACTCGACCTTGTCGAGCTTGGCGTACGGATGCCTGAAGTGGTCAAGCAACCGGCCAGGCGTCGCGATGACCACGTCGACACCGGCGCGCAGGGCATGCTCCTGCTGACCCATGCCGACGCCGCCGTAGACGGACGCTGCCGTGAGCGGCGTGTGGACCGCGAGCTCGTTCAGGTCCTGAAGGATCTGCGCGGCCAGTTCACGCGTCGGCGTGATGACCAGCGCGCGCGTGGTGCGGCGCGACTTGTCCAGAAGCCGGTGCAGAATGGGCAACAGGAACGCGGCGGTTTTGCCGCTGCCGGTCATGGCGCAGGCAATCAGGTCGCGCCCCTCGAGCGCAGGAGGAATCGCGTCCGCCTGGATGGGCGTGGGACGCGTGAAGCCGAGGTCTTTGATACCGGCTAGGAGACTCGGATGAAGCTTGAGTGCACCGAATGGCATCAAGGAAGTTAGCCCACACCACGAATACCTATCGCGGAGCACGCGATGATCTGTCGGAGTTCCCCTTCACGCTCGGCTGTCGCATAATCCGGTATGAAGACACCTGCCCTTCTCCTGCTTACTCTGGCCGCCACCGCCGCCGCCGCCGCCGCCCAGACCACACCCACCCAGCGCACGGCCGCCAAGCCCGTCCTCGACGCCATCGACAAGCTCCAGGAGCAGCTCGCGCCAACGCGCACGGCGAATGCGCTCGCGTCGAAGAACGACGCCGATCGCGACAAGGTGCTGGCGCGCGCCGAGTCGTACTGGAAGACCGGCGGCATGGAGGCGCTGAGCGACTGGATCGGCCGCAATCCGGAGGTCGGGTTCAAGGAGTTCAAGGCGGTGGACACACTCGTGAAGGTCCTCAGGGCCGCGGGTTTCAAGGTCGAGACGCCGGTGGCCGGCTTGGCGACGGCGTTTGTCGCCACGTGGGATTCACCCGCGGGCACCAATGGGCCCACGCTCGGACTCATCGGCGAATACGACGCGCTGCGCGGCACGCAGGGCGCGTTCCATGGCGATCAGCACAACGCGCAGACGCCGGTGGCGATCGCGGCCGCGCGCGCAATGATGGACTTCATGACGGAGAAGCGCGTCGCCGGCCGCATCAAGATCTTCGGCACGCCCGCAGAAGAAGTCGGGCCGCCGACCAAAACGATCATGCAGAAGGCGGGCGTGTTCGCGGGCACGGATATTCTGCTGCGCAGTCACGCCACCGGTGGCCCGACGAAGCGTGCCAAGGCCGGCTTTGGTGTCTGCTGCCTCAACATCAACGAAGTGAAGTACATCTTCAAAGGGGCGCCGTCGCACCAACTGTCGTCGTGGAACGGACGCAACGCGCTCGAGGCAGCCGTGATGTTCTACACGGCGGTGGATCGGCTGCGCTCGTCGCTGCGCCCAGAAACGTCCATGCAGGGCGTGATCCCCGAGGGCGGCGTGGCACCCAATGTCGTGCCGGACCGCGCCGTGGTGGATTTCTACCTGCGCCATCCCGACGAGGTGTACCTCGCGCATGTGGACTCCATGGTCACGCGCGCGGCCAAGGGCGCCGCGATGGCCACGGGAACTACGGTCGAGCTGGACCGCTATGGCGAATACCGCGACGGCATCACGCTGGGCACCCTTCAGGAGTTGACCTTCGCGTACGCCAGGAAGCTCAACGCGCCCAGGATTTCGGAGGAGGCCGAGCGGCCTGCGGGCTATGAGGAGACCGGCTTCCTTGCACGGGAGATTCCCGGCGTCGGCGTCACGGTCGCGAGTTCGAACCACGCCAACCACACGTACGAGATGACGGCGGACAACTTCAACGCCACGGGTCACACAGCTTTCATGATGGACGCGAAGATCGTGGCCGCCGTGCTGTACCACTTTCTCACGGATGCTACGTTTCGCGAACAAGTGAAGACCGAGCACCGAACCATGTCGCAGCTCTTCGACCGATATATCGCCGCGCTGCGCGAAGCCTACAAGCAGGAACTGGGCGTTCCCTACACTCCGTAGCCGCGACGAATTCGCACCGTCACGAGGATCGCTTCTCATGCCAAGATTCTTCATCGAGGTTCCCCACGACAAGAGCACCCGTGAGTGCAACCGCGCCATCGACGTGTTTCTCCGGACCGGGTCCCATTTCCTCACGCGGGCGGACTGGGGGTGCAAGGACGGCGAGCACAAAGCATGGCTCGTTGTTGAGGTCGATACTAAGGAAGAAGCGCGCTCCATCGTGCCCGCAGAGTTTCGCGGAAACGCCAAGATCGTTCGCCTCACCACCTTTACTCGCGAAGACATTGACCCGACACTACGCGCGCACGCGTAGTCCACTTTCACACCTTCTCGGAGAACACGATTCATGAAGCGCGCTCACTTTCTCGCAGCCGCTGGCACCTTGGGTGTCTTCTTCGGGCTCTCGATGATCGTGTCGCCCGACGCGATGCTGAACAGCATGACGACCATTACCGGCGCGGGTGCGACCAACGTGTTGCGCGAGGTCGGTGTCGCGCTGCTCACCGTGGGCGTTGTCAACATCATGGCCCGCAACGACCCGGGGTCCGACGCGCTGAGCGCCATCATGACCGGCAACATTGTCTTGCACGTCGTCGGCTGGGGTTTGGACATCGTTGATTGGCGGTCAGGGATGCTGAAGCAGTCCGGAATCGTCATGGGGAGCATCGTTCACGGACTCCTGCTCGTCGGCTTTGTCTACTACTACGTCAAGATGGGCAAGCGCGTGACCACATGACGCTGGTGGTGCGTGCCGTCGCTATGAGCGACGGCGGCTCCGAAGCCCGGCACTGAGTGATCGCGCCCTCCACATCGAGCCCGTAATCAGCAACAGGCACAGCGCCGCGGCCGACCACGAGACGATCGCGAACTCGCGCTCGCCACGCGCCTCCAGCACGTAGCCAAGCGCGCCCAAGGCGATCGCCAGGAACATGAAGATGATCTGGTGAACCCCCGCGTAGAGCAGCAACGCGCTCTCGCGCAGGCCCGTCACGTGCAGCTGGATGTCGCCGCGGTTGGCGCGCTCGAAGAAGCGATTCGCCCGATCCGGAATCGCGAGGGCCGACATCGCCATCTCGCGCACTGCGGTCGTGACCTGCGCCTTCCAGTCCGTGTCCTTGCCACCAAGCACGAATTCCTGGAGGTACGGACCGATGGTCTTGAGCGGATTCATCTCCGGGTCGATCTGCGTGCCGAGCCCCACCAGCAGCAGCGCCGCGCGCTCGAAGATCACCCACTCCTTGGGCACCTGAAACGAGCGCTGCAGATCGCGAAATGAGATGTCGAGCTTCCTCAGGTCGGCCATCGCCTCGATCTTGGCCTTCATGTCGACCTGAATGTCCTTGAGCGAGAAACCCTCCACGGTCATCTGCTCGAAGAACCGCTTCTGGAAGTAGTTGATGGCGCGCTCGGCGACGTCGTCCTCGCCGACTTCAGGGTCGCGCGCAAAGAATCCCGCCTGACGCAGCCCTGCGCTGATCATCTGCGGATCGCGCTTGATGATGCCGTTCCAGAACATGGGAATGCCGGACTTCACGTTGGGTGCCAGGCGACCCACCGCGCCGAAGTCCACGAACGTGATGCTGCCGTCGGGATGGGTGATGATGTTGCCGGGATGCGGATCGGCGTGAAACACCCCGTCGGAGAACACCATCTGGCAGTACGCGGTGAGAATCCGCTTGGCGAGCGCCGGGCGATCGACGCCGAGCCGTTTCAGTTCGTCGAAGTCCGTGACTTTGGTGCCTTCGATGAATTCGGTGGTGAGGACGCGCTGCGTGGAGAGCTCGGCCACGACTTTCGGGAAGTGGACTTCAGTGCTGCCCGCGAAGTTGGCCGAGATCGTCGCGATGTTGCGGGCCTCCTGCGTGAAGTCCAGTTCCTCGCTGATCATCTGCGTGATGTCGGCGTGGTAGGACTCGAGGCCCTTGATGCGCACGAAGAACTGGATGAGCGTAAGCACGCCGGCCAGCACGTTGAGGTCCAGCCGGGAGATCTCCTCGATATCGGCGTGCTGCACCTTCACCGCCACGCGTCGGCCGTCGCGCAGCCGCGCCTCGTGTACCTGCGCCAGTGACGCGCTGGCGATCGGCACCGGATTGAACTCGGCGAACAATTCGTCCGGCGCTTTGCCAAATTCCTTGCGGATGCGTGCCGTGACCTCGTTGGGCGGACGTGCCGGCACGCTGTCCTGGAGCTGCTCCAGTTCGGCGCGGAACTCCGGCGGCAGGATGTTGGTGAGGATGCTGATGAGCTGACCGACCTTGATGAACAGGCCCTTGAGGTCGAGGATCGCGGTGACGAGCCGTTTGGACGTCGCGCGATGTCGGTCGACCAGCTTGGACGCGTACAGGCTGGGCCCGAGCACCGGCCGCAACAGCCCGAGCCAGGCATAGCCGAGCAGGATGCGGACGGTGAGCAGGTAGGCCCGCACCGCCCTGAAGCGAATGGGACGGATGGCCTTCCAGGCCTGAAGTTCGGCAGTGTCGCGCACCCCCGAATCTCGCTGTCTCAGGGGTTCAAGCAAACCAAGCCCCCGCGGCGTCATATTCGACCACCATTCAGGGGGCTCGAATGAAGAGATCCGTACCGGGCGTTCTTGGCATCGCTGCCGCACTGGCCACCGTCGCCGCCATTCGCATTGGTGGCTGGGCCGTGGTTAACGTCGAATCTGTGCCCGACTA
>JBBTFS010000067.1:5801-15886 GCA_038060705.1 Gemmatimonadota bacterium
TGCCGATCAAGGCGCTGGCGTCGCCGCCGAGCTCGGCGATTGTCGCCTCCGAAGCCGATCGTGGTCGGATCCTCTTCGCGGCCAAGGGCTGCGTCACCTGCCACATCCACGGCGGCGTGGACGCGAGCGGCGAAGTGTCCGACGTCGGCCCCGACCTCACGGACAAGCGCTTTGCGCCGACCTACCTGGCGAATTATCTGGCCGACCCGTCCATCAAGCCAGCGAACGGCACCGGAGCCCGGATGCCAAGGCCGGATCTGCGGCCCGCGGACGTTCCCCTGCTCATCGCGTTCATCAACTCCGAACGAAAAACCGTCTCGCGTTGAGTGTCCTACTCGTACCGCAACGCCTGCATCGGGTCGATCTTCGACGCGCGGCGCGCCGGCACATAGCCGGCGCCGAGCGAGACGAGCGTCAGCAGCACCACGGCGCTCGCCATGACGAACGGGTCCGTGCCCGAGAGTTGGAACAAGATGGAGCTGGCGCCCTTGGCGAGACCGATGGCCCCCGCGATGCCGATCACGCTGCCGATCGCGACCATCAGGCCCACCTGACGCAGCACCATGGCGCGCACCGCGCCGCTGCTGGCACCCAGCGCCATGCGCACGCCGATCTCGCGCGTCCGCTGCGCCACCGAGTACGCCAGCACGCCATAGAGACCGACCGCCGCGAGAATCGTGGCGAGGATGGCGAACGCCGCCGAGAGAATGCTGATCATGCGATCCATGAACACGTTCTCGCGGATCTGCTGCGGCATCGTCTTGAGATCTTCCACCGGCAGGTTGGGGTCGATGCGCCGGATGGCTGCCGGCACGTCACGCAGCAGGCGCTTGGGCTCGCCGGCGGTGCGCGCGTAGAAGTTCATGAAACCGATGCGCGGATCCTGCCGGTGGGGCGTGTAGAACACCGGAGGAATCACATCTTTCACCTCCGCGTACTTCGCGTCCTTGATGAGGCCAACGATCTCCATATCGAGCACTGACGTATCACCGGTGGCCATGCGCTTGCCGACCACGTCCCGCCCAAGGCCGAACTTCTTCGCAAACGCTTCATTCACCACCACGACCTTGGGCCGGCCGGCCGCGTCGGACGCGGTGAACTCCCGGCCCGCGAGCAACGGAACACCAATCGTCTGGAAGTAGTCGGATCCGATCTCGTTGAAGCGCGAGTTGTCGTCCGTGTCCGCGTCCTTCTTGAATCCCTCCACCGAGACATCGTTGCCCCAGTTGTTCCCGGCCAGGAGCGGCACCGATGCGGACGTCACGCCGGTGACACCGGGCAAGGCGGCGAGCTCCGCTTCTACGCGGTCGAACAGCGTCTTGGACCGCAACGAATCGTACCCGCTGCGGCGCGGCGCGAGTGCGAACGTCACCACGTTGTCCACCTTCACGCCCAGGTCCAGTCGGCTCACCTTCCACAGACTCTTCACGAAGAGACCTGCGGACATGAGCAACGCCATCGACAGCGCAACCTGCGCGGTGGCCAGCGAAGTGCGGAAGCGCGACGCGGCGCGCCCACCGGACAACTTGCCGGAGTTGTTACGCATTGCCGTCACGAGATCCGGGCGCGTGCTATGCAAGGCCGGAAACAGCCCGAACATGACGCCGGTCACCAGCGACATGACGCCGGCGAATACCACGGCGGACCAGCGGAGCTCGAATGGCATGGTCTGCGCGATCTCGCCCGGCAACAGCGCCGAGACTCCGGCCAGCGTCCATTGGGCAAACACAAAGCTGAGCAAACCGCCGATCGCCGCGAGCACCAGCGACTCGGTCAGGAGCTGAACCAACAACTGGCGCCGCGTGGCGCCGAGCGACAGGCGTACCGCCATTTCCATTTCGCGATTAGCGGCGCGGCCCAGCAGCAGGTTGGCAATGTTCGCGCATGCGATGAGCAGCACGATGCCGGTGACGGCGAAGAGGATGGCCAGCGGGACGCCGGCCTCTTCGCTCACGTCGCTCTGCCCGCGACTCCCGTCCGTGAGCGGGATCTGCTTTGCGCGAAACAGCTTGAGCGTCGCGTCACTCATGCCGATCTGGAGCGGCGCCTCGACATTGGCGATGATGGGCGAATACACGGCGTTGATCGCCGGCTTGGCCTGCTCGATGGTCACGCCGGGCTTGAGCCGCGCAAACAGGTACACCCAGTAGTTGCGCCGCATGTCGAGGCCGGCCCGGGTGCCGATGCCCAACGCGGGCCGCATGCTGATGGGCACGAAGAAACTCGGCCGGCTGCCTATCGTCGTTCCCTCAAAGCCAACCGGGGCGATGCCGATGATGGTCAGCTGGCGGCCGTTGATCGTCATGGTCTTGCCGACCACGCCAGGCGCCGCGCCGAGCCGCGTCTCCCAGAACGTGTGGCTCAACACGACGACCGGATGGCCTTCGATCGTTTCGTCATCCGTCGGACCGATGAGCCGGCCCTGCGAGGCTTGCAGCCCCAGCACCGGGAAGTACGAGCCGGTGATCAACAGCCCGCTGCTGTTCATGACCTGTGTCTCGAACACCACGTTGGCGCCGAACGTGACGTGGCCCGCGATTCCCGTGAATGGCAACTTTTCGGCTTTCTGCAGGTCGCGCACCATGGAATAGCTGAATACCAGCTCACACCCGCCGATGATGTTGCACGACGTGGAACCGGGCTTGGGTCCAGGCGCGCCGAGGTTCACGAGCCGCTCCGGCTGATACACGTTCACCGGGCGCCGCAACATTTGGTCAAAGATCGAGAAGATCGCGGTGTTCGATCCGATGCCGAGCGCCAGTGAAATCGCCGCCACGAGCGTGACGAACGGCGTCTTGCGCAGGGTCCGGAAGGCCAGCTTGAAGTTGAACATGTGCGCGGATTGGGACGGGGCGGGAAAAGCGACGGGATCTGGCCAAGGGGCCGTACCATAAGACAACGCCCGGGTCGATTGGGTTGGCCCGGGCACAAGACCCCTCTTCCTCCGCGATAGGCAGTTGTACCTTCCCGACGCATATTCTGCCCATGAGACTCCCCGTCGACGCGCTGGCGTTGGTCCTTGCATGGGGTTGCGCAGGGAGCGTCGCGGCAACGAGTCCCGGAGCGGGCTTTCGCGTCCAGGAAACGTCAGTCGCGCAAATCCACGCCGGGTTCCGCGACGGCACGCTCAGCTGCCGCGCACTGGTGAGCGCGTACCTCGCGCGCATCGACGCCTACGACAAGAAAGGCCCAGCCATCAATTCGCTGATCGTCGTTCATCCGGACGCGCTGAAGACGGCGGACTCGCTGGACACGCGCTTCGGGCGCGAGGGACTCACCGGCCCGCTCCACTGCGTGCCGATGATCGTGAAGGACAACTTCGAGACGCGCGACCTTCCGACCACCGACGGCTCGCTGGCATTCGCTGGATTCGTTTCGACGAAAGACGCCACCATGGTGAAGCGCGTGCGCGACGCCGGGGCCATCGTCCTCGCCAAGTCCAACATGGCTGAGTTCGCGTTCACGCCATACGAAACCGTTTCCTCGATCCTCCCGGGTTACACCAAGAACCCGTACGCGCTGGATCGCGTGACCGCCGGCTCCAGCGGCGGCACCGCCGCGGCCGTCGCCACGTCCCTCGGCACCGCGGGACTGGGCACCGACACCGGTAATTCCATCCGCGGACCGTCGGCGCATCAGGCGCTGGTCGGCATCCGCTCGACGATGGGGCTCACGAGCCGGGCAGGCGTGATACCGCTGAGCTACGCCGCGGACATCGCCGGTCCGATGGCGCGCAGCGTCGCTGACGCCGTCGCGATTTTCCAGGTGGTCGCCGGCTACGACCCCGATGATCCGGTGACCGAGGCAGCGCGCGGTCGCCCCCTGCCCGATTACTCCAAGTCGCTCATCGCCAGCGGGCTGCGCGGCGCGCGCATCGGTATCCTGCGGCAAGCCTATGAACGGCCAACGCTGGACAGCGGCGTCGCGGTGGTGTTCGCACGCGCGATCGCTGACTTGCGCGCGCAGGGTGCAACGATCATTGATTCCGTCCCGCTCCCGGGACTGGACTCCGTCCGACGCCAGCAACGCGAAGGCTGCAATCGCTTCAAGTACGATCTCGAGAAATGGATCGCCAGCACCGGCAACCGCACACCGGTGAAGACCCTGGAGGAACTGGTTCGCTCGGGCCGCTTCCATCCCTCCACGCAAGCGCGTCTCGAGAATGCCATGCGCGCCACCGCGCCGGTGGACTCGCAGCCCGGCTGCGCGCAGGCCGAGCTTGTACGCGCTGGCTATCGCACGGTGCTGGGCTCAGCGATGGACGGGCTCCAGCTCGACGCGCTCGTCTACCCCACCTGGAGCAACCCACCGCGCCTCATCGGCGATCTCAATACCCCGCACGGCGACAACAGCCAGGTCTTCTCGCCACAGACCGGCTGGCCGGCCGTCACAGTTCCCATGGGCTACACGCGCGACAACACGCTTCCGGCCGGCCTGACGATCCTCGGACGTGCCTGGAGCGAGGCCACGTTGTTCAGGTTGGCCTACGCCTACGAGCAATCCACTCGGCACCGCAAACCTCCAACATCAACTCCGTGATGCGTACGCTTCGCTTTTCGTTTGCCCTGTTTCTCCTCGCGCCTGTCGTGGTTCAGCTCCCGGCACAAACCGGGCGCGCAGTCCTGCTCGAAAACCTCACGTGGCAGGAAGCTGAGCGCGCACTCACCAGGACAACCGTCGTCGTCATTCCACTCGGCGCAGGCGCCAAGGAGCACGGTCCTCACCTGAAGCTGTCCAACGACCTCCTCATCGCCGAGTACCTCAAGCGCCGCGTGCTCGACGGCGCCGATGTCGTGATGGCGCCGATGGTGACGTACAACTACTACCCGGCCTTCGTGCTGTACCCCGGTTCCACGTCGCTCACCATCGAGACCGCGCGCGACATGATCGTGCAAATCGTACGGTCGCTGGCGTCGTTCGGACCACGAAAGTTCTACGTACTGAACACCGGCGTCAGCACGCTGGGGCCGCTGCGCCAGGCGCGGGCCATCCTCGCCGTGGATACGATCGACATGCAGTTCACCAACCTTGGCGTGGTGCTGGCTGACGTCGAGAAGCAGGTGTCGAAACAGGAAGGCGGCACGCACGCCGACGAGATCGAGACATCCATGATGCTGTATATGGCGCCGGCTACCGTAGACATGAAGAAGGCCGTGAGGGACTACCGCCCAAGCAAAGGACGGCTCGTGCGCGACTCCACCATGCCGGGCACGTATTCGCCCACCGGCATCTGGGGCGACCCGACGCTCGCCACGCGCGAAAAGGGCGCCCTCGTGACGGAAGCGCTGGTGGCAGGCATTCTCAAGGACATTCAACGACTGCGGAGTACGCCATGAGGAACAGGGACGTCCACTGGCTTCGGATCAAACGCGCCGGCTCCTTTGTGCGTATATAATGAAGGAGCGGTTTTTGTCGCCCCGACACCCCCTCACGCACAGGACCGATGGACGAGAAACAGCTTCAGAAGTTGATCCGCAAGAACGCCGCGAAGGCCGAGAAAATGGCCAAGGCGCGCGACGGCCGGAAATTCGACAGCACGCTGCCCCCGCCGCAGGATGAAGACGCCGACGTCGAGCGCACAGCCTTCTTCAAGGAAATGAAGCGCCGCGAGTTCTAGGCCCGCAAGTCGTTGTGCGGCAACGGACTTGCCAGGATTTGTAGATTGCGATCATGAGCGACAAGACCAGCAAGTCCAAGGAGGAGTGGCTGCAACAGCTCACTCCGGAGCAGTACCACGTCGCCCGCGAAAAGGGCACTGAGCGTGCGTTCACTGGCGCGTACTGGAACAACAAGAAGGACGGCGTCTACACGTGCATCGGCTGCGGCGCCACGCTTTTCTCATCGAACACGAAGTTCGATTCCGGCACGGGCTGGCCCAGCTTCACTGATCCGATGCCTGGCGACAATGTCGAGACCGAGGAAGACACTTCTTTCGGCATGCGCCGCATTGAGGTCCACTGCAAGAAGTGCGGCACCCACTTGGGCCACGTGTTTCCCGACGGCCCCACCGGCCAACGTTACTGCATCAATTCGTGCTCGCTCAACTTCAACGAAAAGAAGGAGCTGGGGACTGGGGACCAGGAATGAACGAGACGGCCACTTTCGGCGGCGGCTGTTTCTGGTGCCTGGATGCCGCGTTCCGGCAACTGCGCGGCGTATCGCAATCCGTGAGCGGCTACGCCGGCGGTAAGCGGCCCAACCCCACGTACGAACAGGTGTGCTCGGGGGTCACTGGTCACGCGGAGGTCCTCCAGATCACGTTCGATCCGACCATCATCTCGTACCGGGACCTGCTGGGCGCCTTCTTCACGATCCATGACCCCACCACAAAGGACCGTCAGGGTGGCGACATCGGCTCGCAATACCGCTCGGTGGTGTTCCATCATTCGCCGGAGCAGCTCGCGGTCGTGAAGGACGTGATCGCCGAGCTTGATCGCGAGCAGGTGTGGCCCGATCCCGTCGTCACCGACGTGGTGCCCTACACCGTGTTCTATCCGGCAGAGGGCTACCACCAGGACTACTTCAGCAAGAACCCCAACCAGCCGTACTGCCAAGCCGTCGTGGCGCCGAAGGTCTCCAAGATGCGAAAGGCATACTTCGACCGGTTGGCGAGCGCGTAAGAAACTCTGTCGTCGGCACGACGGTTTCGCTGGAGCGCGAGGCCCGTAAGCGAAAGGAGCACGCGCCGTTGTCGATACTCGGAACGTCAATGCGGCACTTGCGCAGACGTCGCGCTAAGTGCCTAATTGAGCAGTAATCATCCGTTTGTTTTTCCCATCATCACGTCTGGCGCAATTGCCTCTCAGGCGCGATGTTGGGCTTCCCCCCGGGACAGTCCGGCACGAATAACGGGAACCAGCCTCCATGAGCCTGTTCAGTCGACGCGACCCGTCGCCAATCCCCAGCACGAATTTCTCGGCTTTCGATTCGCACATCTCCGTCAGCGGGGATATCGAAACCGAGGGCGCACTGCGCATTGACGGGCGTTTGGAAGGCACCATTCGACGCGCGGATCTCGTCGTCATCGGCCAGGGCGCGACGGTGGTGGGCGACATCACGGCACGTGAAGTCATCGTCGGCGGCGCGGTCACGGGCAACATCTTCGCTGCGCAGCGCACCGAGCTTCAGTCGACCGGCATCGTCGCGGGCGACATCCGTTCCGCCGCGATCCTGATCCACGAGGGCGGCGTCGTGCAGGGCCGGCTCTACATCCATCCGATCAGCGGCACATCGGAGAGCGGTACGGGTTCGGGCTCCTTCAAGGAAACGCCGGCGATCTCGGCTACCGCGCGGTCGTCCAGCGGCGCGGATAGTGCGCGGTTGTCGCCCGCACTGCTGGGCAAGTAACTACTGGGGTTTTTCCGCCGTCGGCCCTGCGACGCGCCGGCCGGGTGGCGCGCGCGGGCATATATTCGGATCATGGCATTCACCGTCGCCGTTCGCTGATGCCGAGCCGCCCGAAGAGGAGTCCGGCGCGCAAAGCCGGCATGCTTTCCGCTGCACCGCACGGGTCCAGGCCGGATCAGGTCTATGCGCGGCTGCGCGACCTCATTGTGCAGGGTTCGCTGGCGCCGGGCAGCCGAATCGTCGAGACCGAGATCGCGTCGCGCCTGGGTGTGAGTCGTACGCCGGTGCGCGAAGCGCTGCAGCGCCTGCAACAGGAAGGCTTCGTGATGGGCGCACCTGGTGCGCAGCAGTCGCGCCTTACTGTGGCGCCGCTCACGCGTGACGACGTACACGAATTGCTCGACATCGTCGGCGCACTGGAAGGACTGGGCGCGTGGCGCGCGGCGTGTTTGGACGCGCCGGCGCGGCGCGCGTTGGCCAAGGCGTTGCGCGGGCTGAACCAGGAATTCGCGCGCGCGGCCAGTGCAGTTCCGGTGGACCACGGCCAGCTGTACGAGGCCGACGAGCGGCTGCACCGTGGCATCGTCGAGGCCGGCAAGGGGCCGCGGCTCATCGCACTGCACGACGCCGTGAAGCCGCAGGCGGAGCGCTACATCCGCATGTACATCAGCATGCTCACGGGCAACATCCAGACCTCAGTGGATGAGCACGACGCGATGATCAACGCCATCGACGAAGGTCGCGCGGATGACGCACAGCGCGCTATCGAGCTCAACTGGCGGCATGCCGCTGAGCGCCTGTCGAAAGTGATCGCAGTGGCGGGGGAACGCGGGTCTTGGTAAACCCGGTTTTGCCGCCGACTACTTGAGGGCGTCCAGCGCCTTCTTCGCGTCCGCGTGCTGCGGGTTGAGCTTGAGCGCTTCCTGGTACTCGGTCTTGGCCTGATCGCGGCGGTTGGTCTTCTCGAGAATCTGGCCCAGGCGGAAATGGGCGCCTGCGTAGTTCTGAATGCCGACCTTCTCGACGGTGGCGTTGGCGATGAAGAACCTCAGCTCGCGCTCGCCGCGCTCGTACTGTTTGCCACTTGATGCGGACGTATCGCCCCAACCGAGGTGTGCGATCCGGATGGGCATCTATTTGGATGCTATTCGGCCCTACTTGGTTTGTTCCGCGGCCAGCTCGGCCTTGAGCATGGTGTAGGACTCGTAGCGTTCTTGACTTACGGTGCCCTGCTTCACAGCGTTTCGCACCGCGCACCCCGGCTCCGTGCCGTGGGCGCAATCGTTGAACTTGCACTCATCCCGCAGGGTGTGGATCTCGGGAAAGCAATCATCCAGGCGCGTGTGCGGCAGACCCCACATGCCCACTTCGCGCAAGCCGGGCGTGTCCACCACCGCGCCCGTGTCGGGGGTCGGCAAGGGGTGCATGAACGCGCCCACCGTCGTATGCCGTCCCTTGTTCACCGACTCGCTGATTTCGGCCACGCGAAGACCCAAACCCGGAAACAGCGCGTTAAGGATGGACGATTTGCCCACGCCCGAGGGACCGCTGATCACGGAGACCTTGCCCGACAGTGCCGCGCGTACACCGTCCAGACCGATGCGCTGCTTCACGCTGGTGTAGTGGACCGGATACCCGGCACGCTCGTAGTCCGCGAAGCGGGCGCGTGCCACGTCTTCGCCAACCAGTTCCACCTTGTTGATCACGATGATGGACGCGATGCCGTTGGCCTCCGCGATCACGAGAAACCGGTCCAGCATGCGGCGATGCGGCTCGGGATTGGCGGCCGCGAACATCACGATCGCCTGGTCCAGGTTGGCCGCGATGATGCGCTCACCCTGGCCATGCCCCGGTTCACGACGGGCGAGCTGCGACTTGCGCGGTAGAATCTCCGAGATGGCCCACGCGCCGGCAGCGTCATCCTGCTCGAGCCGTACGCGATCGCCGACGGCCAGTTTCAGCCGGCCAACCCTGGATGCGACGGTGTCGCGCCGGATCGAGCCGTCGGCCCGCCGTCCTGTGTCGGATTTCTTGAGACGGCCCCGCATGGATGCTTCCACTTCCGTGCGGTCGTCCGCGAGCACGCGCCACGCGCCGCCGGTGCCGCTGACGACCACCCCAAGGAGGCGCGCGTCTTCCGTCATGCGTCGTGATCGTGGTCGGGCGTATCGGCGTTCATGGCGTCCCACCATTTGCGTTTGGGTCCGCCACCCGGTTGGCGTGCGATCAGCTCATCCAGCACGCGCTTCACGTCGTTGAGCTTCATGGCGCCGGCACGCTCGCGTGCCTCGGCCTCCGTTGCCCCGCGTTTCAGCACGTCGGACTCGATGTGCCCCTCGGGTGAACTGGCGCCGATGCGCGTCCACTTCACGAAAAAGAAATACGCGCCCCAAGGCTGGTGCTGGCCGTGCTCTTCGTCGGCGAGGATCTCCACGCTGTAGGAATACCCGTCCGAGCCTTCGAACGCTGCCGGCCGTCCGTGCACCGCCGCATAGCCGCCAACCGTATTGACGTCGCCCGCGTCAAAGTTGGGTTGGAGGAACTGAGCCACGCGGTATGTCCGATCAGCGCGTGCGGCGCCGAGAGAGTGTTTCGCGAACCAGGTTGCCGGTGACGAACGCCAGATTCGCTGGGCGTTCCGCCAGGCGGCGCATGAGATACGGGTACCATTGCGTCCCGAACGGCACGTAGACGCGCACGCGCCAGCCCTCGCGCACAATGTCTTCCTGGAGGTCGCG
>JBBTFS010000067.1:15986-44733 GCA_038060705.1 Gemmatimonadota bacterium
GGCGGTGATGCCTTTGGCGTTCAGGGCGCGAACGGCCGCGATGGCGTCGTCCAGCGTCTCACCGGCCACGAAGCGGCGCGCAAACGCGCGGGCCAGGCGGTTGTCGCGGACGAACCGAAAAACGCGGGGTTGATTGGAGAGATAGAGCAGCGTCGACCGCAGCATCAGCGACCGTGCATCAGTTTTCTCGAATCCCCCGCAACGGTGCGGTGATGCGGTCGATGATGCGCAGGACGGGATACGTGCCGCCCTGTTGAATCCACTCGTCCAGAAAGTTCCACGTCACAAGCCCGTCGTCGCTCTGGGGCTCCAGGAGCACGAGGGCGAGAATCCCCAGCGGCTGCCCGGCGCGGATGACGAACGTGCCCGCTTCCAGCGTCACGGTGTCCGCGCCCGACCAGCGTCCCCCGAGCGTCGTTTCCTGATGCCCCTGAAATGCCCGGCTGCGCGCAATGGAATCGATGCCGAACCGGCGCGCGTTCACCGTGGCGCGCTCCGCCAGCTGCTCCACCGCAATGCCGTGCCTCCGCAGCGGCTCGATCAGCTTTGCCTGCGCCGCGGGAATCACCCACGCGTACGGCAGGCTCTGATCCAGCGTGGCCTCGAACCGGTCGATAATGGGCATGCGCACCGTGCGCATCCTGCCGGTGCGCCTGAGGCCGGGCCGCAGTCCCGCTTCGTGGCGGACCGTGTCGACAAGGTCGCGAACCAGGTCTTCGACCAGCACGTCGCCTCTCAGCGGATTCGTGGTGAGTCGCGAACGAATGGGGATCAGCGGAGAACTGTTGGGCGTGCTGGCATACGCGGTAGTCATCCGGTCCGCCTCACGTCCGACTTCCAGCACGTCCTCGTAGTTCGCCGCCAGCAGGGACAGCAAATCGTGGACGAACGCGTACGTGCTCGCAATGCGCGTGCGAAACGGATCGTGCGAGTACGCCTCGGACAGGATCGCGATCCGGCCGCGTAATCCGTAGTAGTTGGTGCCGAAGCGCGGACGGTGGTCGTAGGTGAACCAGCCCTGTTGCACCGAGTCCTGCGACACGAAGTTGCCATACGGGAACGTTTGCATGCGCCGATTGCGACGCAGGGCGTCGGCCAGCACCGGCAGCACGGTGTCACGCGTGAACGGGCCGGAGAAGCGCGAAGCAGGATTCAGCGGCGGCGCCCACGTAAGTGCGTAGCCGTGATAGCTGCCATTGGTCGTATGCAGATCCACGAGCACATCAGGATCCCATCCATTGATGAGCTTGAGCGCAGCCTTGGTCTCGGGCGCTTCTGCCTTGATGTAGTCGCGGTTGAGATCGAGGTTCTGCCCGTTGGGACGCTGGCCAATCTGTTCCGGCCCGTTTTGCGCCCCGCGATTGCGTGCCTGGGGTCCCAAAGCATCGTTGCCGTCCGCGTTGTAGATCGGCACCGCCATGATCACGAGCGAGTCAATGACGTTCTTGTATGGATCCAGCTTGAGATCTCGCAGCAGCGACAGCAGCGCCTCTTTGCCTTCCACTTCACCGCCATGAATGTTGGCCTGGATCAACACGATTGGACGCCCCAGCCGCTTGGCCTCGGCTGGCGTCTTCACCAGCGGCCGCGACATGATGATGAGCGGAAGGTCCTTGCCCTGCGGCGACCGGCCCAGGCTCGTGACGTACATGTCCGTGCTCGGCTGACGCAACGTCTCGATGAACACCATGACGTCCGCGTAGCTGGACGTCTGCGTGAAGCCGCTGGCCTCCGCGCGCGTGAGCGGGCGACGGTTGGCCAAGTCTCTCGGTGGATAGGCGCCCTGCGGCGACGGCGTGCCACCGACGGGGTGTCCGGCGCACGCGGCCAGCGTGGCCCCGAGGAAGAGGCGCGTCAGGCGACGCATGGAATTCAGCATGGCGGAAGAGGAATTCTACTGGACGGGACGACCGCCCGCAGGATAGAAACGCGTCCGCGCCCGCGACATTTCCGCCAGCAATGCCGCCGGTTGGAAGCGCATGGGAAAGCGTCCGTCGAACGTGTCGAGCCGGCTCAACACCTCGTCCACACCCAGCGCGTCCACGTACCGGAACGGACCGCCACGGAACGGCGGGAAGCCGAGGCCGAACACCGCGCCGATGTCGCCGTCGCGCGGTGAGCGGAGGATTCCCTCCTCCATGCAGCGGACCGCCTCGTTCACCATGGCCATGACGCAGCGGTCCACGATTTCCGCGTTGGGCATCACGGCGATCTGCGATTTGTCGGCCGCACGTTCGGCGCCGAGGATGATCGGGTACACGCTTGGGTCCACGCCGCCCTTCTTGCCAGCGGCGTCGTACAGATAGAAGCCGCTGCGTCCCTTGCGACCCAGGCGGCCGGATTCGACCACGCGGCGCACACCAGCCGCCGGCGCCATGCGTTCGCCGAAGGATTCGAACATCGTCTTTCCCACTTTGCCGCCGACATCGAGGCCCACCTCGTCCATGAGCGTGATGGGGCCGACCGGGAATCCGAACCCGACGAGCGCGTTGTCCACGACATCGACCGGGGCGCCTTGGTCCAACAGACGGCCGGCTTCGTTCATGTACGCCGAAAGAATCCGCGTAGTGTAGAAGCCGGGCCCGTCGTTCACGACGATCACCGTCTTGCCGAGTTTGCGCCCATACGCGACGGCGGTGACGGTCGCTTCCGGCGACGTCTCCGGCGTCACGATGACCTCGAGCAGCGGCATCTTGTGCACGGGCGAGAAGAAATGCATGCCCAGCACACGGTCGGCGCGCTTGAGGCCCGCGGCAACATCGCGAATGGGAATTGTGCTGGTGTTGGAGGCGATTACGGCGTGCGGCGGCACGCGATCCTGAACGGTCTGGAGCACGGTGTGCTTGAGGTCCAGGTCCTCGAAGACCGCTTCGATGACGAGATCGGCGTTGCCAAAGCCGGAGTACTCCACGGTGCCGCCGACGAGCGTCATCATGTCGTCGAATTGTGGGCGCGTGATTTGTTTGCGATCCAATCTTTCCTTCAGCACGCTCCGCACGGATGCGAGACCTTTCCCGACGCGCGTCAGGTCCGTGTCCTTGAGGCGCACCGTGGTGCCCTGCTGCACGGCCACCGAGGTGATGCCGGCGCCCATGAAACCCGCACCGAGCACCGCCAGCTTGTTCACCGCGATCGGCTCAGGTGCGGGCTCGGCGACGCCCATGTCTTTCTTGAGCGACGTCGTGGCGAAGAAGAGGAAGACGAGCTGCCTCGACTCGGGGGTGAGCGCCATGCGTCCAAACACCCGCGCTTCTTCTTCGAGGCCGGCGGTGATGCCGTTGGAAAGCCCGTGACGCACCACCTCGATCGCCGCCAGTGGCGCCGGGTAGTGACCGTGGGTTTTGTCGATGACGCCGGCGCGCGCGCGATTGTACACCACGCTGCGGCCCAACGGATTGCCGTCGAGCACGGCGCCCATGAGGCCACGGGTGGCCTGACGACGCGGGCGCAGCTTCTTGTCGGCCAGTTCCAGCGCCCGTCGTATCGCGGTCTCGATGAGGATGTCGGGATGCATCATCTCATCCACGAGCCCCATCTGGAGCGCTTTCCTGGCGCGCACGTTGCGCCCGGTGAGGATCATGTCCAGCGCATTGCTCACGCCGATGAGGCGCGGCAGCCGCTGCGTGCCGCCCATCCCGGGAATGATGCCCAGCTGCACTTCGGGCAGCGCGAGCACGGTCTTGGGGTGGTCGGAGCAGACGCGATACGTGCAGGCGAGCGACAGTTCCAGTCCGCCACCGAGGCATGCACCGTGGATCGCGGCGACGACCGGGACGCGCGACTTCTCGAGAAGGTGCAGCAGGCGCTGGCCCGCCTTGCTGGCGTTTTCCGCATCCAGCTCGGTCCGGAATTCAAGGAACTGCTCGATGTCGGCGCCGGCGATGAAGATGTCCTTCTTTCCGCTGGTGATGACCACCGCACGGATGGTGCGGTCGGTGTCCACCTGGCCGATGACGCGCTCCAGTTCGGCGCCGAGTGTACGGTCCACCTTGTTGATGGAATCGCCGGGCTGGTCCAGCATCACAATCAGGACCCCGTCGGTCTGCTCGGTGCGCAGGGCTTCGGTCACGACGCGCGCTCCACGACCATGGCGTGCCCCATGCCTCCAGCGGCGCACACGGTCATGAGACCGAATTGCCCGCCGCGACGCGCCAACTCGTTGACGAGCGTCATGAGGATCCGGCCACCGGTGGCGCCAAACGGATGGCCGATGGAGATGGACCCGCCCATCACGTTGAGCTTCTCGCGGTCCACTTCCCCAAGCGGCTTCACGAATCCGGCGCGCTCCGCCCACGCGCGCGACTCCAGGCCCTTGAGGTTGCAGAGCACCTGTGCGGCGAACGCCTCGTGCATCTCGACGAGATCCATGTCCGCGAGCGTGAGGCCAGCGCGGTCGAGCGCGACCGGCGCGGCGAGCACCGGGCCCATGAGCAGTTGTTCGCCTGGGTCAAGCGCCGCGTACGCGTACGACCGAATGTACGCGATGGGCCTGTAACCCAGCGTGCGCGCCCGCTCGTCGCTCATCAGCAGCACCGCGCTGGCGCCGTCGGTGAGCGGCGATGCGTTGCCGGCCGTCACGGTTCCGTAGCGGCGATCGAAGACGGGCTTGAGCCCCGTGAGCGCCGCCAGGCTGGCGTCGAACCGCACGCCGTTGTCCACGTCCAGCGAATCGTCATATCGCGGCGGAACCCACACGGGCGCGATCTCGGCCTTGAGGCGTCCGTCCTTGAGGCCGGCGGCCGCATTCTGGTGCGAACGCAGCGCAAAACGATCTTGATCTTCCCGCGCGATGTGGTTGATCTTCGCCATCTTTTCCGCGCTCTGGCCCATCGACTCACCCGTCGACGGCTCAGCGATGGCTGGCGTGATCGGGACGAAGTCGCGCCCGCGCACCGACGCCGCGATGCCGACGCGCTGGCCCAGCGACCTGGCGCGCGAGAGCGCCACCAGCTTGTTGGCCATCGAGCGCGCATGGAGAATCGGCACGTTTGAGAGGGACTCGGCGCCGCCCGCGATCACGATGTTGCGGTGGCCGAGGACGATCTGGTCGGCGGCATCGGTGATGGCCTGGTTGGCGGAGGCACACGCCCGGCTCACGGCGACGGCTTCGACGCCCTTGGGCAGCAGCGGGATGAGCGACACCTCGCGCGCGATGTTGGGCGCCACGACGTTGGGTACCACCGTGCCGTAGACCAGTGCCTCGACTTCCTTCGCGGCAATCTCGGTGCGCTGGATCAGCTCGGCCACGCAGGCGCGCCCCAGGTCGATGGCGCTGAGGTCCTTGAGCACGGTGCCGGAACGCGCGAAGGGTGTTCGGACGCCGGCGACGATCGCGACGCGGCGGCCCCCTGAACCGTACAGGTGCATGGTTCAAACCTACTGCATGCGGGAACGGGGAACGGGGAACTGGAAACCAAGACCGCGGGAACTGGGAAGCCGTCCTACTTCCCGACCGCATTGTTCCCCGTTCCCTTACCCTGCTCCCAGTTCCCGTCGTCTTGTTTCCCCGTTCCCGGTTCCCGCAGTTTGCGATCCGACGCGCTGGCCCAGTTGGCGGGAAGGCAATTTGACGCCCTGATCATCGGCGGCGGCATCACCGGCGCCGGCATCGCCCGCGACGCCGCGATGCGCGGGCTATCCGTGGCACTCATCGACAAGGGCGACTTTGCCAGCGGGACGTCGAGCCGCTCGTCACGCCTGGTGCATGGCGGCGTGCGGTATCTCGAACACGGACACTTGCATCTGGTGTTCGAGGCAAGCGCGGAGCGCCGACGCCTGTTGAAACTGGCGCCGAACCTGGTGAAGCCGCTGGCGTTTACGTGGCCCGTGTATGACGGCCAGCGGATGCCGCTCTGGAAGATCAACGCGGGACTCACGCTGTACGACGTGCTGTCGCTCTTTCGCAACGTGGGCCGGCACTCGCGGCTCGGCGCCGAGCAGGTGCTGGCGGCGGAACCGACGCTGCGCGCGCGATTGTTGGGCGGCGGGGTGCGGTACTGGGACGCATCCACGGACGACGCGCGTCTCACGATCGCCAACGTGGTGGACGCGCACGCGCGGGGCGCGGTCGTCGCCAATCACCTCGTGTTCGCCGGCGTGGACTCCGGCACCAGGGGTATGCGCGTCGCGCGAGTGTGGGACGCGTTGGGCGACGCCCAGTTCACGATCCGCGCCCGCGCATTCGTGAATGCCACCGGGCCGTGGAGCGACACCGTACGCCAGCTCGAAGGCGGCCGCGGCGGTTCACGCGTGCAGGGCAGCAAGGGCGCGCACATCGCCGTGGAGCACGACCGCGTCGGCAACCGTGAGGCCGTCGTGATGCTGCACCCGCGCGACGGACGCGTGCTCTTTGCGCTGCCGGCAGGCTCGCAAACCATCTTCGGTACGACGGACACGTTCACCAACGCGTCCGCCGAAGAAGTGCGCGCGAACGCCGCCGACGTGGACTACTTGCTCGAGTCTGCCAACTGGTACTTCCCGGACGCAAAGTTGTCGCGCGACGACGTGATCGCCGCCTGGGCGGGGATCAGGCCGCTGATGCCCACGAACGCCAGCGAAGGTGCCGCGTCACGCGAGCATTCCATCAAGCGAAGCGTCCGCGGCACGGTGACCATCACTGGCGGCAAACTCACCACGTACCGCGTGATGGCACGTCAGACGGTGGACGTGCTGGCCAAGGTGCTGGGAACGAGAGGCAGTGCGCCCACGGGCAGCATCCCGTTTCCAGAAGGCCCGGAGCCCGCTGGAGCCCCGATCGTTCCAGGCCTGCCGTGGCGATCCGGCGCTATCCGCCGCGGAATCGAAGCTGAGTTCGCGTGCACGCTCGGCGACTTGCTCATCCGGCGTACGCACGTCGCATTTCAGACCCGCGACAACGGCCGTGCAGCTGCACGAGCGATCCTGCCCGAGGTGAGTTCCCTGCTCGCCTGGGACTCCGCCCGTGCGTCACGAGAAGTCGAGCGCTACGATGCTGAAGTGGGTCGGGTCTTTGGGATAGATCCTTGAGACGGCTGCGCGGGTGCCCGGCCGCGCGGACGGTTACTGCTCGTCGTGGATGGTCAGCAGTTCGACGATCTTCAAGCTCCGCGTCATCGTCGGCAGCCTGAGCACGAACTGCTCGCCGACCTTCTTGCCCAGCAGCGTCCGTCCGATGGGCGATGACATGGTCACGTGCCCATCCTCGAACTCCACGGCGTCGCCAAAGACGAGGTAGTACTCCTCCTTCACACTCGTTTTGACGTCGATCACGATGACGCGCGAGCCAAGCCCCACGCTGTCCGACGGGATCTGCGCCTTGTCGATGGACCCGAGCTTGCTGAGCCGCGTGTGCAACTGTCCCAAACGCGCCTGGACAAAACGCTGACGCTCGAGGGCGGCCTTGTACTCGCTGTTCTCCCGCAAGTCTCCGTGCTCCACGGCCTTCCGGATCTCATTGGGGAGAATCACGTTGAGCTCGTGTTGCAGCTTCTCAACTTCGGCGGCCATCTTGCGCTTGAGTTCTTCGATCATGGCCGGGGGTTACAAAAAAAGTTCGGCGCCCGGACCCTGAGGCCGGGCGCCGTCCGCGAGCAGAGTGCATTCTACTGGCCATGCGGAGCACCGTCCAGACCTTGAAGGTCCATTTGTGATCGAATTCACGCAGTACGGGGACGTACAACGCCTGCGCATGTGGACCCTGCGCAGTCGCGCGGTGGGATATGACTCCAGCGCCTACTTCGTGCGCGGCGTGCTGATCGACACCGGACCGTTTCACGTGCGAGGCGGCTTGGGGCGCGCGCTTCGTGAACTCCGGCCGCGGGGCGTGGTGGTAACCCACTGGCACGAGGACCACGCGGGCAACGCGGCCATGGTCGCGGCCAACGGCTTTCCGATGTGGATGCACGAGTACACGGAGCGGCAGCTGCGCGCCTTTCCGCGCGTGAAGTTCTACCGCCATTTCACGTGGGGCCGGCCGGGGAACCTGCGCGGCGACGTCGCGCGATTCGATCCGGCACCACTTCAGGTCATCGCCACGCCTGGCCACTCCCCAGACCATCACGCAGTGTGGGACGCAGAGACACGAACATTGTTTTCAGCGGACTTGTGGCTTGGCGTGAAGGTGCGCGCCGTGGCGGCCAGCGAGCGCCCGCGCCAGATCATCGCCAGCTTGACGCGCGCCATTGAGCTGGATCCGGTTCGTGTGTTCGACGCGCATCGCGGCCTCGTCGATCGCCCAGTGCCCGCGCTCGAAGCCAAGCGCGCGTGGCTGGAAGAAACGATCGGCGCGGTGGAGCGCGCGTTGGCCGCCGGCGATTCAGAGGATCACATCCTCCGCGCGGTGCTGGGCGGCGAGGAAAGTACTGGCTTCTTCAGCGAAGGTGAATACTCGCGCCGCAACTTCGTGAAGGCGGTGATGGCGGAGATTCAGGGAGCGCCGTAAAGCGCGACCATCGAGTCCTTCACCGGGAAGTAGCTGTACCCCGCGCCGCGGCGCTTGATGGCGTTTGCTGCGGTCACGCTCGCCTCTTCGTCGTTGGTGAAGTGGGTCCAGCGCCAGAAGCTGCCGCCGTCCACCCCGTGCCGACGCATCAGGTTCACGGCGCTCGGCAGCGCCTCCTCCGCACCGTAGCCGTTCGCCAGCGGCTCCGACACGCCCATCTCGACGGCGATGACCCGCGCGCGGCTGCGAATGCCGATCTCCGCCCACACTCGCCGCAGGGTCTGGTCGGCCCAGGCGGGGGGCGTAGCGTCGGTGCACGCCAGGCCGCTGGCAAAGCGACAGCGTGTGGCCTGATACATCGAGATGGCGTAAGTGCGATCCGCGTCGGGGATGCTGAGCCGGTCGAACACGGTCTTGAGCACGCGCACCGTGTGCCAGAGGTGGCTGTCGGTGGCGGCCGAACCGGACGGGCCGTTGTTGTCGATGAACCAGTTGCCGGTCACGGCCTGCGCCGAGAGTTTTCGCGCTGGAATGCCGAGGGTCATGGCGTGGCCAATGGCCCACTGCACGTATTTCGCGGGGACCGCATCGGGGCCGAGCCACAGCGGCGGCTCTGCCGGCGTGCCGCAAGCGTCCAATGTGCCGTCTCCATTGCTGTCGACGTGCCTGGCATCGCCCTCGAACAGCACCAGTTCCAGCGCCGCGTGTGATTTCACCTTGTTGAGGATCGCGCTGAGCCACGTGGCCGACTGCGTGCGGTACTGATCCTCGAAGTGCGTGTTCACGAGCCGCAGCAGGATCTTGACGCCCTTGCTCTGTGTCAAGTCGAAGAATGCCACGAGATTCTCAAGGTGAGCGGCGTCCGGCTGCGGCCACTGCAAGCCCAACGGCGGCGACACGTTGCACATAGGGTATGGCTCGATGGAAGGATCGTACGTCGCGTCGGTGGCCCGAAGTTCGAACGTGACGGTATTCACGCCCAGCGCCTTGATGGCGTCGAGTTGTGCCGCGACTTCGGCCGCGACCGTGCTACCAAGCACCGCATCGAAATCGGTGAAGCTGCGGATCACGTCGCCAGAGTAGAAGCCGCTGGGCCACCCGCGCCGCTCGAACTGCACGTAGAGTCCGCGAAGCGGCAGAGTGCCGCGCGTGACCGTGATGTCGGCGCTGCCCGACTTGCCCTCACTCGCTGCCGAGATCGACGCGGCGCCGTCAGCCAGCGCGATGACAGATCCAGTGGCGTCCACCATCGCGACGGTGGTATCGCTCGATTGCCACGTCACCGCGCGGCCAGCAAGGACGCCTCCGTTCGCGTCTTCCAGCACGACGGCGAATGGTGTCAACGCGCGCACCACCACGGATGCGGTCGGTGTAGTGACGGTCACTTTGGCAACAGCGACAGGCGGGTTGTTGGTCGGCTGTGTCGCCTTCGATCCGCCACAGGCGAGTGCCGCGAGCAGCATCGCCATTCCCGCACCCTCACGCACCGTCGCCATACACCACGATCCTCACGTCATTTCTCAGCCCTGCGGTATTCGGACAGCAACCGGGCCATCATCTTCGCGCGCCTGTCGAACAACCGCTTGAGTGGGCGCGGCTTGTGCCGCGCATGCGCGTACGCCGTGAGCAGGGGCAACGCAACTGTTGAATCCAGATAGCACACCACCGCGTCCGGCAACCGGTCCGGATCGATCTTGCCCCAACTCACGGCTTCGGCCGGCGTGGCGCCGGACAAACCGCCAGTATCCGGCCGCGCATCGGTGATCTGGAGGAAGAAGTCGTGCCCCTTCTCGTCGATGCCGAGCACTTCCTGAATCTGCGGCTCGGTTTGGAGCGCGAAATTCTTGGGACTGCCACCGCCGCAGATGAGGATCGCGCTGCGTCCGCCGCCGCGCTTGGCTTCCAGCACGATGGACGCCGTTTCGTTCACGTCCGCGTTGGGATCGATGACGCACTTGTTTCCGTCCAGCGCCAGCGCCGCGATGTTCATGCCGATGGACGAATCGCCCGGCGATGGCGTGTACACGGGAACACCGCACTCGTACGCGGCGCCCAGCAGCGATTTCCTGCCAATGCCGAGCTTCTTCTCGCGCTCGCGCACGTATTTGCCGCACAGGTAGTGGAACTCGGCGCTCGACATTGACCGCTGGAACTCCGGCGCCGTGATGATCTTCCGAAAGAACGCGTCGGTGGAAAGCAGCACGTCGTAGTCGAAGAACACGTCGTAGATGCGGACGATGCCCTCTTCGCGCAGGATCACGTCGGACTCCTGCGGGTTGCCGCGATGCATCGCGAGGCCGAGTCCAAAATGAGTGTCGTGGTAGAGATTGGCGCCGGTGGAAATGATCCAGTCCACGTAGCCAGACTCGATGAGCGGCATTATCGCCGCCATGCCCAGGCCCGCGGGCGTGAGCGCACCCGTGAGCGTCATTCCGACCGTGACGTCGGGGTCGAGTATTTTTCTGGTGAACAAGTGACATGCTTCGCGGAGACGCGCCGCGTTGTACGCCAGGAACGCGTTGTCGATCAGATCGGCGACCTGCTCCTTGCCGTCGATGGGCCGCGGAGCGATGGTTTCGCCGCGCAAGAAGCGGCTCTTCCCGGCGGATACATGGCGCGCGCCGGCCTCCTCGCGCTCTTCGGCCGCCTTCTTCTGCGCACCTTTCGGTCCGGCAGCCGACGCTTTGCCATGCCGCGATGCCTTGAACCCCCCACGATCCCGTCCTTCCCCCTTTGCCCTTCCTCCTTCCTTTTTCTTCATCGCTTCTGAGGGTTTCGCTGACTTTTGTAAGCGTCCACCACCAGCTTCACCGCTTCCTCCGGATCGTCGGTCATGATCATGAGGTCGATATCGCCCGGCGAGATCTTCTGCTCACCCAGCATCTTGGCCTGAATCCACCGGATCAAACCGGCCCAGTAATGGCGGCCGAAAAGAATCACGGGGAACTGGTAGATCTTGCCCGTCTGAATCAGCGTCAGTGCCTCGAACGCCTCATCCAGTGTACCAAAGCCGCCCGGAAAAATGATGAAGGCATTGGAGTACTTGATGAACATCGTTTTCCGGACAAAGAAATACCGAAAGTTGATGAGCGTATCCACGTAGGGATTGGCGCCCTGCTCGAACGGCAATTCGATGTTGCAGCCAATCGAGCGTCCGCCGGACATCTTCGCGCCACGGTTGGCCGCCTCCATGATGCCGGGGCCGGCGCCGGTGATGATGGCGAAGTCTTCCTTGGCCAGCAGTCGCGCGGTCTCCTGGGCGGCTTTGTACATCGGGTCATCCGGGTGGGTGCGCGCGGAACCGAAGATCGTGACACCCTTGCTGACCGGCGCCAGCGTGTCGAAGCCCTCGATGAACTCCGACATGATGCGCATCACGCGCCACGTGTCCTGGCGCGTGAAGTCGGTGGGGTCGCCCGTGGGGCTGCGGAAGAATTTCTCGTCTTCGGTGACGGGATCGCTGAACGTGCGGATGTCATCGTCGATCTTGCGCACCGCTCCGGCGCGGCGCGACCCGGAGTCCTGCGACGGCGGCGTGCGCCCGGCCGCGAGGTGGCCCTCTTCGTTGCGGGCCCGCAACCCTTCGTGCGAGTCCAGCTCCGCGATGGCCATCAGCTCCATGCTGACGCGTTTGCCGGACGCGGTCCGCGGCGGCACCGACCGCGGTGTCCTTTTCGCCGGCGATTGCTTTTTCTTGCCTGACATGGGCAAGAGTCTATCATGAACGTCATCGTCCTGCTTGCTGACGGCGCGCGCGCGGATTGGCTCGCGTCGGCGATGGATTCGGGGGCAGTGCCCGCACTGACACGACTGCGCGCCGAGGGCGCGCTGCACGACATCACCACCGTTTTTCCATCGGTGACGGGACCCGCATACGTGCCGCTGCTCATGGGACGGTTCCCCGGCGCTGTGGGGATGCCCGGTCTGCGGTGGTACGATCGGGCCCGCGACATCTGCACCTGGCCGGACTACAGCCGCAGCTACGTGGGCTACCAGATGATGTTCGTGGACCGCGATCTGGATCCGCGCGCACCGACGATCTTCGAGTTGGTGCCCGGCAGCGTGGGCGCGTTGAGCGTCATCACGCGCGGACTCACGCGCGAACGCCGGCTCATGGCGCTCGTGCCTCGCACAGCGCTCCGCGCCACGCTGACGCATTATTTCGGCGCCGCGACCGCGATGCTCGCCGTGGATCGCGAGGTCGCCGCGCAAGCGATAGCACACGCCGGCGAAACGCCATACGTGTTCGCGGCCTTTGCCGCCTTGGACAAGCTCTCGCATGCGAAGGGTCACGAAAGCCCCGAGGTCCGCACCGCACTCAGCATCGTGGACGACACCGTCGCGGCGATACGCCAGAAGCTTGAGCGGCGGAATGAGTGGAACCGGACGCGCCTCTGGATCACCAGTGATCACGGGCACTCCCGGGTGACGGCACACGAGGACCTCGACCGGGTCGTCCGCGACCTGGGACATCGCGTGATGGCGCATCCGTGGGTGTACCGCTCGGGCGCCGAGGTGGCGGTGATGGTCTGCGGCAACTCGATGGCGCACATCTACGTGGATCTGGCCCGGCGCGAACGTCCTTTTGCGGGCGGCATGTCAGCATCGGCGCGATCGCTCATCACCCGACTGCTGGAACGGCCCTCCGTGGATCTCATGCTCGTGCCCGAGAGCGACACCGCCTGCGCCGTGTTGTCGGCAACGCGGGGACGGGCAACCGTGTCGCGCCGCGACGGGAAGTACTCGTACACGCGTGGGGATGGCGATCCGCTGCAGACCGGTGGCGACTTGCGCGGCCTGTCCGCCAATGCCGCGCACGACGCCGCTGCGACGACGCCCTACCCCGACGCTCTGGTGCAAATCGCGGAACTCGCCGCCGCGAAACGATCGGGCGATGTCATACTGTCGGCGGCGCCCGACTGGGATTTTCGGCTGCGGTACGAACCGATGCCGCACGTGAGCTCGCACGGATCGCTGCGGCGAGAGCACATGATGGTGCCGCTTCTGACGAACATTGCGCCCAAGCGTACACCGCGCCGGACGACGGATCTCATGCCAAGTGCGCTCACCGCCTTGGGCGTTCCCGTGCCCCCGGGCCTGGACGGAGAATCGTTCGAGTAGATTGAGGTACGATGAGTTGGCCTCGCCTCGTCCTTGCATTGACCGCGAGATCCCTCGTGAACCCGGCCAACGGGGTTTCGCTGATTCGCATCGGTTGGCGGTTCCGGCGTCGCGGTTGGATGTTGCGCCCCCCGTTCCTTCCTCTCCCGGATCGCGCCTACCTCCGTTGGCGCATGTACACCGCCTACGGCGACGAGCACGCGATTCCGCCATCGACCGACGTGATCCGCTACGCGCGCTGGGCCACGCGCGGTCCGTAGTCCGAAGATGAGCGTAACGGCCGAGTCGCGCATCAAGACGGCCGCGAATGCCCTTGGCTTCGATCCCGTCGGCATCACGTGCGTGGGGCCGGCCGAAACCCACGCCGCGTTCCGCGAATGGCTCAGCCGCGGTTTCGCCGGAGAAATGGCGTACCTCGAACGTGGCGCCGAAAAGCGGCGGGACACATCCCTGCCGTTTCCCGATGCGCGGAGCGCCATCGTGGTCGCGCTCGACTACGGCGGTAAGCAGCCGGCCGGCCCCATCGCCCGCTACGCGCGCGGCGACGATTACCACGACGTGATGCTCGCCAGACTCGGCGAATTGCACCACAGGCTCGAACCGATCGCCGGACGTCCGGTTGCCGCAAGAGCCTACGTGGACACCGGGCCGATTCTTGAGCGCGACCTGGCCCAGCGCGCCGGGCTTGGCTGGATCGGCAAGAACACCAACCTCATCAACCCGGACCGCGGGTCGTTCTTCTTCCTCGGCGTCCTGCTCACCGACCTCGCACTCGAGAGCGACGCGCGGTTCGAGGCGGACCGGTGCGGCACGTGCACCCGCTGTCTGGACGCGTGCCCGACGGACGCGTTCGTGGAACCGCGCGTATTGGATGCCACGCGATGCATCTCCTACCTCACCATCGAGCACCGCACGTCCATCGCGCCCGAGCTGCGTAAGCTCATGGGCGAGCTCGTGTACGGCTGCGATATCTGTCAGGACGTGTGTCCGTGGAACCATCGTTTCGCGCGCGAAGCCGGCGATGCCGCGCTCGCGCCACGACCGGAAAACGTGAACCCCGGGATTCGGGATCTGCTGCGGCTGCATGACGCTGACTTCAAGGAGCGCTTTCGCGGCTCCCCGGTCACGCGCGCCAAGCGCCGCGGCCTGGCGCGCAATGCGGCTGTCGTGCTCGGCAACCGCGGCGACGCTGCGGACATCCCGGCGCTCGAACAGGCGCTGAACGATCCGGAGCCGCTGGTGCGGGAACACGCGGCGTGGGCGCTCGAGCGGATTGGGCCCGGGAGGCCAACGCCACCATCGCTCGTGACCCACGTACTGGCGCGCGCGCATGAGCATTCGTAATCTGAAAGCCCCGTCCGGCAATCTCCGCGTGCGCACCTTTCATCGAACCGCTTCCCGCACGGCCGTCACGCTCGCGATCACGCTCGTCGGCGTGGGCGCGGCGGCGCCCGTGGGCCACGAGACGGGCCCGGTCTGGGACCTGGCTTCCCGCGGTCCGCTGCGGGTGTGGATTCAGCCCTTGCCCACCGTTGCCGGCCCCGGGTCACTCACCGTGGACGCCGTTCGGTTTGCCGTGCTCGAGTGGGATGCACTGCGCCTGCCGCTCCGCATGCACCTCGATGCGGATTCGCTGTCTGCGAATATTCGCGTCGTTTGGATCGAGAAGTTCGATGAGCCGATCAGCGGACGCACCGTCTGCATTGACGACGGCGGCCAACACATCGTGAGCGCAGAAGTCATGCTGGCGCTCAGGCATGCGGACAGCCGCGTCCTCAACGATGAAGAGACGCGCGTACTGGCACTGCACGAATTGGGGCACGCCATCGGGCTCACCCATTCGGAGGATTCGACCAGCGTGATGGCGCCGAGGGTGCGCGTGAGAGCGCTCACGGCGGACGACAGTACGCGCGCGATGCACCTGTATTCCCCGCGCTGACAGGAGCCGGCGATGCGACTGAGGACCGTCCTGGCTGTTGTCGCGGTCGGCGGCGCTGGCGTGTTCATGTTTCAGCGGCGCCAGTCACCGCCGGACGAGTTGCCGGGCACCGTGCCGTCCGCGCGGGAAGACTCCGTGCCGCCGGCCGAGTCGCCGCGTGCCGAGGTCGTTGGCGCGGTGAGTGCACCGGCGGCGGCGCGCGACGACGCCGACATTCGCATGCGGATCAACGACGGCGTGTCCACCACCTACATCCGCGACATGTTGTCGCAGGACCCGATGCTGGTGCGCTGGCCAGATCGACGGCTCGACGCCCTGCGCGTCTGGATCGAGCCGAAGTCGACGGTCCAGAACTGGAACCCTCAGTATCCGCTGGTGGCGGAACGCGTCTTCGACCAGTGGTTTCAGGCAGGCTTTCCGCTGCGATTCGAGTTCCAGCCGGACTCGGCAGGGGCATCGATCCACATTCGGTGGGCTACGAGCCTCGTGGAAGGCGGGCGCCAGATCGGCATCACCCGCAAGACCCGGGACCAGGACGGATGGATCGTGCGCGCGGAAATCGAGATCGCCACGTTCGACGGCCTCGGCCATGCGTTGTCGGCTGAGACGGTGGGTGGCGTGGCGCGGCACGAGGTGGGACACGCGCTCGGGCTGGGACACTCGTCCAGAACCAGCGACGTGATGTACCCCGAGTCCATGACGCCGGTGATCAGCGCGGCAGACCGCGCCACGCTGCGACTGCTCTACACGCTGCCGCCCGGCACCGTGAAGTAGCGCGCCGGCCGGCGTGCTACTTCCAGCGGAGCGTCACGTCCTGCTGCTTCTTCTCGCGCACGATCACGAGCTTTACGCCGTTCTCGCGATCCGCGCTGAAGACGGCCCGATTGAGTTCGCGCGCGGTCGTCACGGTCGTGCCGGCCGCCGAGATGATGACGTCACCGTCGCGCAGGCCTGAGACGTACGCCGGCGAGCCGGGCAGCGCCTGGATGACCAGTACGCCCTCCTTCACGCCGATGGCCCTGCTCAGGCCCTCGGTGATGGACTCCACGCGCGCGCCACCAATCGCGTTGCTGAAGACGAACACGCGGGGCTGCGTCGGTTCTTCCCATGTGCTGGGCGGCGGCGGCGCCGACGCCGCCTCCGGCACGCGGCGCGCGACATACGCCGGCGCCTCACCGACCACGACGCGGAATTCCTTCGCGTCACCGTCGCGACGCACCTTGAGCATCACCTTCTCGTCGGGCACGAGAATCCTGGACAGCGTGATTGAGTGCTCCACCACGTCGGTGCCGTTCATGGCCACCAGGGTGTCGCCCATGAGCAGACCCGCGCGCTCTGCCGGCGACGCGGGATCCACCGATGCGACCTTGGGATACTGGATGAAGCGGATGACATCCGGCCGCTCCGCAGGATAGCCGTAGCTCGGGCCGTCGAACGTGACGCCCAGGTAGCCACGCTTCACCGATTGCACGGTGAACGTGTACTCGCCTGGGGCGGCCACGCCAGCGAAGCCGCCGGCCACCGCTGCTTCGCCGCGCGCCGACGGTGCCAGCCGCACACGGGCGCCGCTGCCCTCCATGAACTGTTGCAACGCCATGATCGTCGCGGCCATGTCGCGCACGAATACTTCCTGCTCCGCCTGCGTCAGGCGGCGATTGCTGAAATGCCAGCGCAGTGAATCGAGCTTGGAGAGCAGCGTCTCATGCGTTGCCTTCGCCGAATCGCTGCATCCCACGCAGCGCGTCCGCACCGTGGCCGCACGTGGCGGGGCCGTGGACGCCTTCGTGGAAACCTGCGGGAGCGCATACGCAGCGGCAGTCAGGGCAGGCGCCAGCATCAGCGCTGCCACCACCGCCCCGCGGGAGATCGAGACCTTCATATGAATCAGAGACATGGTGACACCTTGCCTGGCACTAGAAGCTGTTCAGCCGCACGCCCTGGGGCAGCGCGGTATTGAGTTGACGCAGCGTGGCTTCACGCTGCGCGAATGAATTGAGGTAGAAATCGTTGATGACCGGATCGTACGGCGCGTCCGCGAGCGCTTCGCGCATCGTGGCCGACGCGCGGTCCAGCGCCGAGAGGCGCGTCCGCATCGCCGACGGCGTTCCGGTCAGCTTGGACGAGGAGTCGTGCGATGCGAGATACGCGATGGCGCGCTGATACCGGTCGGCGTACACCTGCTGCCAATACGCCGCGTCCGCCGCGGATCGGAACATGGCGGGCATGGAATCCGCCAGCGCAGTGCGCGTCGGCTCATTGCCGCTCAATCCACCCGGGAACAGCGGTTCGCCCGTGCTCAGGCGGCCCGCACCCATACCAGCGGCGACGAGCAGGAAACCGGCCGCGATTTGCAGCATCGCGCGCGATGAGAACCGAAAGCGGCCTCCTCCCTCCTCCCTCCTCCCTCCTCCCTGTTCGATCAAACCTTCATTGCGCAGCTTGGCCGACAGTGAGTCCCAGCGCGTCAGGGGCACGCTCATCGAATCACGCTCGGCCCCGGCCAACGAGACCAGCGAGCGGATCGCGTCGAGTTCGCGCGCACAATCAGCGCATTGCGCCAGGTGCGCGGATTCGAGTGTGTTCGGTTTTTCGTCCGCCAGCGCGGCGAGACGTTCAGTAGACAGGTGCGACATTTTCGTTGTCCTTCCGCAGAGGTACATCCACAAGATGGGCGAGCAAAGTGCGGAGCTTCGCGCGCGCCTTGAATAGTTGAGACTTCGAGCCGCCCGCCGTGATGCCAAGGCGTTCAGCGATTTCTTCGTGCGTAAAACCCTCCACGTCGTGCAACAGGAACACCGCCCGGGCCCCCGGCGACAGTTTCTGCGCCGCGCTTTCGATGGTCTGCATCACCATGACCCGTTCCGCGTCCATCTCCACGAGCGCCGAATCCTCCTCGACCTCGGTTTCGATCTTCGCGAGCCGGCGCGTCTTGCGCAGCGCGTTCAGCGTCCGGTTCACCGCGATGCGGTGGGCCCACGTGCCGAACTTCGACTCGCCCCGGTACTGCGGCAGCGCCCGAAAGATCTGAATCCAGACCTCCTGGGCGATGTCCGCCGCGACATCCAGATCGTTGCCCACCAGCCGGCGCACGACCGCATCGATGTGCGGGGCGTGACGCGACCATAGCATGCGCATGGCCGCCTCGTCGCCATGGATGGCGCGCTGGATGGTGGATTTCTCGTCGTGCATTGAGCTCACAAGGTGAGTCACCCTCAACTGCCGTAATGGTTTACTGCGTGTTGCCCGCAGAAAAGCGCCGCATTGCGATGAAAACGTTTGCCCGTACCAGGTAACGGATGCAGCTTGACGCTCGTTGACCATCCGAAAACATTTGTATCCTCGGGCTATCCTCAATAGTCGCATCAGCATAGCCCGGTAGTTAGTATACGGCTCCCGCGTCAAGGCGTGATGATCGCTTGATGAAAGGACTCCTGACCCTGGTCTTGTTGGCCGCTGGCGCGGTTACGCCGGCTGGCGGAGGCCTGCCCGCGAAGGCCCCTGCGGCCGTCGGGATGTCGGAGACGCGGCTCAAGGCCATCGACCACATCATGTCGCGCGCCATTCGCGCGGGCGGGTTCCCGGGCGGCGTCGTTGTGGTGGGCCGGCGCGGCGCGACCGCGGTCGAAAAGGGCTTCGGCACACTGGGCTGGAGCGACAAGACCAAGGTTGTCGCGGAACGCACCATCTACGACCTGGCCTCGCTCACGAAGGTCGTCGGCACGACGACCGCGATCATGATCCTGTACGACCAAGCCAAGGTGAAGCTCGACGAGCCCGTGTCCACGTACCTGCCGGAATTCAATGGCGGCGCCAAGGACGACATCACGCTGCGTCTGTTGCTGGAGCACCGCTCTGGCCTGCCCGCGGCGCGCGAGTTGTGGCGCACCGCGTGGACGCCGGACGAAGCGCGCCGCATCGCGATCCATACGCCGCTCGAATGTTCGCCGGGCAGCTGCCTCATCTACTCCGACATCGGCGCCGACATCCTTGGATTCGTCGTCGAATCAGTGTCCGGCCAACGGCTGGACGCATTTCTCCAGCGGCACGTGTTCGAGCCGCTTGGCATGGACGAGACCACGTTCCGGCCGCACTGGACGCTGCGCGACCGTATCGCGCCCACTGAGCTGACGCCACCACGCGGATACCCGCTGCGCGGTGAGGTGCACGACGAAAACGCGTTCGCGCTCGGCGGCATCGCCGGGCACGCCGGCTTGTTCAGCACGGCGTCGGACCTGGCCGTGTTCGCGCAGATGATGCTCAACGGCGGCGAGATCAACGGCCACCGCCTCATTGCGGACAGCACCGTGTCGCTGTTCACCGCGCGCACACCGGATAAGGGAACGCGCGCGCTGGGCTGGGACACCTGCGGCGGCGAAGCCAGCTGTGGCAAGTACCTCGGCGATCGCGCGTTCGGTCACACGGGCTTCACGGGCACCTCGCTGTGGGTGGATCCGGAGCGCGACCTGTTCGTCATTCTGCTGACGAATCGCGTGCATGCGGCGCGCGTTCGGCGTCCGTCAAAGGTGATCGCGGACATCCGCAACGACGTGGCCGACGTGGCCGCCCTTGCAGTGCGCGATTTTGGCGATCGACCGCTGTCGATGCCGGCGAGTTTCCGCGCCGACCGGGCCGCCGGCTGGAACCGGCCGCTGCGCACGCGCCGGTACCGGTCGTCGAAGGCGAGCTCGAAGTCGACCAAACCGGCGACGAAGACGGCAGCCGCCGCGCCCAAGAAGTCGACCGCGTCAAAACCGGTCGCCACCTCGCAGAAATCCGGGCCGGGCTTCTAGAACAGGTAGCCGAGTCCGATGTAGAGTTGCGACGACTCGGATGAGCGCCCATAGTCGATCGCGATGAGGAAGCTGGGCCCAAGCCCGATCCGCATCCCGCCCCCGTAGCCCGCGTGCAGGCCCTCAATGAGTTCGCCGACCTTGATCGAGTTGGTCCACACGCGCCCCACATCCACGAATCCGCTGGCCAGCAGGAACGCCGGCTTTCCGCGCAGCGAGAACTCCTTGAAGCGCCACCGTAGCTCCGAGTTCGCGAGCATGACTCCCTTACCCGTGTAGCGGTTCCTCGCGATGCCGCGCACGCTGTTGGAGCCGCCCAGGCCTTCCTGGTTCTTGTACGACGACTGCAGCGTGGAGAGATCATAGAGCGGCACGTCCCCGTTCGACTGCTGGGCAAACAGGCGCACCGCCCCCACGAGGTTCTCGCGGATGGGCAGGTAGTGGCGCACGGTGGCGGTCACCCGCGTGAATTCGTCGGTGGCTCCGAAGGCGCGGTCCACCCGCTGGGCCAGCAGCTCCGCCCACGTGCCCGAGTGCGGACCGATTTCGCGATCGCGCGTGTCCCAGATGAGTCCCGCGCGCAGAGAGCCGACGTTGCCTTTGGGCGCCTGTGTGGCGCCGAGCTGCGTCGCAAGAAGCGTGGAACCGGAATCGAACGGCGTGGCGTCGGTGGTGACGTCCGAAATGCCGAATCCGAACAACATGCGCGCCGGCGCCGATCCGATACGCCGCTGGGCGTTGGCAAACAAGCGCAACTGCACTTTCTCGTACCTGTAGTAGTACGGATTCGGTGCACGTTCGAGCGTGCTGTCGTAGACCGTCGTGTTACCAATCCCGTAATACGGCGTGGCCAGTTGCTGCTCACGTGCCACTGACGCGTCAAAGCGCCACCCGCCGGGCAGCACATGCGGTGCATCGAGGAACACGACGACGTCGCGGCGGCCCTTGGTGGTGAGGAAGATGGTCGGCTGAATGGTGTACTTGTACGGCCGCAGTCCGTTGCCGTAGTTGTATATCTCGGCCAGCACGCCATAGCCGAATCCTTCGTCAGTGCTGAAGTTGAGCGCAGGGAGGCCGACGAATTCCCAGCCTTGGGCCATCTTGCCAGGCGCGCTTTGTGTGTGGGCGGCAGACCACGGTCCGAATACGGCGCCAAGGCCGGCCAGCATCACTGCCCGATCGAGTATTTTTCTCACCAGCACCTCCGCTTGAGCACCCACGAAAGTTCCGTCACGATGATTTCTGATTCCGAGCCCACCCCATCCCCGGCAAGCCCCGCGCCGTCGGGCGACCCGGCCACCGACCTCACTGAGGATGCGGTGCGGCTGGCGTTGCGCAAGGTCAAGGACCCTGAGTTGAACCTCAACATTGTCGACTTGGGGCTGATCTACAACGTCACGGTGGACGAGGCAAACAAGGTGATCGTCGACATGTCGCTCACGTCGCCTGGCTGTCCGGCTGGCCCGCAGATCATGCACGACGCCGAGAATACGGTTCAGGCGATGCCGGGCGTGGGCAAGGTCGTGGTGAACCTTGTGTGGGAGCCGTTCTGGACGCCGGATCGGATCGAGCCCAAGGTCCGGGCGTATATGGGTATCTGAACTGACAGGGTGCAGGGTACAGGGTACAGGGTATAGGGTACGGACTTCGGTATGCAGCTATGTCGAGCCTTGGAGCGCAGCCAGGATCGACGGCCCCAGCACATCGGCTTGCCAGCGTCGCAGTTCGGTGACTTCAGCCAATTGCTCGCGCGACTGAGGATTCTTGCGCGCCACGGCTTCCATCCGCTCGCGCGCGCAGAGCACGCCGGGATCGAGATCGAGCTGGACCGCCATCGCGTCGCGAGCCGTTTTCACTTTGTTGACTCGCTCGTCGAAGTGTGGATCGCGGTCCCAGCGCGGCGACTTCGGGAACTTGGGCAGGTCGTCCTCCGGCGCTTCCAGGCCGCGACGGACCGCGTCGATTATCTCGCCCGACCGGCGATCCAGGAGCGCGCGCGACGCGCCCTTCGTCTGCCCCAGCGACTTCGGCGTGGACGGCTGGGTGCGCGACAGGTCCAGGAGCTGCTCCTTGCCGATGACCCGGAACGTCGCGCGATCCAGCTCACGGGCCACGCTGTCGCGCCAGGCGTGGAGTTCGCGCAGAACCGCCAGTTCGCGGCGGCTCAGGTCGCGCGCGCCCTTGATGCGGAGGAACGCGCCGCCGGCGTCTTCGTCTGCCCACTTCGTGTCTTCCAGGCGCTCGCACTCTTCGCGTACCCACGCCAGACGACCTTTCTTCTCGAGCTCGTCGCTGATGTGATCCTTCAACTCCAGTAGATAGCGCGTGTCCTGCTCGGCGTAATCCAGCATATCGCGCGGCAGCGGGCGCATGGACCAGTCGGCGCGCTGGTGCTTTTTGTCGAGCTTCACACCGAAGTAGCGCTCCAGCAGGGCCGCCAGGCCGAACGCCTTTATGCCCAACAGCTGCGCGGCCACGCGGGTGTCGAAAATCCGGCGGATCTTCCACCCATAGTCGCGCCGCAATAGCCGCAGGTCGTAGTCCGCGTCGTGGAACACCGTCTCGACGTCCGCACTCTCAAGCAGCGCGCCCAGGGGCGACAGAAACTCAGCGGATACCGCCAGCGGATCGATGATCGCCGACTGCTGGCGTGTGCTCAGCTGCAGCAGGTACACGCGGTCCACGAAGCGGTGGAAGCTTGCGCCCTCGGTGTCGACCGCCAGCTCGCGCACGCCGGACATGTCACCCAGCGCGCTCGAGGCGGACTTCGGATTATCGATCAGTTCAAGCGGCACGGGTTCCTCTGGCTACTGCGCTTCGAATGAAGCTAAACTTGAATCCGATGACATCGACGACATCCCGCAACTCCGACGTGTTCCGCACCGCCGCGGCGCTCTTTGGCCTGTACCTGCTCGGGCAACTGCTGTGGATGGCGAATGCGCTGGTGCTCGCCGCATTTCTTGGCGTGCTGTTCGGCCTGGCGGTGGACGCGGGCGTCACGCCCCTCAAACGCCTCCGGATACCACGCGGCGTGGCTGCGGTTGCGATCGTCTCGGTCGCCATTGCGCTGCTGTTCGGCGTGGGCGCTGCATTGGCGCCGGCGATCCGCGAACAGACCGTCGAATTGAAGACGCGGATCCCGGAGTCCGTTGATCGCCTCACGCAGTGGCTCGATGCGCGCGGTCTCAAGATCCTGCCTGCGGCCGCGGACTCCGCCGGACGCGCCGCGTCCACGCAGACGATGCGGGAGAACCTCGGGCAGCTGGCGTCGCGCGTGACACCGTACGTCTTCCCGTTCCTGTCGCAGACTGTGGCCGTCATCGCCGGCCTTTTCCTGATCGTGTTTCTCGCGATCTACATCGGCGCCAACCCGGACCAATATCGCAACGGGCTGGTACTCATGTTCCCGCGACACGCGCGCGCGCGCGCCGGTGAGGTACTCAGCGCCATCGCGACGGTCCTGCGAAAGTGGCTCGTGACCCAGTTGATCGCGATGATCGTCATCGGCGTCGTCACGACCATCATACTGTCCGTCCTGAATGTGAAGGCGGCATTCGCGCTGGGGTTGCTGGCCGGCGTGCTGGAGTTCGTGCCGACAATCGGCCCGCTCCTGAGCGCGCTGCCGGCGATCGCGATGGCGTTCCTCGACTCCCCGGAGAAAGCGCTGGCGGTGGCCATCGCGTACATGGGAATCCAGTTCGTCGAGAACAACGTGCTGATCCCGCTGCTCATGAAGGGCGGCGTCGACGTGCCGCCGGTGCTCACGATCATCGGCCAGGCGCTGCTCACGCTGCTGTTTGGGTTCCTTGGGCTGATGGTGGCCGTACCGTTGCTGGCCGCGGTGCTGGTGGCGTATCGCATGCTCTTCGTGGAGGAGGAGCCGATCCTGGTGCTCGCGGATTCGGTCCCACCCGTCGCACCGCCGGAATCACCAGCGGGATGACGGCGCAGCTGCCGCTGCTGCGGCGCTACCCGGCGCTCGCCGACATTCCCCGCGCCAGCTTCGGCGCCTTCCCAACGCCGGTCCAGTCGGTGACAATGCCCGGCGGCGCTCTGATGATCAAGCGCGACGACCTCTCCGGCACGGCGATTGGCGGCAACAAGGTGCGCGGACTGGAATGGTTGCTGGGCGACGTGCAGCCCAACCAGCGCGTGCTCACGGTGGGGCCGCGCGGTTCGACGCACGGTTTGGCGACCGCGGTGTGTACACGGCAACTGGGAGCGCGCGCGACCATCGTGCGATGGAACCAGCGCATGAACGACGCCGCGCGCCGAGTGGACGCGCGACTGACCCGCGCCGGGACGGTGTTCGATGCGATTTGGGTCGCCGCGGCGTACTCGGTGGCCGGCTCGCTGCGCCTGCTGCCGCGCGTGCGTTGGATTGGTGCCGGTGGCGCGACGCCGCTGGCGATCCTGGGTCATGCTAACGCGGCGCTGGAGCTGATCGAACAGGTGGCCCGACGCGAATGCGCGCTGCCGTCCACCGTGTTCGTGCCGCTGGGCACCGGCGGAACGGCCGCCGGTCTCGCGCTGGGGTTTCGCATCGCCGGTGTCTCGACGCGCGTCGTGGCCGTACGCGTGGTGCCCAAGGCGGTGGGGCGTCTCGAGCGCGTCCTGCGCCTCGCGCATGCCACCGCGCGTCTGATCGAGCGACGCACCGGCGAACGCGTGCCGCGCGTGACGCCGATGGACCTGCGGGTCGAGCACGCGTTCTACGGCGGCAAGTACGGCAAGCCACTGCGCGAGGCGCTGGACGAGCGTCCGCTGCAATTCACCGGAATTCGTCTGGACGACACGTACAGCCGCAAGGCGTTCGCCGCGGCGACCGCGCACGTGGCTTCCGGCGCCGAACGGACGATGTTCTGGCTCACCTTCGACGGACGGTTGCTCGCTTGAACGCCATCGTCAACGGGATCGATTTGGGCTACGACGACGTCGGCACAGGTCAGCCGGTGCTCTTCATCCACGCGTTTCCGCTCAATCGCACCATGTGGGCGCCACAAGTGAGCGCGTTGGTGGAGCGCTGCCGCTGCGTGGCGGCGGATTTGCGCGGCTTCGGCGAGTCCGCGCTGCATGGCCCCGCCACGATCGCGCAATACGCCGACGATCTCGCCGGCCTGCTGGATCACCTGCGCATTGATCAGGCCGTGGTGGTTGGCTGCTCGATGGGCGGCTACACGGCGCTCGCCATGTGGCGGCAGCATCGTGAGCGGATCCGCGGGCTGGTGCTGGCCGATACGCGCGCCGGCGCCGACACAGATGAAGGCCGGGAGCGTCGTCGTCAGCTCATCGCATTGGCGAACGCGGAAGGATCATTGGGAGTGGCCAACGCCCAGATCTCGAGCCTCGTGGGCAAGACTACGCGCGAGAAGCAGCCGGACACGTACGACGCCGTGCATCGCATGATGGCCCAGGCCAAGCCGGCGGCCATCGTCGGCGCGATCGAGGCGATGATGACGCGTCCGGATTCGACGCCGCTCCTGCCGACGATCACCGTGCCGACGCTCATCGTGGTCGGAGAGGAAGACGTGCCTACACCCGTGAAGGAGTCGCGCGCCATGCACGCGGCGATCGCCGGAAGCCAGCTTCAGGTGATCGCGCAGGCCGGCCACCTGGCCAACATGGAACGGCCCGCGGCATTCAATCACGTTCTCTCCGAATTCCTCGGCACACTCACGTACACCTGACGAATGTCATCCTGAGCGAAGACCGCCTAAGATTCTTCGAGTGACGAATCTTCCGGTTTCCGCCGCAGAGCGCTCGCCGGCAGCCCGCATCGGCGCGGTGCTCTTCCGCAACCGCAGCTGGCTGCCTGTTCCGTTCCTGGCGGTACCCCTCTTCATGCCAGGCCATCAGACGCTACGTGGCTGGCTCGTGGCTGTCGCGGTCATAGTCGCCGGCGAACTGGTGCGGATGGCGGGCGTGTCCGCCGCGGGTTCCGTCACCCGCCGCCGCTCCCGCGAGGTGCAGCGACTCGTGACATACGGGATCTTCGCGTGGTTGAGGAATCCGCTCTACGTCGGAAACCTGCTGATCTGGACTGGCTTCGTGATTGGTTCGGGCGTTCTGTGGTTCCTGCCCGTGGCCGTCGTGCTCTTCGCGATCGAGTACACGCTGATCGTGCGCTACGAGGAGGGCGTGCTCGAATCGATCTTCGGCGGCGAGTACGTGGCCTACAAGGGACGGACGCCGCGGTGGCTGCCCAAGCCGCCCTCGAAAGTCGCGTCAGGCGAGCACGATTGGGGCGAAGCACTGCGCAGCGAACTGAGCACCTTCGCGCAGTACGCCGCGCTGGGCGTGGCGTTCTGGGTCAAAACGCACATCAACTGGCGGCCATAGCCGCCAGCGCCGCACTCAGCTGCGCTGCGGCTTGCCCGGCGGCGTCGCGCTCTGAAACGCATCGCGGTTCTTCGCGATGTACAGCTTGAGGTTCCCCGGCACATCCTCTTCCGGAAAAATCGCGGTCACCGGGCACTCCGGCTCACAGGCGCCGCAATCGATACACTCGTCCGGATGGATGTAGAGCTGATCCGGCCCCTCATAAATGCAGTCCACCGGACACACGTCCACGCAGGCGCGGTCCTTGGTATTGATGCAGGCTTCAGTGATGACGTAGGGCATTGGCTGGGCGATGCGTAGGTGCGGGCCATAAGATAGTAAGCACAAGTGACTCACGCGATGCACATCACGGTCAACGGTACGCGCCACCACGTCGACATCAGCGGCCATGAAACGCTGCTCGAGATCCTGCGCGACATCCTTGGCCTGACCGGTGCCAAGCTCTCCTGCGGACGCGGCGAATGCGGCGCTTGCACAGTCCTGCTCGGCGAAGCCGGCAAGGCGCGTCCGGCGTACTCATGCATCACGCTCGCCGCCGGTTGCGGTGACGCACACATCACGACCATCGAAGGACTCGGCGCCGATGGCCTGCATCCGCTGCAGGAGGCGTTCATCGCGCAGGACGCGGTGCAATGCGGATACTGCACGCCCGGACAGATTCTCGCGGCGGCGGCGCTCCTGGCGGAGAACCCGGCGCCCGATGAGCCGGCGATTCGCAAAGCGCTCAGCGGCAATCTGTGCCGCTGCGGCACATATCCGCGCGTCGTGCTCGCCGTGCAGCAAGCGGCGCAGCGGATGCAGAAAGGAGCGCCGCGGTGAGCGCCAAACGTTTCGTGGCCACCAAGGTTGAGGTGGAAGGGCGCGAGGAAACACGTATCGTCGAAGTCCCCGCGTTCGAGCCTGAGCCGTGGACGCAGGACGCGGAACTCCATGTGGTGGGGCAATGTGTGCCGCGCATGGATGCGCTGGAGAAAGTCACGGGTCGCGCGATCTACTCGGCCGACGTCGCTCGCACGGGGATGCTGCACGCCGCCATCGTTCGCGCCACAATCGCGCACGGGCGTGTCACCGGCATCAACACAGCCTCGGCCGCCTCACTGCCCGGCGTTCACGCAGTGCTGCTCCGCGCTGACGTTGACGGCATTCGATTTGACGGCGGACAGCTGTTCGACCCGACGATTCGCTACGTGGGCCAGCCGATCGCCGCCGTATGCGCCGAGCGGCGCGAGACCGCCGAGCGTGCGGCGCGCGCCGTTGCCCTGACGCTGGAGCAGCTGCCGCATGCGGTCACGATCGAGGCCGCCCTGCGACCCGACGCACCCAGAGTCCGCAAACACGGGAACACGGGCAAGGACAACCCGCGCGTGGAGCAGCGCGGCGACGTGGACAAGGCGATCAAGTCGGCCCATGTCGTCGTCCGCCGCGAGTATCGCACCCCGGTCCAGCTGCACACGTGCCTGGAGCCCCACGGCGCCGTGGCCGACTGGTCCGGCGACAAGCTCACCGTGTGGGAATCCACGCAGGGGATCTTCAACACGCGCAACGACCTCGCCAAGGCGTTTGGCCTCAGGCAATCGCAGGTGCGCGTGATCAAGGACTACATGGGCGGCGGGTTCGGTGCGAAGAACGGCGCGTCGGTGGCCGCCTACATCGCGTCGGCACTGTCGCGCAAAACCGGCGAGCCGGTGCGCTGCGTGTTCGATCGCGAAGGTGAGCAGATCGACAGCGGTAACCGCTCCGCCACGATCCAGCGCGTGACGCTCGCCGCGAAGAAGGACGGCACGCTCACGGCCATCGCGATGGAAGGCGAGGTGATGATGGGCGTCGGCGGCTGGTTCGCCAGGCCGGGCAAGATCTACCACGAGATGTACGCCTGCCCCAACGTGCGCACCGCCGAGACCGCCGTGTATACGCACACTGGCGCGATGGCCTCGTTCCGCGCCCCGGGACACGTGGAGGGCGCGTTCGCGCTCGAGTGCGCCATGGACGCACTGGCGCGCGAACTCGGCATGGACCCGCTGGCGCTGCGTCGCAAGAACTTCGCAAAGCACGACCAGGAGAAAGACCGTCCCTACTCCGACAAGCAGCTCGAGGCCTGCTACGAACAAGGCGCGAAGCGTTTCGGTTGGCCAAAGGAGC
>JBBTFS010000067.1:44833-47065 GCA_038060705.1 Gemmatimonadota bacterium
GGCCGAGAACAGCGTCTCAAACGCGGCCGCGGGTGCGCATCGATATGCTGGGGTGCCGGCGGAGGTCCCCCGGCGTACGCCACCGTGCGGCTGAATCCCGACGGCTCAGTCGAAGTCCTCACGGGTACACAGGACTTGGGCACCGGCGCACGCACGGTGCTGGCGCAAATCGCGGCCGAAGCGCTCGGCGCCGATATCGCCAACGTCCGCACGGTCATCGGCGACACGGAACACCTGCCCTACACCGGCAACTCGTGGGGCTCGATGACCACGGCATCGGTCGGGCCCGCGGTTCGCATGGCCGCAGAGGATGCGAAGACGAAGCTGCTCGACGCGGCGTCTGCGTTGATGGGCGTTCCGCCCCGGGATCTGGAGACGCATGCAAGCACTGTGCGCGTGCGACCGGGCCGAGAGCCGAAGGCCGAAGGCCGAGTACTGTCTTTTTCGGAAATCGGTGACGAACTCGGCAACGTCATGATTCTCGGTCATGGCAGCCGCGGACCCAACCCCGAGGACACGGCCATCTTCGCGTTCGGCGCACAGTTCGCGGAGGTGGAGGTGGACACGGAAACCGGCCGGGTGCGCGTGCTGCGGTTCGTGGCCGCGCACGACAGCGGTCGCATCATCAACCCGCGACTGGCCGAAAGCCAGTTGGAGGGCGGGATCCTCCAGGGACTGGGTTACGCGCTCACGGAGGAACGCGTGCTCGACGAGGCGACCGGCGTACCGCTCAACGCGTCCATGCACGACTACAAGATTCCGACGCTGGCTGACCTGCCGAGGATCGAGGCGTTCTTCGTGGCTGCGTCAGACACGAAGGCGAATCACACCGGAGCCAAGGGCCTGGCGGAACCGCCGATCATCGGCGTGGCACCGGCGATCGCGAACGCCGTGGCTGACGCCATCGGCGTCGAGGTGAGCGAGATCCCGCTTACGCCTTGGCGGGTTCTGGTTTCGCTCGGAAAAGCGTAGCGGTACGTCCGATGGCCTGCACGACATCGGCGCCAACGAGCGCTGCGAGGTCGTTGGCGGCCTGCTTTGGCGTCACCACTGCGTTCTTGGAGAACTGGACCTTCACCAGCTCCGTGTTCGTGAACGCGTCCTCCAGCGACTGCCGCAGCGAATCCGTCACGCCCTGATGCCCAACGTGAACCGTGACGCTCAAATGATGCGCCTGCGCACGCAACTCGGCGCGCGCCTTGGACGTCAACGTCATTTTTCGGACGGCGTCGTCGCGGCCAGCAGCGGGTACGGGTTGATCGGCGTGCCGTTCACGTAGTTGCCGTTGGCCGCCTTGCGCATCACCTGAAAGTGCAGGTGCGGCTGGTTGGCCAGCGCGTTGCCCGTCGTGCCCACAAAGCCGAGTGTGTCGCCGCGCATCAGTGGCTTGCCCGAATAGATCTTCGGGTTGTAACGCTCCAGGTGCGCGTAGTAGTAGACGTATTGGTCTTCCAGGTCGGTCGCGTACAGAGTGAGCCCGCCCTTGCTGCTCCTCATCAGTCTCAGGATCCGCCCGTCCGCCACCGCAAGCACCGGCGTGCCGCGTGGCGCCATGATGTCGATGGCGTTGTGCTTGCGGCTGCCGCCGTCGCGCGGGGCGTCAAACGAGTCGTCCAGGCGCATGCTATCCACGCCACCGACCGGAAAGAGCATCCCCTTGAGGTGAGCCACCGCCGTGGCGTCCACCGGCGATTCTGTCGATGGCGCCGCGGGCGTGTCACTCCGCGTGGCTGGCGTCGGAACCGAGCGCGGATACGCCGGCGCGGAATTCCCCGGCGACGGCGACATCGGAGACGTCTCCACGACACGCCACGGCGCCCGCTGCGAACAGCCAGCGACGACGACGAGCAGGGCAACAACTGCCGGACGTGGGGTCATGGGGGGGCTCCTTGCCTTTACGACGCCGCAGGCGCCGCCGGGCAACATTCGCCGCACCCCGGCAACGGATGCGGCGGCGGGTCAGGGGGTGAGACCCATCGCCGAGAGAATACCCCGGAACCGGGCGGAGGATCGCACCGGATCGAATATCGGCGTTCCCAAGGGCATCGGGAACAGGAACTGTGAGTGGGCGCGCGATGCCGCCTCGAGATTGGTGAGTGCCGAGGCGGTGTCACCCATGGCGATTTGCACCACGGCCAGCGCGGCGCGCGAATCCGCGTCCGTCTTGCCTTCGAGCGGCGCCGAGACGCGTTCGGCATTGCGGCGCTGGCCCGCCATCGCGTAGGCATAGGC
>JBBTFS010000068.1:0-15126 GCA_038060705.1 Gemmatimonadota bacterium
GGGGGTCTTCTCCTGCCCGCGGTGAACGAATGTGACTGGCGTCACAATGCGGTTTTTCGTATCTCTGGGCAGATGATTCCGCTGCCGGACAACAAACCTGAGGAAAATGCACCATGCGACGTCAAATGCGTTGGACGATGACATCATTCGTTGTGGCAATTGCAGTCGTGGCGGCGTGCAGCGGACCAAGGGAGACCGTTCAGGGGACGAGAGCCGACGCGATGCTGCAGTTCGAGGCATTCGCCCTCTGCTATCACCTGCAGGCGCCGTGGTCGGACGAGTGGTGCCCGGATACGAATGCCGGCCGTACGTTTCGGCCCCTCGACAGCACCGTGGAAGTTTCGCTCCACATCCGGACACTCGACGGGAAGGTCCACGTCACCACCGTTAATCCCAAAGCGGACGTCATCTTCCTGACGCAGATGGCGGTCGACAGCGTGTTTGCGGGCTATTATCGCAGCAAGGGGCCGGGCGATACGGCGAGTGTCAGGAAGCTCCGGTCACTGCAGACGCCGTAGTCATGCGGTGGCGGCCGCGGGCAGCTGACGCCTACTGGGGCGTCGGCTGCACCAGCGCCGTGAAGCGACGGTCCGCCCACAGGGGCCGAAACCAGGGATGCGTTCGCAGCTGGCTCCGCGCCCCGGGTGAGGCGTTGACATAGGTCGTCAAGTCGGCCAATGCGCGGTCACGATCACCAAGCAACAACCGGACATACGCTTTGCCGATGGCCGCGGAGCGATTGTTCGGCTCATCAAGCTCTCGTTGTTGCACGGCCGTGAGAAGCTGCCGCGCACTGTCGGCCAAGCCGGCCCGAGCCAGGATCGCACCGACCAGGATGCGGCGGTACATCCACGTGGGCGCGAGCAGGCTGAGCGTGTCGTAGCGTTCGACGCTGGTCACCACGCGCCATGCCGAATCGACGTCGGTGTGGCGACGGCCCGACCAGCCGAGCACGACGAGTGCGCACTGCGTGAAGCGAGGGTCGGCCGCGTAGTGGCTCAAGCCGAGGCGGCACCAGCGGATGGCGTCGTCGTATTGCTCGGCGAACAAGGACGCTGTCAGCGCCGTCGATATCGTGCGGCGCACCTCAAAAAAGGCATCAGCCTCGAACGCGCGGCGCGCGGCACTGGCCGCCTCCAGGTACCGCCCCTGGAGCGTCCAGACCTGCGCGAGTGCGGCCCAGCCGGGCGCGTCGGTGGGCGCGGCGTCCACAGCACGGCGAAGGTCTTGCTCGGCCAGTGCCAACAGCGAGTCCGATCCGGCGGACCCAATCGTCGCGAGACGATACCGGACGTCACCGCGCAGCGTCAGCGCCTCTCCCGAACGCGGGGAGTGCGAGACGGCCGAGTCGGCGAGCACCAACGCGTACTGGACCCACAGGCGCGATTTCTCGAGCGCAGGCATGCGATCGTACCGGGCGGCATCGAGGCTGGTTGGCGGGCCTGGCGGCACAAGCGCGAGTGCCATCGCGATGCGCCCGCGCCGCACGATCGGCAAGATCCAATCCGGGTCTGCCTGTTGCGCTTGCCCATACAGCGAATCCGCCCGGAGAAAGAGCAGCGCACTCTGTGGGTCATTGCGCTGGGCAAGCTGCGTCGCCAGGCGCGCCTCCGCGCCGGCGCGCTGGACGTGCTCCCAAGCCACAAACGACCCGGTGGACCGCCGATGTTCCCGCAGGGCAACGGCATCGCCGACGCGCTGCCGCAATACGAAGGCAACGCGCTCGGTGAGCTTGTCCTGCAGGGAAAACAGGTCCGTCCAATTCTCATCGACGGTTTCACTTTCCAACTGCCTGCCCGTGGCGGCGTCCACGAGTCGAACGTTGACGCGCAGCGTGCTGCCGGAGCGCGCGACGCTGCCGCCGACGATCGTGCCAACCTTGAGCGCGCGGCCGATGCTGTCCACGGCGATGCTCTGGCTCCGATACGGACGCACTCCGTTTGGTGAAATGACGTGGAGCGCATCCACCTCGCCGAGGCGGTCGATGAGGTCTTCCGTAAGGCCGTCGGCGACGTGCGGTGCCACGGTCTCGGGGGTGAGCACGTCGAGATACAGCACCGCAATCCGGCGCGGGTCACCCTCGGGGATTCCGCCGCTTGCTGCCGCGGAACCGAAACCGCGCCACAGGGCGAACGCAGCGACGGTCGCCGCCACTATGCCCGCGGCCCGAATTACCCAGCGTGTCGCGAGAACCCGTCGTCTGGTGTGGGCGCGAGGTGCCGATGGATTGTCGACATCGGCGAGTGCGGCGTCCAGCGCCGCCACCACCTCGCCGGCTGTCTGGTAGCGATCAGCCGGAGCCCGTTGCAGGCACTTCGCCACCACGCGATCCAGCGCCGTTGGAACCGTGTCCCGGTAGAGCGAGACGGCATCCGGCGTCCGCGCCAGCCGAAGTGCGATCACGGATTGTGGGGTCGCTCCAATGAACGGCGGCACGCCGGCGATTGTCTCGAACAACACACATCCAAGCGAGAAGATGTCGCTGCGGCCATCGAGGTCGGTCTGCCCAGACGCTTGCTCCGGGCTCATGTACGCCGGCGTTCCGCGCACGAGACCCGTGGACGTCGTGCTCTGTTCGAGCGCCTGCTCCAATGCCCGGGCGATGCCAAAATCGCCGAGACACGTTTCACCGCCGGTGAACAAGATGTTTTCCGGCTTCACATCCCGGTGCACCAGGCCGTTGGCATGCGAGTACTCCAGGGCCTGCGCGATAGCCTGTGCAATGCGGATCGCATCCTTCAGCGGCAACTGCTTCTCGCGGATCAAGCGGTCGCGCAGCGCGCCGCCCTCGGCATACGGCAAAGTGAAGTAGAGTTGACCGCCAGATTCGCCGGAATCGATGACCGGCAGGATCCGGGGATGCAGCAGTCGCTGGTGCATCTGGATCTCGCGCAGGAATCGATCGGCTCCAAGGGACGCTGCGAGTTCCGGGCGCAGGACTTTCAGGGCCACGAGTCCGTCTCGCTGGGCGTCGCGCGCCAAGTACACCAGCGCGGTCGCCCCGCTGCCGATCTGGCGCTCGACGCGATAGCGCGCGGCGAATTCGCCGCTCAGGACAGTCCTGCTATCGCTCACCGGTGTGCATCTCAGGGCACGGGGTTGGGCCAACTTAGGACTTGAGGCGAACAGTTGCTAGGAGCCTCGCGTACCTCAGATGGCGCCAAGTGCTTCCTGGCGACATTCTTGGCAGAGTAAACCGTTCTCCATCTTTCATGCGCCTTCGCTTTACCCTCAGCGTACTACCACTGGCGGCCTCGGCAGGCGCGCAAGTCGCGCCGCCGAGGGACACTGTTCAAGCGCTGGAGAAGGTCACCGTCAGCGCCACGCGTTCGGGCGCGGCCGCGTTCGTTGTCCCACTGGCCGTAACCTCCATCGGCGACGACGAACTGCATCGCGGCACGGGCATCGGCCTGGACCAGGCACTTCGATTTGTGCCTGGGGTCCTCGCGCACTCCCGCTCCGGCGGCACCGACGTCCGGCTCGTCATCCGCGGCTATGGCGCCCGCGGTGCGGGTGACCGCTCCAACTCCGGCACGTCGCGCGGAATTCGCATCCTCCTCGACGGCTTTCCGGAAACCGAGCCGGACGGACGCACGGCGTTCGACGCCATCGACCTCGGACTCGCCGACCGCCTCGATGTCGTCCGCTCCAACGCCTCGGCGCTGTGGGGCAACGCTTCGGGCGGCATGGTCAGCGTCTCCACGGTCCCGCGCTTCGCGGAATCGCGCCTCAACCTTGAACCGATGGCGGGGACGTTCGGACTGAGCCGCATCGCGGCGTCTGCCGGCACCAAAGTGGGAACGAGCGGCCGCGCCTGGCTCAGCCACAGCAACACCACGCAGGAAGGCTGGCGCGCCAATTCGTCGGGTCGCCGCCAACTGTTCACTGGTGGCGCCAGCGCCGCCCTGAGCGACAAGACGCTCCTGACGGTCATGGCCAACGCCACCAGCAACCTGATCCACGTGCCCGGACCGCTGACCCAAGCCGAGTATGACGCCAACCCACAGCAGGCCAACGCCACGTACCTGTCGCGCCGCGAACGACGGCACAACCGTGTTGGCCGGCTTGGCGTCAGCATCGAACACGACGCCACCGACGACGTGGGCCTCAACGTCGCGATGTTCGTGAACCCGAAGTTCCTGCAGCGATCGGAGCGCAACACGTACCGCGACTTCACGCGCTCCCACTTCGGCACCACGGTCTCCGGCCACGTCCGGCACTCGCTGGCCGGCCGCATCGCCACGTTCCGCGCTGGCGGCGACGCGGCCTATCAAAACGGTGCCATCCAGTTTCACGACTTGGTGGCCGGTGAGCGCGGCACGACGCTCACCGACAACAAAGCCGAGGGCGCGCGCAACATCGGCTTCTTTGTGCAGGATGAGATTCCCCTCACGAACAAGCTCGTCGCCACTCTCGGCCTCCGGCACGACGATATCCAATACGACTACCGCAGCTTCATCCGTCCGCAGATGAACGCCAGGAAGTCATTCGACCAGGTGACGCCCAAGTTGGGACTGAGCTACTCGATGGGTCGGCGCCACATGTTCTACCTGAACATCGGTGGGGGCGTCGAGGTTCCTGCCGGCAACGAGACCGATCCGTCGAATCTCGCGCCGCTGCGGCTCGACACGATCACCGCGCTCAACCCGCTGCTGGAGCCGATCCGGAGCTACACGTTTGAGGTCGGCACGCGACGGTCGGGCACGCTGTCCTCGAGCCTCGCCGGGTCATACGACATCGCGCTGTACAACACCGAAGTCACGAACGAGATCGTTCCGTACAGCGGTGGCCGCTTCTACTTCATGGCCGGCAAGGCGCGCCGTCAGGGCGCGGAGCTGGGGCTCTCGGTCCAGTCCAGCCTTGGCGTAGGCGTTCAGGCCGCGGTGACCTACAACCGCCATCGGTACGTTTCATACATCGTGGACTCCACGTATTACGGTCGCCCCGGATTCTCGGCTGACTACTCCGGCAACAGCGTCGTCGGCGTGCCGGACCTGATGTCGAGCGGGGAAGTCTTCTTTCACCCGGCGCGCTTTGGCTGGCTCAGGATGGAAATCGGCGCCCGCCACTCTGTGTCGTATGCGGTGGACGACGCCAACACCGTCACGGCGCCTTCGAGCCTGGTACTCGATGGCGGCATCGCGGTCACCCGCACCCTTGGGCGCCATGCAGTCGTGACGGCGCGCCTCGCGGTGGAGAACGTCACCAACCGGGCGTTCGCCGGTTCCGCATTCGTGAACCCAGATCGGCAAGCGGTGACCAACGCGCCGATGTTCCTCGAGCCGGGCATGCCGCGGACGATCTTGCTGGCGGTCTCCGCCACGCGAGCCAAGTGATCCGTCGGCTGTTCGCGTCGATTGTTGTGCTCGCGGCGATGGCAGGCGCGGCCGCTTGCGTCGATCCCGTGATGCCCAGATCCGGGACGGCAACGCTGGACGATCCGCTCGCTGGCAACGTCGTCGCGGTCACTGTCGGAGGCGAACACACCTGCGCTCTCACTTCGGGCGGTGACGCCTGGTGCTGGGGCAGCAACGAATTCGGGCAGGCGGGCGTGGCCCAGGGCGCGACGACGTGCGCGCGAACCGACCGGAACATTCCGTGCGAGCCCACGCCGCGCGCCGTCGGCGGCGGACTCAAGTTCCAGCGCATCGCTGCCGGCGGCACGCACACCTGCGGCATCGCACAAAGCGGACGCGTGCATTGCTGGGGCGACAACCAGCAGGGCCAGCTTGGCGATCCCGCGATTTCTACTTCCAGCGCCCCGATACCGGCGCTGACGGCCTCACTGTACTCGGACGTCGTGGCCGGGGACGCCCACACATGCGCGCTGCGCAGCGACGGGGTCTCCGTCTGCTGGGGTGCGAACGACTACGGCCAACTCGGGATCGGCAGCGCGGGTACCGGTTCCGCTGTTCCTGTTCCGTCGCAGACGAACCTGCGCTTCGCCTCGATCAGCGTCGGTGAGAAACGCACCTGCGGCCGATTGTCCGACGGCACCACGTACTGCTGGGGTTCGCATTGGATCTCGCGCGCCAGCGACGGAACCGAAGTCACGCGGACCCAGGCCCAATTGTCGCGCGTGCAGTCCGCACCGGCGTTTCGGCAAATATCCGTTGGTGGCCAGACGACCTGCGCCCTGGCCCTCGACGGCGCGGCATGGTGTTGGGAAGCGAACCGCAGCGGGACGATGGGTGACGGATCCACGGTCGGCAGCACGACGCCACAGCTGGTGCAGTCGCTTTTGCGATTCAGCGCCGTGAGCGCAGGATCGCAATCATCGTGCGGCATTGCCGATACCGGGGAAGTGCATTGTTGGGGCTCCAACCAGGCAGGCCAGCTCGGTGTTCCAACCAGGGGTGTGGCCAAGCGGTGTGGCTCGACACTTTCGCCGTGCGCTCTAAGCCCAAACAGGGTAAGCGGTTGGCGTACATTCTCGACCGTAGCCGCTGGGCTTGGCGAGCACGTTTGCGGCATCACTGTTACCGGGAGCGTGTATTGCTGGGGAGCCGGATCCATGGGTCAACGTGGCGACGGAACCGCGTACTCCCAATGGTCGCCGACGCGGGTTCCCGTTCCTTGAAGCGAGGCCAGCAAATGCCCAGTGACCATCATCACCGCAGGGCCGTCTTGCCAAGGTATCATGCGGGGTACAACCTTGAAGGGGAGAATCAGGGCCACGCTCAGGGACACTGCTCTCGCGATTTGCCACGCCACTTTGTAAGTTCAATAGCCCGAATCAGAAAGGCCGCGTCCGGCTCACTGTCGGCTTCACATCAGGACTTGCGGCAATACCGATGACGGTACTGCGCATGGAGACCCTTTAGAGATGCACTGGCTCGCAGCTGCAGCGTCACGCGCAGGGATGAAGGGGGCGGAAGTCCTCGCCATTCCTGCCGGCACACCCTTGGTGGAGGCCTGGGAGATGGCATCCCGGACCCTTGGTGTGACGCCGCCCGAACTCGTCAGTGCACTTGCGCCGGCATTCGCGCTCGCTGAGGCGGATTTCGAGAAGGCGGATCCGCGCGCTCTGAATCTCCTGCCGGAGCGCATCGCGAAGCAGTATCACGTCTATCCGCTGCGCGAAGACGACCGCCACCTCGTGGTCGCGACCTGCGATCCGACCAACATCGAAGTCGAGCACGCCATCGGGTTTGCCGCAGGCCGCCGTCCCGTGTTCGAACTGGCGACGCCGACCCAGATCCAGGATGCGTTCGTGGCCGCGTACTCCAACGCTGCCGGCATGGACGAGTTGGTCAGCGGTATCGACGATGAACTGGCAGAGTCCGTTCGCACCTACGAGGAGATGGGACCGGAAGCGGTCAGCGCGGAGGAAGTCGAGTCCGCGCCGGTCGTCAAGCTCACCAACCTGATTCTTCGCGACGCCATCGTTCAGGGCGCCAGCGACATTCACATCGAGCCCGGCGCCAAGTCCGGCACGGTGCGGTATCGCGTGGACGGCGTGATGCGCGTCTACATGCAGCTGCCGATGCCGGCGCTCAACCGCGTGGTGTCGCGCATCAAGGTGCTGGGCCGACTCGATATCGCGGATCGCATCCGGCCGCAGGACGGCCGCAGCCGTGTGCAGATCGAGGGTCGCTATGTCGACCTCCGTATCTCGACGGTGGGCACGCGCGAAGCGGAGAAAGCGGTCATTCGTATTCTCCGGCCGGAGAGCACCAAGCGGCTGGAGGACATCGGCATCACGCCGCGCGAATTGGCGCGCCTGCGTCAGTTGCTGGACTGCCGCGACGGCATCGTGATCGTGACCGGCCCCACTGGTTCCGGTAAAACGACAACGCTGTATTCGGCCATCAAGGAGATCGCCACGGGCGAGGTGAACATCTCCACGGTGGAAGACCCGGTCGAGTACGAACTGCCCGGCATCACGCAGATTCAGGTGGACACCAAGCGCGGCATCACGTTCGCCAACTCGCTGCGCGCCCTGCTGCGACAGGACCCCGACGTCATCTTCGTCGGCGAAATCCGCGATGAAGAAACGGCGCATATCGCGGCGCAGGCCGCAATGACGGGCCACTTGGTGCTCGCGACGCTGCACACCAACGACGCCATGAGTACCGTGGCGCGCTTGCTGGATTTGGGACTCGATCGCCAGACGATCGCGACGACGGTGCGCGGCACGCTGGCCCAGCGCCTCATCCGCCGCGTCTGCGCGGATTGCGCGCAGCCCGTGATCGGTGCACTGACCGAGGAAGAGGAAGCACTTGCCGCGCGGTACGGCGTGCAGCCGTTGTCGCGCGCAGCCGGCTGCAAGCGCTGCGGCAACTCCGGCTATCGCGGCCGGCTTCCGCTGATCGAAGTTGCCGTCATCACGCCAACACTCGCCGACATGATCGCTGCCGGCGCGACCGCCAACGCGCTGCAGCGCGCGGCCGTGGCGCAGGGCATGGCGCCGATGCGCGAGGTGTCCATCGCCCGTGTGCGCCGCGGTGAGACGACGCTTCAGGAAATCGAGCGCGTCATCGGCGACAACATCGAGGACCGGAAAGAGGACTCCGGCCCGCAGAACATCCTCGTGGTCAACGCCGACCCGGCGTGGCGCCGCATGGCGCGGACGCTGCTGGAAGGTGGCGGGTTCAAGGTCACCGAAGCCGTGGACGCGACGCAGGCGATGCAACTCATGGGCAGCGGTCAGGAGTTCGCGCTCATGGTCACTGACCTGATGATGCCGGCCACCGTGCCGGCGCTGGCGCGTCAGCGCTTGGAAGTGCTTTCCTTGCCGGCCACGCCAACACAGATCCCCGCTTCCACGCCGGCCAACCGCCGGCCGTCGAAGGCTATCCCGGTGCAGGCGACGTCCACGGGCACCGAAGGGAAGGAGAATGTGGACTGGGCGCGCTTCACGGCCACCGTGCAAGGTTCAACCAAGAAGAACGAGCCGTAGCTGACGCTGTACGATGTACAGCTGTACACTGTACGCTGGTACAGAGTACGATTTGTACAATTGTACAATTGCACAATCGTCCCAGCCCCCGGTTTCGCTCTTGTGTAGCTTCTGCGTTGATGACAGAAGCATCCGTCCTTGACCCTGACGCGCTTCAGCGGCTGATGGGATTCGGTGGTCCCAAGCTGCTGCGCGGGATGATCGAGCTCTTCGTCGAGAATGCGCCATCCAGGGCGGCCGAGGCGCGCGAGGCCCTCGACTGTGGCGATGCCGCGGCTTTGCGCGCCGCGCTCCACGGCCTCAAGTCCAGCGCCGGCCAATTGGGCGCGTACACGGTGTTCAACGCCTGCAACACGGGCGAGGAATTGGCGAGCCGAGGCGAGCTGTCGGGGTGCGCGCCGCACGTGGCCGTCGTGGAGTCCGACCTGCCTGTAGCCATGAGTCAGCTGCAGGCCTTTGCCGCCGCGCAATGACCAAGCCGATACTCGCCGTCGTGGAAGACAACGCGGATAATCGACTGCTCCTGCAGGCGATCCTCGGCGACACCTACGACCTGGTCGAGTACGAGAACGGCATTGATGCCCTGGCGGGCCTGGCCCGGGCTCGGCCTGATCTCGTCCTGCTCGACATCTCGCTGCCGAACATGGACGGCACTGAAATACTGAAACGCATTCGCGCCGACGCCAGTCTCAGGTCGCTGCCGGTCATCGCGCTCACCGCTCACGCGATGGCGGGTGACCGCGAGAAATACATCGCCGCCGGCTTTGACGACTATGTCACGAAGCCGATTGTGGACGAGAACAAACTCTTCGGCGCGATTCGGGGATTGCTCAAGCCTCTCTGAGGGCGGCCATGGGCGTCTCGCGAAATACTTCGCGACCCGTGGCGAGTCCGATGATCACCGCCAGCAGCGTCATCGCGGCCGCGACGACTACCACCGGGCCAATGGCCGGCCGGAACGCGGTCTCGAAGACGAACTTCATCAGTAGCCACGCGCTGCCCACGGACAGAGAGACGCCGGCCAGGCTGCCGAGCGCGCCCATGAGCGTGTATTCGGCCAGCATGATGCGACCCACCTGACGTCGCGTCGCGCCCAGAGTCTTGAGCAGCACGCCCTCGCGCAGTCGTGCGCGCCGCGTGGCCGCCACCGCCGAAAACAGCACCGGAATGCCGAACGCCAGGCTCACCAGCGCCATGAAACGAATGGCGGAAGTGATCTTGTTGAGCACGTTGCCGATGGTGGCCTGGATCAGTGTGAGGTCCAGACTCGACACGTTGGGGTAGACGCGCACCACGGCGCGCTGCAGTGCGGCGACCTCGACGCTCGTGGGCACGTGGGCCAGCATGGCGTACTGCTTGGGTGCCCGCTCCAGGGAACCGGGGCTGAAGACCACGAAGAAGTTCGGCTCGAACCGCGCCCACGTAACTTCGCGCGTGCTCGTCACGCGTGTCGTGACCTTCACGCCCTGCACGTCCCATGTCACGCTGTCGCCAAGCGTCACGCGCAATTCGCGCGCGAGGTCCTGCTCGATGGAGACCTGGGGGGTCTTGTCGCCGGACTCCCACCACGTGCCGTCGACGATACGCTCGGAGGTGGCCACTTCTTCGCGGAACGTGGAACGGTATTCGCGCCGCAGGGACCACGGGGAACGCCGGTTGCGCCGGTTGGTGTCCGCGAGCATCGTCGCGACCGGCACGCCGTTGATGGCGGCCAGGCGCATGGGGACGATGGGCGCCTCCTGCACGATGGCGTGCCCGCTGGCGCGCACGATCGAATCAACGCCCCGATGCTGGTCGTCCTGCACGTCGAAGAACACCACATTGGCACGCGACTGCTCCAGCTTCACGTCCAGCTGACCCATCAGGTTCTGCTGCACCTGGTAGACGGTGCTCATGAGGAACACGCCGAACCCGAGTGACAGGATCACCGAGCGAGTCTGGTTGCCGGGCCGGTGCAGATTGGCGATGCCTTGGCGCACCACGAACGGCAGCCCGGGCCGCGCCAGCCGCCGCGCGGCCGCGGCCAGGAACTCCGCGGTGAGTGCCAGTACGCCGATGGCCGCAAAGACGGCAAGGGCATAGCCCACGCCACGTTCCACCGTGCGGGCACGTGTCATCGCGATGGCCACCACGCTGGCGAGAATCGCGAAGGCCACCACCAATGCGGCCGAGTCACGCTGTGCACGCTTCATCACGGTGGAGTCCGATTCGCGACGCAGCGTTTGCAGGGGCGAGATACGCCGGAGCGCAAGCAGCGGGTACAACGCGAACACCAGCGCCACCCACACGCCGATACCCAGGCCGAGGCCGATGGCAGACGGCGCCAGCGATACGCTCACGTCCACCGGCAGGAAGTCCTTCAGCACCCAGGGCAGGGTGAATTGCAGGATCACGCCCACGCCCGCGCCCGCGAGCGCGCCCACCAGTCCCATGGCCGCGGCCTGGAGCACATAGATGAACAGCACCTGGCTGCTGGTGGCGCCCAGGCAGCGCAGCACCGCGACCGTGTCGATCTTGCGCATCACGAAGGCGTGCACGCCGCTCGCCACTCCGATCCCACCCAACAGCAATGCCACCAGGCCCACCAGCCCAAGGAAATTGCCGAGCTGATCGATGTTGCGCGTGAGGTTGTTCTCGTTTTCGGCCACCGTCCGCAAACGGACCCGCGGCGATTCGCTCGAGAACACCGGGTTGAACCGGCCGGCGAACCGTGCCGGGGACAGCCCTTCCGGCATGCGCAGCAGCGTTTCGTATTCCGCTCGGCTGCCGAACACGAGCAGGCCGGTTTCGTCGAGGTACTGATCCGAGACGTACACGCGCGGCCCGATGGCGGCCGTGACACCGAGGTCGCCCGGCACGGACTGCAACGTGCCCGTGATCAGGAAGCGCGCGCTGCCCAGCAGCAAACTGTCGCCGACGTTGGCATCGAGGGACACCAGGATCGACGGATCCACCACCGCGTGCTTGCCGCCGTGCAATGCACCGAACGCGGGAGCTGGATCTGTCACGATGTCGCCGTAGATCGGATAGCCACGGCTCACGGCGCGCACCTGGACGAGGCGCGTGTTGCTCGACTTCACGATGACGCCCATCGAGGCGAAGGTCGTCACGCGACTGACGCCGGTGCCGCTGCGCCGCAGCGAGTCAAGCAAGGCCTCGACCCGCGGCGAGTACTTGGTACGCGACGCAAGCGAGACGTCGCCGCCCAGGAGTGCGCGCGACTGGTTCTGCACCGAGGTCGAGACGTTCTCGGTGAAGGAATCGATGGCCACCAGCGCCGCGACACCGAGCGAGATGGAAGACATGTAGAGGAGCAGGCGCCGGCGCGCGGTGCGGCTTTCGCGCCACGCGATGGCCATGAGCCGCCGGAGACTCGCTGAGCCGCTCATGCGCGCGCGGCAACCCTGACGTCCGACGTCTGCCGTCCGGCGTCCGTTGGTTCATCCGACACCACGACGCCGTCACTCAGCCGGATGATGCGCCGCGTGCGCCCGGCCAGCCCCAGGTCGTGGGTCACGAGAACAATCGTGGAGCCGGACTCACGGTTGAGCGACTCCAGCAGCTCCACGATGCGGGTGCCCGTGTCGCTGTCCAGGTTGCCGGTGGGTTCGTCCGCGAACAAGATGCGTGGCCGATTGGCGAAGGCGCGCGCGATGGCCACGCGCTGCTGCTCGCCGCCGGAAAGTTGCGTGGGGAAGTGGTCGAGTCGGTCGCCCAGCCCCACGCGCTGGAGCACATCACGAGCACGGTCAGCCGCCCCATCCTCGCCGCGCAGTTCCAGCGGCACCTGCACGTTTTCGATGGCGGTGAGCGTCGGAATCAGCTGGAAGCTCTGGAAGACGAACCCGACCTTCTCGCCGCGGAGGCGCGCCCGCGCGTCCTCGTCCATCATTGCCAGGTCCGCGTCGTCCAGGCGCACGGTGCCGCGGCTGGGCGTGTCCAGCCCGGCGAGCAGCCCCAGCAAGGTCGTCTTGCCGCTGCCGGACGGGCCGACGATGGCGATGAACGAGCCCTGGTCGATCGTGAACGACACATCGCGCAGCACTGTGAGGCGATGGTCGCCGCTTTGATATTCCTTTGTCAGATTGATCGCAGCTAGCATGAACCGCTCAGGGTGCAGGGCACTACTGGCTCTCGGTGACCAATGGCTTACGCGGCAAGAACCTTGGTGGTTGCACGCGGCACGTTGCTCGTGCTGACGGCTTTCGCGTGCTCCAAAGAGCAGGCAGGGACGTCGGATTCGATTGCGTCTCAAGCTAGTCCAGCCGCCTCGGTCGCGGTGGCGGCGCCGGGTCGCGCGTCCACGGATTCAACCAAGACGCTCCTCTTCCTCGGCACGAGCCTCACCGCCGGTTTGGGGTTGGATCCTGAGGAGGCGTATCCGATGCTGATCCAGAGAAAAGTGGACTCAACGCGATTGGCGTATCGGGTGGTGAACGCGGGCGTGAGTGGCGAGACATCGTCGGGACTGTTGCGTCGGCTGGACTGGCTGCTTCAGCAACGGCTAGACGTCATCGTGATCGAGACCGGCGCCAACGACGGTCTGCGCGGGGTTCCGGTAATGGCGATGCGGGACAATCTGCAGCAGATCATCACGCGCATCCGATCGGCGCAGCCATGGGCCACCATCGCGCTGATACAAATGGAAGCTCTGCCGAACATGGGTAGGACATATACGGAGAGCTTTCAGGCGACGTTTCCTGATCTGGCGCTTCGCAACCAGGGCGTTGTATTGCTGCCGTTCCTCTTGGACGGCGTTGCTGGGGAGCGCGACCTGAATCAGGGCGACGGGATTCACCCGAACGAGCAGGGCGAGCGCATCGTCGCGGCAAATGTCTGGAAGGCCTTGAAGCCGCTGCTTCGGTAGTCTAAGTTCAATGGCTGTCCCAACTTATAGGGACCAGGAACTAGTGAGTAGGAACTAGTTCCAGTACCTACTCACCAGTTCCCAGTTCCTAGCGGTTCAATGGCAATTCCAGCAACGCAAATCCGTCGTGGTATGGTGATCGTGTTCGAAGGCGACCCGTGCCGCATCCTTGAGTTCCGCCACCACACGCCCGGCAACCTCCGCGCGATGGTGCAGGCGAAGCTCAAGAACCTCCGTACCGGCAACGGCTTCGAGCATCGCTTTCGTGCAGCCGACTCCATCGAACCCGCGTCGATGGAAACGCACGACCTCCAGTTCCTGTATCACGGTGGCGGCACCTACCACTTCATGAACGTGGAGAACTACGACCAGCTCGAGTTGGACGAGGAAACGCTGGGCGACAACGCCCCGTGGATGCAGTCGGACATGAGGATCCAGGCCGAGTTCTATGACGGTCGCCCGGTCGCCATTCGCTTGCCGAATTCGTTGACGCTCGAGGTGGTGGAGACGTCTCCTGTGATGAAGACGGCGACCAAGACGGCGTCGCAGAAGCCCGCCAAGCTCGAGAACGGCGTTACGGTGAACGTGCCGGAGTTCATCGGGACGGGCGACAAGGTCCGCGTGAATCCGACGACGGGCGAGTATCAGGAGCGGTCGAAAGAGTAGGGCGGCGCGTGCCGGGAATTGTTATTTTTCAGTCGTTCGTTGTGGGACAATGGTGGCTGTAGCTCAATTGGTTAGAGCACCGGTCTGTGGCACCGGGGGTTGCGGGTTCAATTCCCGTCAGTCACCCCTAGCAGCAGGGGACCAGGAACCAGTGAGTAGGAACCAGGTCCCGTTTCTAGTTCCTACTCACTAGTTCCCAGTCCCTGGGTGTTCAGTAGGTCGGTAGCTCAACTGGTAGAGCACTGGTCTCCAAAACCAGCGGTTGGGGGTTCAAGTCCCTCCCGGCCTGTACCGCTTTTTGACAATTGATGTGCGTTGCATGGAGGGCCATCGCGCGGCGGTATCGTCTAGAGGCCCAGGACACGGCCCTCTCAAGGCTGGAACACGGGTTCGAATCCCGTTACCGCTACTACCGTTCACGATGTGCTTCGGCCCGTTCGTCTATCGGTTCAGGACGGCACCCTTTCACGGTGCAGAGACGGGTTCGACTCCCGTACGGGCTATTGTTGGTGGAGTGGACGTGGTTGTGCGTTGTCAGGTCTGCGGCCAGTTCATGGCGCTGGGTGATGTCTGCACCCTGCACCCCGAACGCCGTACCCTGTCAGTTAGGGGGCCGTAGCTCAGCTGGTTAGAGCACTCGACTGTCACTCGAGAGGTCGCGGGTTCGAACCCCGTCGGCCCCGTACAAATT
>JBBTFS010000068.1:15226-19144 GCA_038060705.1 Gemmatimonadota bacterium
CAGGGTGCAGGGTAACGCACTCTCACCGCGCACTTGGAGGATCAAGAAGGGTTGGGATTCGTCGTGAGGGCTGCAGTACCCAGCACCCCGAACGCTGCACCCCGAACCCTAGTCGTTCGCCCTGGTGGTGAAATTGGTAGACACGCCATCTTGAGGGGGTGGTGCCGCAAGGCGTCACGGTTCGAGTCCGTGCCAGGGCACTGACGGCAGTACCGCCAGCGTAGCTCAGTGGTAGAGCACTCGATTCGTAATCGAGCGGTCGTCGGTTCAATCCCGACCGCTGGCTCTCGAAAAGACAGTCGAACGCGGGCGTAATTCAGTTGGTAGAATGCCAGCTTCCCAAGCTGGACGTCGCCGGTTCGAGCCCGGTCGCCCGCTCTCTAATTCCAGGATTCAGACGTTGCACGCATGGCCTGCCGATCTCGGCGGGCCGTTTTGTCGGCAACAGAAGAAAGATCACTTTCGCTCGGCCTGGGCGCTCCCTTCGTTCCCTGAACGAAGGCCGGCCGCCAAACTTTCGGTCATCGTGCAAAAGATCACTCCGCTCCAGGGCCAGTACCTCGCATATATCGACGCCTACGTCCGCATTCACGGACTCGCGCCGGCGGAGAAAGACATCCAGCGCCACTTCCAGGTGACGCCGCCAACGGTGCACCAGATGATCGTCAGCCTCGAACGAAAAGGGTTGATCGGCAGGGTGGCTGGTGCATCGAGGTCGATCACGCTGAAGGTCGACGCCGCCGAACTTCCGCCGCTGGAGCCGCCGCAACCGAAGGACGGCGGACGACGCCTGCCGGAACCACGGCGGCCACCGGTCATTCCTCGGCCCAAGGGCAAACCCAAGGGCACTGGGAAAAGCGCGAAGCCCGATCCCATGGACGAGTACGTGGACAGCTCATTGATGACTCATCGTCTCAAATACAAGGACCAGCTCTCCGCGCGAGTGGAAGGGCGCTACGGTATTTACCGAACCTCCGTCAAGCGCGCGCGCACCGTGATCTTCGATTGCACGTGCCCGTCCGACGCGTATCCCTGCGAGCATGCGCGCGCGTTGCTGGCGACGTGGGAGGGCAAGCCGCACACCTTCCTCGATCTGGAGTCGTGCCTCACCGTCTATTCGCGCTATCCGAAGGCACAATTGCTCGACGTGGTCGCACAGATTCTCCTCTTGTCTCCCCGGGCGTTGTCGCTGCTTGGAATCCCCGGCTTTAAGCCAATCGAGGACGACGACGACTGGTTCGGTGACGAGTAGGGTCACATGCCGCCGTCCGCACACCCCTGGGAGTTCAAGCGTCGTTTCCGGCGCCATGCCTTCGGCTGGAAGGGATCTCGTGCCGCCATCCAGCGGATCGACGAAGCGGTGCGCGAAATCAGGAACATCGCTCGCACGGATCCGGTGACGGCGGCGGATGGCGCCGTGGCATTCATCGAGCGCCTCTCGCCGGCTCTGGATCAGATCGACAGTTCGTCAGGAGCGATCGGGTCGGCTGTCAACGACGCGCTCGCCAACCTCGTACCGCTCATCGCCGCGCCAGTCGCAGGCACTGCCCGCCGCACGCGTTGGCTCGAGTGCCTCTGGGATGCTCACGAAGCGGACGACATACCCTACATCGAGGGCCTCACCGACTACTGGGGCGAGTTGTGCGCGTCTCGCGAGTTGGCATCGGAGTGGGCGGACCAACTCGTGGGCATCACGCGTCACGCGTTGAGTCCTGATCCCAGCCTTCACGGACATTTCCACGGCACTACTGCGTGCTTCAGTGCCCTTTTCAGCGCTCAACGTTACGACGAGATCGTCGACATGCTGCGCGTCGACACGATCTGGCCGTACAAGCGCTGGGCGGTGAAGGCGATGGTCGCGAGAGGGGAGAAAGCCGAGGCGATCCGGTACGCCGAGTCGTGCCGTGGCCCGTGGACGCCGGACGGGAGCGTGGACCGCATCTGCGAGGAGATTCTCCTCTCGTCCGGGTTGGTCGACGAGGCGTACGCGCGCTACGGACTGAGCGCCAATCGGCGCGGCAAGTACCTGGCCACGTTCCGAGCCGTTGCCGAGAAATATCCTGGCAAGCCGGCGCGTCAAATTCTGGCCGACCTCGTTGCGACGATGCCGGGCGAAGAAGGGAAGTGGTTCGCTGCGGCGAAGGAGGCAGGCTTCTACGACGAGGCGCTCGCGCTTGCGCGCCGCAGTCCATGTGATCCTAAAACGCTCACGCGAGCGGCGCGCGACCACGCGGCACGCAACCCTGCGTTCGCTGTGGGTGCGGGGCTACTCGCGCTGCGCTGGTTGGTCCACGGCTACGGTTATGAGATCACGGGAGTCGATGTGCTCGCCGCATACTCGAACACGATGAAAGCTGCGCAGCATGCGCGCTGCATTGAGGAAACGCGCGAGGCCGTGAAGCTCATCGTGTCCGGAGAGGAAGGCGGGGGTGGTCGCTTTGTCCGGCAGTTCCTCGGCAAAGAGTTGGGGCTGTGACGCCGGCTTTCGTCGCTTGGATCAAAGCGCCGCCAAGCGCCGGATTGTGTTGAAGCTTCGAGTTGCTCCTCGCTCGCCGATGTCTCCCTCTAGCAGGTTGCTGAAAAAGTGGTGAATTGGGCGTGGCGCAATTGCGAGATCCTCATATGTTGTCGCGACTCCAACAGCGAGTGCGCGCGATGCGTGGTTCGGACCAGCCGCAGACAGCGATGTTCAGCTACGTCTCGATCGAAGATCGGATTCCCGCCGATCACCCGCTGCGCGCCATCCAAACGCTCGTGAATCCGATCCTGGCCGCGCTCTCGCCGCGGTTTCAGAGCCTGTATGCCCGGATGGGCCGGCCCTCGATCCCGCCAGAGCGCCTGCTCCGCGCGCTGCTGCTGCAGAAGCTTTACACGATTCGCAGCGAGCGCCAGCTGATGGAGCAACTCGATTACAACCTGCTCTTCCGGTGGTTCGTCGGCTTGAACCCCGACGATGCCGTCTGGGTCCCGACGGTGTTCACGAAGAACCGAGATCGGCTCATCGAGGGAAACATCGCCGACGCGTTTCTGCACGAGATCCTGAAGGCGGCCGATGCCCGCGGGCTCCTGTCGCATGAGCACTTCACCGTCGACGGCACGCTGCTCGAAGCGTGGGCCAGTCAGAAGAGCTTCCGACGGAAAGACGATCCCACGCCGCCGTCCTCGGACCAGGATCCCAGCAACCCGACGGTGAACTTCCGGAAAGAGAAGCGGTCGAACACGACGCATCAATCGGTCACCGATCCCGACTGTCGGCTGGCGCGCAAGAGCAACGGCACCGCCGCGCTCCTCTGCCATTTGGGGAGCGTGGTGATGGACAATCGCCATGGGCTGATCGTGGCGGCGGACGTGCGGGCGCCGGCCTATGCCGCTGAGCGAGAAGCGGCGGTCGAGATGCTGACGACGATGGAGCCCCGCGCCCGACGCCGGACGCTCGGAGCGGATAAGGGCTATGACGCGCCGGACTTCGTCGAGGGAGCCCGTGCGTGCAACACCACACCGCACGTGGCCCAGAACATCCACGCCACGCGCCCGACCAGCGCGATCGACGAGCGCACGACTCGCCATCCCGGCTTCGACGTGAGCCAAGTCAAACGCAAACTCGTCGAAGAGGGCTTCGGCTGGGGCAAGACGATCGGCGGGCTGCGCAAGCTGCATCACCGTGGACGGGAGAGCGTCGACTGGATCTTCACGTTCACCAACGCTGCGTACAACCTCGTGCGGATGCGAACGCTCATCCGAGCCGGGGTGTGCGCCTGACCGCCGAAGCGCAGGCGAGGAGACGCCAGTGACCTCCCTCGCTGAGTTCACGCTACGAAAACAGCTTCCGAGAGCTCGTTCCACCGCCATCTGATCGGGTCACAATCCGTCCTGAAGAAGAAACTCGTCGAAACGCTCACTTTTTCAGCAACCTGCTAG
>JBBTFS010000069.1:0-12123 GCA_038060705.1 Gemmatimonadota bacterium
GGGTCGCATGTCCCATCATACCACACCCTTCCTACTATCACAACTTCAGACTCAGTCCTCTAGCAACGTGTCGCGATAGATGGCGGCCTGCGGCGCCGGGCGCTGGCCGTGCAACAGCCTGCTCCAGTCGAAGTTCTTCGTGATGCCGGCAGTGCGCCCCATCCAGTAGTCGCGCGCCTCTTTTCGCCTCCCGGACAGGAGCGTGGTGATGACAGCCGCGCCAGCGCTGACCGACGAGATGGCGGCGACTCTTGGAAACAGGATATCGGCCCAGCGGCTCATGAGGCCAATGCCGTAGAACGCCCGGTTGCCGCCGCCCGCGAACGTCAGCGCGAGGTCGCGCGTAATTGGGCTGCGCGACAATGTTGCCATGGCGCGCTCGCCCGCTCCGTTTGTCGTCACAGGGAAATAAGTCTATCATCTGGTCAGCTGGCGGCTCTCGGCTGTCGGCTGTCGGCAATCAGCACTACCGATCACCCACCTTGGTACTCCGAGGCTACTCCATGCGCACGTTCCTCCGTTTCGCTGCCCTGCTCCTCATCCCCTCCCTTGTGGCCGCGCAACGGGGTGGCGGCCAAGCCCCCGTCCGAAGCCCCGAGATGGACTTCAAGGTCGACCTCCCGGCCGACGATCCCAAACTGCAGACGCTCAAGCAGCAGGCCATCCGCCTCGTGGACAGCATGAGCGTGCTCACACAGCAGATGGTGGACCAGATCTTCAGCTTCGGTGAACTTGGCTTCCAGGAATTCGAGACGTCCAAGTACCTGACGGGCATCCTCGAGAAGAACGGATTCACCGTGACCCGCGGCGTGTCGGGCATCCCGACGGCCTGGGTCGCGATGTGGCGCTCCCCGGCCGGAGCCAAGCCGGTGATCTCACTCGGATCGGACATCGACGGCATTCCGCAGGCGAGCAACAAGCCGGCGGTGGGCTACAAGGATCCGCTGGTGATCGGCGCGCCCGGCCACGGCGAAGGCCACAACTCCGGCCAAGCCGTGAACGTCACGGCGGCGCTGGCGGTGAAGAAGATCATGGAGCGCGAGAAGATGCCCGGCACGATTCACCTCTGGCCCGGCGTCGCCGAAGAACAGATCGGAACGAAGGCGTATTATGTCCGCGACGGCGTGTTCAAGGACGTGGACGCGGTGCTCTTCACGCACGTCGGCACAGATCTGGGTGTTTCCTGGGGGCAGTCGGGTTCGCTGGCCCTAATCAGCGCCGAGTTCTCGTTCAAGGGAACCAGCGCACACGCGGCGGGCGCGCCTTGGCGTGGGCGCAGCGCACTGGACGCAGTGGAGTTGATGAACGTCGCCTGGAACTTCCGCCGCGAACATCTGCGCACGCAGCAGCGTTCGCACTATGTGATCACCGACGGAGGCGACCAGCCGAACGTCGTGCCTCCGACGGCCGCGGTATGGTACTACTTCCGCGAAACTGATGAGGCCGGCGTGCGCGCTCTCTTCGCGCTCGGTGACACGATCGCCCGCGCCGCGGCGATGGCGACCGGTACGCAGCTCGACACAATCAGGATCCTCGGCTCTGCGTGGGATGGCTACTTCAGCAAGCCGATCGCGCTCCAGATGTTCGAGAACATCAAGGCGGTCGGTAAGCCCACATGGGATGAAAAGGACCAGTTGCTTGCCCGAGGCATACAGCGTGAGCTGGGGCAGCCCGTGCGCGGCCTGGATTCGACGGTCGCACGCGAGCCCAGTGGTCCCGTCGTGAACCCGCAAGGCGGCGGCAGCGACGACATCGGCGACATTTCGTGGAACGTGCCGACCGTGACCCTGCGCTTCCCCTCCAACATTCCCGGACCACCGGGACATAACTGGGCTAACGCCATTTCCATGGCGACGCCAATCGCGCACAAGGGTGCGACCGCCGGCGCAAAGGTTCAGGCGATGACAATGCTGGACCTGTTCACCAAGCCGACGGTCGTCGCGCAGGCGTGGGACTTCTTCCGCTCCGTGCAGACGGCGCAGCGCAAATACACGCCGCTCATTCGCCCGTATGACAAGCCCGCCATCTGGCTCAACACCGACATCATGGCGCGCTACCGGCCGGAGATGCGGAAGTTTTACTACGACCCGACGAAGTACAAGACCTACCTGGAGCAACTTGGGATCACATATCCCACCGTGAAGGCGGAGACCGCGGTGCCGTGATGCTCCAGGCCTGAGGCACTCCAGGACCTGAAAGGTCTCTGGTGTAGTGGAATCTGGATGCGAGGCGTCAGAAACAGGTACGAGTCCTGGTTCTGACGCCTCACCTTCTCTACACCTTACGCCGGATTCCCTGGAGGTCCCGTTGGTTCTGAGGACTGAGGCGTTGAGCCCGGCTTGCGGTACCAGAACGCGATGGCTAGCAGGAACCCCGCCGCGACGAGGTCCGCGAAGATACGCGCGCCAATCGACGACAGGTGGCGGGCGCTGTAGAGCGCCGTCCCCGCCGCGATGACGGCAAGCCCCAACCCCACGTGACGGAGGATGGGCATTCGCCGCGCGCGACCCACGGCGACGGCGACGACGCTCGTGGCCGCGTAATACGAGACTCGCAGCAGCGTTGACACGGTGGTGTTCACCGCGAACGCGATTTCCTGGTGGACCCAGACAAAAGCCCAGGCAATGGTGCCGCCGGCCACCAGCGACTTGGCCTCACCGTCTCGCGCCAGGCGCCACGCAGCGGCCACGGCCGCCACAATCACCGCGGACGCCGCCGATGCCGACGTCAGGAACGGCGTGTAGCCGTACACTTCCCTCTCGCCGAGCAATCCCAGCACACCGGTCATGGACCAAGCCATGGCCACCATCCCACTTGTCGTCCACCACACGCTCGGACGCCACCGGTCCGCGGCGAACGTCGCGGCGCCGACCAACGCCATGGCGGCGAACATCACCGGCGGATGCGGCAGCGCGATGAATGCAGCCGCCAGCGCCGCACATGCGGTCGTGGCAAACGCGGCGCCGTCGCGAAGTCCGCTCGCGGGATAGCGAACGTGGGTTGCCAACAGCAGCGCCGCCGCAACCGCGAGCCCAACGCCGGTTCCCTGTGGCCACGCGCCGGGCCCAAGCGCGACAAGCGCCGAGAACGTGAAGACCAGTGGCAATCCGCCGGCATCCAGGCGGTCGCCTTCGGCGATTCTCGACGCCCCCGGCCTGTCGTCAGACACTGGTGAATCGAACGTGAAAGCGACCAACGCCAACCACGCCACTCCGGCAACCGCAATTGACTCCGCCAGCACCAGCGACTGCATCGGCAGACCAATGGACAGTCCTGCGCGTACGCTGGCAGCTGCTGCGAGAATCCCCAGCCCGCGAAGCCGCGTGCGTCGGCGCCAGCCACCGCTCCAGCGCAACACGCCGAGGTACCCGACCGCAATCGGAAACAGCATCGCCAGCAGCGGCCCCCGTTCCGCCTCTGTGCCGAGCATGAGGGCGCCTGTGTACAGCGCGGCGGAAAAGACAAACAGGCGCCCGGCGATGTGCCACGTCCGGTTTCCCAGCGCGTAACCACCGGAGACGAGCACGCCGACCCCGTACGTGGCCAGCAGCGGCATGCTGCCTCCGCCTTCGGACGTCACGAATGGCGCCAGCGCCGCCCCGAAGAAACCGACGCTCCACAGCACTTCGTCTTCCTCGATGTGTGCGAAGGTCTCCAGCGCCAGCGAAGCCACAGCCGCCAAGGCGAAGGCCACCGCCGTGGGCACGAGGTGGAGCGACGGACCGGCGCCCCATGCGCACACGTGTACGATGGCGAGGGCAATGCCGATGAGACTGGCGCCGAAAGAGCGTTCGCGGCGCCGAAGCCGGAATCCCCATGCCGCCAGCGCCGCGGCGGCCATCAGGCCAAGCACGATGCGCTGCGCGGGCCCCAACCATCCGTTGGCGATCGCCCAGCCGATGAACGTGCCCACCGCGGCGAGCGCGGTCACCGTCGCCAGGATCAGTGTGCCGTACCGTCCGATGAGCGCCTCCCAGTCCCGTTTGGGCAGGCGAGCAGCCGCAGGGTCCGCAAACGCCGGCAGCGGCCGCGGCGGTGTCAGCGGAATCTCGGGTCTCGTCGAGCTGAGCAGCGGCGTTGGACGCTCAGCCGTGTTGGGTTGAAGCTGCATGTCACCCGACGCACGCTTCTCCGACCTCAGCGCGCGGACCTCGGCCTCGAGCATCGCCAAGCGACGTTCGAGCTGGGCGAGTGAGTCGCGCTCGTCGCTATCCATGGCGCCGGACGAGGGTCAGGATCGTGTACGCGGCCACGATCTCCTCGCTCTGGTTCGTCACCTCAACGTCCCACGCCACAACGCCCTGCGGAATGCCTGCTCCGGGACCCGAGCCGGCCGCGGGCTTCTCCTTTGCGGTCTTCTGCTTGACTGTCAGCTTCGCCCGAATCGTGTCGCCCGGAAACACCGGCTTCGTGAACCGCAGACTTTCGAGTCCGTAGTTCGCCAGCACCGGGCCAGGCGCCGGATCCACGAACAGGCCGGCGGCCGCCGACAGCACGAAGTAGCCGTGCGCGACCTTCCGCTCAAAGATGGACTGCGCCGCCAAGCCATCCTTGTGCGCATAGAAATGATCGCCGCTCAGGTCGGCGAACTTCGCGACGTCCTCGTCCGTGATCTTTCGCGCGTCGGTGACCAGCGTGTCGCCAATCTCCAGCTCGTCGAAGAACATCCGGAACGGATGCTTCTTCGCGACGTGACGTTCGCCGCCGGGGATGTACTGCCCAAACACTGCTGACAACGTGGTCGGTGATCCCTGGACCGCTGTTCTCTGCATGTAGTGCAACACGCCGCGCGCGCCACCCATCTCCTCCCCGCCACCGGCGCGTCCCGGTCCGCCATGCACGAGGTGCGGCATTGGCGAACCGTGCCCGGTGGATTCCCTGGCGCTGTGCCTGTTCACCAACATCACCCGCCCGTGGTAGGCGGCCGTGCCAAGCACGACCTCGCGCGCGGTCGTGTCGTTCGCGGTGAACACCGAGCCGACGAGGGATCCACGGCCGCGCTTGGCCAGCTCGATGGCTTCGTCCACCGTCTTGTACGGCATCACCGTATTCACGGGCCCAAAGGCCTCGACGTCGTGCGGCGCCGCCGTGTCGAGCGGCTTGGCCGAGTAGTACAGGAGCGCCGGGAAGAACGCCCCGCGCAACGCATCTGCGCCCACGACCTCGACTCGCTCGGGATCACCGAATACGCGTTCCGTCTGTGCACCGATGCGATCCGCATTGCGTCGCACGTCGGTCACCTGGGTGCGGCTGGCGAGCGGGCCCATGCGCACGCCATCCACGCTCGGGTCGCCGACCGTCGTGGTCGCGAGGCGCTTGGAGACGGCGGCAATCACGTCCTGGACCATGGACTCCGGCACGAAGGTGCGGCGAATCGCCGTGCACTTCTGCCCAGCCTTCACCGTCATTTCCTTCGCCACTTCCTTCACGAAGAGATCAAATTCCTCGGTGCCGGGCGTCGCGTCCGGGCCCAGCATCGAGAAGTTGAGCGAGTCAGCTTCTTGGTTGAAGCGCACGCCCCCGGTCAGAATGGCCTTGTGCGACTTGAGCTTCGCGCCCGTTTCGGCAGATCCGGTGAACGCCACCGCGCACTGGAAGTCGAGGTGATCCAGCAAGTCGCCGGCGCTGCCGCACACCAGCTGGATCGCGCCCTTCGGGAAGATTGCGGACTCGATCATCGCCCGGAAAACACACTCGGTCAGATAGGACGTCACGGTCGCGGGCTTCACGATCGCCGGAACACCGGCGAGCAACGTAGGCGCCAGCTTCTCCAGCATGCCCCACACCGGGAAGTTGAACGCGTTGATGTGGACCGCGACGCCTTCCATCGGCACACAGATGTGTCGGCCGACGAACGTTCCGCCCTTCGACAGCGGCTCCGTGGCGCCGTCCACGAAGAACGTCTCATCCGGGAATTCGCGTCGGCCCTTGGAGGCGTACACGAAGAACGTGCCGATGCCGCCCTCGATGTCGATCCACGAATCGCCCTTGGTCGCTCCGGTCGCGGCGGACACGGCATGGAACTCGTCCTTGCGACCCATCAGGTAGTTCGCCATCGCCTTGAGCATTCGGGCGCGCTCGTGAAACGTCATCGTGCGAAGGGCCGGACCACCGACGGTGCGGGCGAATTCCACCATGCCCTTGAAGTCAAGTCCCGCGCTGGATGCGTCGCCGATGCGCTCGCCGGTCACCGCGTTGAAAAGATCAACGGCCGCGCCAGCACTCTCCGCCCACTCTCCGCGCGCAAAGTTGCGGAGCCGCCGCGCGGGCGCCCCGGCAATACCGATCGGCCTGTAGTCGCTCATGTGCTCGACGCCCGGCCTCAGTTGCGCTCGATGATCATGGCCATGCCCTGGCCGACGCCGATGCACATGGTGCACAGGGCCGAACGCTTGCCGCTGCGCTTGAGTTCGAGCGCGGCGGTGAGCGCCAGCCGCGCACCTGACATGCCCAGCGGGTGACCCAGAGCGATCGCGCCGCCGTTCCGGTTCACGCGTTCATCGTCGTCCTTGAGGCCAAGTTCGCGCAGACACGCGACCACTTGCGCCGCGAACGCCTCGTTGAGTTCGATGACGTCGATGTCCTGTAACGAGAGGCCGGCGCGCTTGAGCGCGAGCTGTGAAGCCGGCACCGGACCCATGCCCATCAATCGCGGCTCCACGCCGGCGACTGCGATCGAGACGATGCGCGCCATCGGCGTGAGCCCGAAGCGCTTCACGCCGGCATCGGACGCGACCAGCAGCACCGCTGCGCCATCGTTCAGGCCGGACGAGTTCCCCGCCGTCACTGAACCCTTCCCGTCTGCGCGGAACGCGGGCCTGAGCTTGGCCAGCGTCTCCAGTGTCGTGTCCGGCCGCGGGAACTCGTCCTGATCCACGAGCTTGGGATCGCCCTTCTTCTGGACGACCTCGACCGCCACGATCTCGTCAGCGAATCGGCCAGCCGAACGTGCCGAAGCCGCCTTCTGCTGCGACCGCATTGCGAAGGCGTCCTGATCCGCCCGCGAGATCCCGTACTTCTCAGCCACATTCTCGGCGGTCAGTCCCATGGAGTCCGTGCCGTACTTCGCCTTCATCTTCTCGTTCACAAAGCGCCAGCCGAGGCTGGTGTCGAAGATCTCCATGTCACGGGCCCACGCCTTGCTGGCCTTGGTCATCGCGTACGGCGCGCGCGTCATGCTCTCCACGCCGCCGGCGATGAATACGTCGCCGTCGCCGAGCTTGGCCGCGCGTGCGGCCGAGGCCACGGCGCCGAGCCCGGAAGCGCACAGACGGTTCACCGTCTCACCCGGCACCGTGACCGGAAGGCCGGCGAGCAGCAGCGCCATACGCGCCACGTTGCGGTTGTCCTCTCCCGCCTGATTGGCGCATCCCATCACGACGTCGGCAATTCTGGACGCGTCCACCGAGGGATACCGCGTGAGCAGCTCGCCGATGACAAGTGCCGCCAGATCATCCGGACGCACGTCACTCAGCGCGCCGCCAATGGTGCCGATGGGCGTTCGCACGCCGCCACAGATATACGCCTCAGCCATGATCGCGCTTGGTGTTGTAGACGGTGCCCTTGAAGATCGCTACGACGACGTCGTTCTGGTTGCGCACGGTGATGCGATAGAAACCGAGTCGCTGGGTCTCGCTGCCATCGGTGACGTCGGCCGTCAGCACGTCGCCCACGTTGATGGGCGCGGGATACGAAATGGCGTTGTCGATCGCCACCGACACCTGACCGTGCGTGTTGCAGGCGAACGCCAAGGCGCTGTCCGCGAGCGAGTATGCGATGCCACCGTGCGCCACGCCGAAGCCGTTCACCATCTCTTTCCGAACGGTCATGCGCAACGTCGAGCGGCGCGGCGCGATCTCGACGGCCTCGATACCGAGCCATTTGCTGAACTCGTCCTTCGCCAGCATGCCCTTCACGACACGAACGGCCAGCGCTCGGCTTTCGGCTTCGGATGTCGGCTTCATGCGGGATAGAACCTCGCGCCGGCGTTCGCCAGACGCTTGAGCAACGCGCTGGGGCGGTAGCGGTCCTCGCCGTACTCGGACTGCAAGGCCGCCAAACGGTCGTGCACCACGCTGATGCCAATGTCGTCGGCCCATGCCAGCAAACCACGGGGGTAGTTCATGCCCCTCTTCATGGCGAGATCGATGTCGTCACGCGAAGCGATCTTGAACAGCAGGGCGTCGGCCGCCTCGTTGATGAGCATTGCGACTACGCGGTCCACGATCAATTGACCGATTCGGCTATCCGCTGCCGGCATCGGCTTGCCGGCATCCGCCGAATAGTCGTAGTAGCCAGCGCCGGACTTCTTCCCCAGGCGACCCGCGTCGACCATGCGACGTTGAATCACCGACGGCCGGTAGCGCGGATCGTAGCCAAGCGCCTCGAATACGCTTTTCGTCACCGCGTAGTTCACATCGTTGCCGATCAGGTCCATGAGTTCGAATGGGCCCATCTTGAATCCACCGATCTCCTTCATGGCCCAGTCGATCGTGACGGCGTCGGCAATCCCCTCCTCGAGCATTCGCAGCGACTCACCATAATACGGCCGCGCCACGCGATTGACGATGAAGCCGGGCGTGTCCGCCGTGAGCACGGTGACCTTGCCCCACGTGTCCACCAACGCGCGGGCGCTCGCCACAACGGATGCGTCGCTGGTCAGCGCGCCCACGACCTCGACGAGCGGGAGCACCGTGGCCGGGTTGAAGAAATGCAGGCCGATGAACCGCCCAACGTTCGTGCGTCCCGCGGCAATTGCGGTGACAGACAGGGACGAAGTGTTGGACGCCAGGACGCAATCGGCGCTGACCGCGGCGTCGATCGCCGCAAAAGCCCGCCGCTTGATCGCGAGGTCCTCGACGATGGCCTCGATCACCAGGCCGCAATTTCTGAACGCGCCGACGTCGTCCCCGGCGCTCGTCACAAACCGCATGCGTTCTTCCGCCGCCTTCGCTTCCGCGGAGGTCAGGCGCTTCTTCTCCACGTCACGCGTCAGGTTCGCATGCACGGATTTGTGCGCCTTCTCAATCGCTATCGCATGTGAATCGGCCACGACCACGTCGTGCCCGGCCAGGGCGGCCACCTGCGCGATTCCTGACCCCATCGCGCCAGCGCCAAGAACCCCGACGCGCGTGTGCTTGTCGAGCGATGGCGGCATCAACGTCCCGTGTACACCGGCTTCCGCTTCTCGAGGAATGCCTTCACGCCTTCGGCAAAATCCTCGGTGCGTCCCGCTTGTCCTTGCGCTTCGGCCTCGACATCGAGCTGCGCGTTGAGATCATTACCCATGGACGCGTTTAGCGCGCGCTTGATGAGGGCCAGCCCGCGCGTCGGCATGGTGGCGAGGTGTCTCGCGATGGACATCGCGCTCTCAACGAGCACGGTGGGTGGCACCACTTGGTAGATCATCCCCCACTCCAACGCCTTGGTGGCCGAAAGCTTGTCGCCGAGCATCATGAGCGCGGTCGCCCGCGCTGATCCGACGAGCCGCGGGAGGAAGAACGTACCCCCGGTGTCCGGCACCAGACCCAGCTTGCTGAAACTCTGAATGAACGACGCGTCCTCGGCAGCCACCACCAGGTCGCAAGTGAGCGCCAGGTTGGCGCCGGCGCCTGCGGCCACACCGTTCACGGCGCAGACCACGGGCTTCTCCATCTCGCGAATGGCGCGAACGATCGGGACGTAGCGCGTCTTCACGATCTCGCCCAAGTCCATCGAGTTGCGGACGCCGGCCGTGGCCTCGCTCAGGTCCTGACCGGCGCAGAACCCCCGGCCCGCCCCGCTGAGCATCACCGCGCGGATATCGGCATCGCGGCCGGCGACAGCCAGTGCTTCGAGCAGCTCCTCCGCCATCCGGCGGTTGAAGCTGTTGAGGACGTCGGGGCGATTCAACGTAATCGTCGCGACACCCTGCTCAACCGCGCTCAGAATGAACTCGGCCTTGGCCAATTGGGTCTTGGGTCTTGGGTCCGCCCGTCAATCGCTAGTCAAACTAATCCCCGGCGCAGAGTTGCGTCGTAGTAACGCTACCTAGATGTTTCGCCTTCGAATGGCCTCCTCCCTACGCAAAACCGAGACCCGGCGCGCCAAGCCCGAACCCGGCTTTGACTGGCGACGCATCGCGTTCACTGCGTTTGTCTCGCGCGGTTTGGACGACCTGGAAGAGGAGACGAACCGGAACCGCACCAAGGTGCCCAAGGAGCACCTCATCCTCTACCAGTTCTCGGCTCGGGGACACGAAGTGGCGCAGTGCATCCTGGGTTCGCTTGTCACTCACCCGAAGGACGCGGTGAGCGCGTACTACCGCTCACGTCCGATGCTCCTCGCGGTTGGGCTTTCGGTCGAGGATGCGGCCGGCAGTCCGCTGGGCCGCGCCGGCGGCTTCAGCGACGGACGCGACATCGGCGTCGTCTGCAATCTTCCGAACGCGAACGGGCCCATCGTTCTGCCGATGTCAGGCGACGTCGGCTCCCAGTTCACACCAGCCGCCGGCTGGGCGCAGGCGATCCAGTACCACCGCGACGTTCTCGGCGACCAGGCGTACACCGGCGCCATCGCCGTGGTGCTGGGCGGCGAGGCGTCGGTCGCTACCAATGGCTTCTGGTCGTCGCTCACGATGGCGACGACCCTGCGCCTCCCAATGCTCTTCTATATAGAAGACAACGGCCTGGGCATCTCCGTGCGCGGCGACATGCAGACACCGGGCGGCAACGTGGCACGCAACCTTGGCGCCTTCAGCAACCTGATGGTTCGCGACGGCGACGGCACCGATCCGGAAGAGTCCGCGCGCTTGCTCAAGGAGTGCGTGGATGCCGTTCGCGAAGGCGACGGACCGGCACTGGTGCGTCTCACCGTGCCCCGCCTGAGCAACCATTCCGGTCCGGACAACCAGAGGGGCTATCGCACGGACGCCGAGATCGCCGCGGATGAGAAACGCGATCCGCTGCCGCGCCTCAAGCAGTTCCTGGTGCCGCGAATCCTGTCCCCGAACGAGTTGCGCTCGATGGAGGCCGACGCGGCGGACGCGGTTGATTCCGGCGTGGCCGCCGCGCGCGGCCGCGCCGCGCCAGATCCCGCGCGCGTGAAGCGCTTTCTGTACGCCGAGGCGCCCATCACGGGAGATGCCACAGCTGTGGGCGGGCTCAGCCGCGAGGACCTTGATCGGCTGGGTGGCAGCGCGACCCCGAACGAGAGCGGCGATCAACTGCGCTTTGCCGACGCGGTGCGTCGCACACTGCGGCACGAACTCCAGGTGAATCCCAGGGTCCTCGTGTTCGGCGAGGACGTGGGTCGCAAAGGTGGCGTCCACCTCGTGACCGAGGGACTGCAGCGCGAGTTCGGTGACGCACGCGTCTTTGACACCAGTCTGTCCGAGGAAGGCATCGTCGGGCGCGCGGTGGGCATGGCGATTTCCGGACTGATGCCCGTGGCTGAGATCCAGTTCCGGAAATACGCGGATCCGGCGCACGAGCAGCTCAACAACTGCGGCAGCATGCGCTGGCGCACGGCCAACCGGTTTGCGGCGCCGATCGTCGTGCGCATGCCGGGCGGCTTCGGCAAGGACGTGGGTGATCCGTGGCACTCGCTCAGCGGCGAAGTGCAGTGGGCGCACGCGTACGGCTGGCAGCTCGCCTACCCCTCCAACTCGGCGGATGCCGTAGGCCTGTTGCGCGCCGCGATGCGAAGCCGAAATCCGACGATCTTCTTCGAGCATCGGTCGCTGCTCATGACCAGCGACGGCAGCGCGAGATATCCGGGGGACGACTACGTACTTCCCTTTGGGCAGGCCGCGACGCTGCGCCAGGGCTCAGACATCACGGTGGTGACTTGGGGTGCAATGGTCCACCGCGTGTTGCCGGCGGCCGATCGCTTCGGGTCCCGCGCCGAGGTCATCGACTTGCGCACCATCGCGCCGTGGGATCGCAGCCACGTGCTCAACTCCGTGATCCGGACCGGGCGATGCTTGATCGTGCACGAAGACAATCTCACAGCTGGGTTCGGCGCGGAGATCGCAGCCACGGTAGCGAAGGAGGTGTTCTGGCATCTGGATGCGCCCGTGGACCGGCTGGCGGTCGAGGATGTGCCGATGCCGTACCACCCGGTGCTACTGGCGGCCGTGCTGCC
>JBBTFS010000070.1:0-1449 GCA_038060705.1 Gemmatimonadota bacterium
TCCCTGCTTTGGAGGCCGGTCCTACAGTAGTCCGGCCAGGTCGATGAGAATTGCAGCGTGCGCGGCCGAAACACTCTTGCCGCTTTGCGCCCGTACGTGGTTGGCGAACGCGCCGTACGCGCCGTTCTTGAGCTGCTGGCACATGGAGTGTGCCACGCCAGCCTTGTTGACCCAGCGCTGCACCAGTGCGCAGAGGCTCTCCGAGGTCACCGTAACGCTGTACGAGGTAGAGGCGGAGCTTTGGTTCCCTGCGTTGTCCGTAGCCGAAGCGTTCAGCGTGTGTGAGCCGACGCCGAAGGCGTAGGCGTCACCCGAAGCGCCCGGACATGTGCTGGACGCCAGACCGGACATGGCATCGCTGGCCGAGCAGGTGATGCTGACTTGCTGATCTACGGTGTACGAGCCGGCATTCCCGCCAAAGGCGATTACCGGCGCCGTGGCGTCGCGCTTGACCGTCACGGAGGCACTGGCCGTCCCGCCGGCTGACGTCGCCGTGCAGGTGAAGGACATGCCGTCGGTGTCGCTGGTCACGCTGGAGGCTGCGCAGCCTGCGGTAGCGGTGACCGCCGACTCACCGTCCGTCACGGTCCACGACACCGAGACATCCGAGGTGTACCAGCCGCCGCTCTGCGTTCCCGCCACGTTTGCGGTGACGGATGGCGGCGTGTTGTCCAGCACCGTGCGCGTCGGATCGTGCGGATAGGCATCGCTGTTGTCGCCTACACCGTCACCGTCCGAGTCTACCCACTCGCTGGCATCGCTCGGGAACGCGTCACCATTGTCTCCATGGCCGTCGCCGTCGGTGTCGGCCCATTCAGTGGGATCGAAAGGAAAGGCATCGGAGGTATTTGGATACGTGTCACCGTCCGAGTCGAGAGGCGGCGGCGGGTTGGTCGTCGTCTCGAGTATGAACTTGCCACCCGCTGCACCGCCACCATCGAAGATGATGAACGAGAGCGTGTGTGTCCCGTTCAAGGTAAGGCCGTACGAGACCGTCGAAGGGGTGGTGTTCTGGACGCCGACAAGGGTGCCGTCCAGGTAGATCCAGGAGCAGTTGTCCGCCAATAGCCTGATCACGAAACTGCCGTTGCCTTGAACTGTCGCGTCGTACTTGGTCCAGCTCTGTCCGCTCGGGCCTTTGGATGGGGGAACGCCCTGCCAGTTCCGCTCGTCCCAAGCGTTGATCCACCCGGCCCCGGTAAACCAGTCGTTGATCCAGGGGTGCCAGAAGCCCGTGAAAGCGGGATGAGGGTTCTGCCAGGCGGCGGTCAGTCCGACCGAAGGCGCCGCGGTGCAACTGGTGACCGTCCAGGTCGGATCCGCAGCCGCCGGAAAGATAGGATCGTACGCGGTCACGGGCGTGGTCCCACTGGCATACGTCAGCACCTCGTTGGACAGTGCCGCATCGACCGACGCCAGTCCTGGTTGGGTGGTCGTTGGAGCCTCTCC
>JBBTFS010000070.1:1549-9672 GCA_038060705.1 Gemmatimonadota bacterium
CAGCGTTATGCCAGCGTTATCGCGGGTAGCCGGAGTCGCCTGCCGGCCATTCGCGCGAAAGGGCGGCATTTCCAGCGCAAACGGCGGCACGCCGGCCGCTCGGGGCTCGTCAGTCCTTGTCGTCGTGAACCACCCGGACGGCGGGCGTGTCGAGGTCGTCGAACTGACCGCTCCTGGCCGACCAGATGAACGCCGCGACCGCAGCGCCGACGATCACGAGCGCCAACGGCAGCACCAGATAAATGACGCTCATGCGGTCCTGCTCCGTGAGAAGGTTCCGCCCAGCCACGACGCCAGCACCACGGTCACCGAACTTGCTGGCATCAGCACGGCGGCCACCAGCGGTGTAAGCAGTCCCGCGACCGCTAACGTCGCGCCAATCACGTTGTAGCCCAGCGAGAACGCGATGTTGCGCCGGATGACGCGCATCGTGCGGCGTGAGCCCTCCGTGAGCTCGACCAGCGGTGAAAGTCCCGGCCGCGTGAGGTAGATGTCGGCCGTGGCCAGGCACGCCTCGGCGCCCCCATGCACGCCGATGCCAACGTGCGATGCCGCGATGGCGGCAGCGTCGTTCACGCCGTCGCCCACCATGACGACGCGCTCGCGGCGCGCCTTGAGGCGTTCCACGAACGCAAGTTTCTCCTCAGGCGATGCGCCCCCAACGGCGTCGCTCGGTGCGAATCCGAGCGTGATGGCCACTGCGCTCACCACGTCCTGTGCGTCACCGCTCAGCATGACGGTGCGCCATCCCTGCGAGCGCAGGTGATCCAGCGATTGGCGCGCGTCGTCCCGGATGCGGTCGCCGATGGCCGCCACTGCCACCACTTCTCCGTCAACCGCGATGTGCACCGACGTCATCGTTGGATTCATGTGCATGGCGGCTCGCGCGTCAGCGCTCACCCGCGTCGCCCACTCCGCCACGAACCGCGGTGAGCCTACGCGCACCCGTCGTCCGCCCACCGCGCCCTCGATCCCCGCGCCGGACACATGGCGCACGCTGCTCGCCGTCATCGCCTGCACCCCGGGCCACGCGCGACGGAAGCCGTCCGCGATGGGATGCGACGAACCCTCTTCGAGGGCAAGCACCATCGGCCTGAGCCATTCGGGACCCTCGCATGACACGACCGCCGTGACGCCTTCCGTGATCGTGCCCGTCTTGTCCAGCACGAGTGTTCCGGGCGACGACAAGAGCTCCAGCGCGTCACCGCCTTTGATGAGCATCCCACGCCCGGCAGCGCGTCCCATGGCAACCGTCATCGCCAGCGGCGTGGCCAGCGCCAACGCACACGGGCACGTCACGATGAGCAGCGCGATGGCGTCGTCCAGCGCGTGCGCGGGCGCGATACGCCACTTGATGACGAAGGTCAGAGCCGCTGCCACGAGCACGGCCGCCACGAACAGGCCGGCCATTCGGTCCGCCAGCAAGACGACAGGCGCGCGTCGGCGGGCGCTGTCCTCCACCGCACGCAACAACCGCGCGATACGGATCGACTCACCGCACTCCTCCACCCGCACGCGCACAGGCGCCTGGACGTTGAGCGTGCCGGCGAATACGCTCGCACCTTCGGCTATCGCGACAGGTCGCGACTCGCCGGTGAGCAGCGCCACGTTCACAGACGACTGTCCACTCCCCACCACGCCGTCAGCGCCAAAGCTCTCTCCCGCCCGCACGTCCAGCACCATGCCGGGCACGAGCGCCTCCACCGGCAGCGCACGGGTCACTGGTCCGTCCACAACTCTCGCCGACAACGGCGCCACGGCATGCCGCAGCTCGGCGGAATCCGTGGCCATGCGCTGCGCCCGCTGCTGCAGGAACCGACCCGCCAGGAGCAGCAGGATGAGGACGGAGAGGCCGTCGAAATACACCGGGCCGGCGTCGCGGATTGTGTTCACCGCGCCGCTCACGAATCCCGCGGCCAGCGCGATGGCGATGGGCAGGTCCATGTGCAGCGACCGCGTCCGTAGCGCCGCCAGCGCACCGATGAAGAAGATTCGTCCAGGCCACACGAACGCCGGGATCACCAGCACGAAACTCACCCAGCGGAAGAAGCGCGCGAAAGCGGGATCCATGCCGTTGGCGTCGCCGGCGTACAGTGCCAGCGCAGCGAGCATGACGTTGATGGCGATGGCGCCTGCCACACCGATTCGCACCAGCATCGCGCGGTCTTCACGCCGCCGCATGGTGTCGCGCTCCACGCCGCGGAACGGATGGGGCGTGTAGCCGAGCTGATCCAACCCGCGCGCGATCGCGGACAACGGCACGTCGGCGGCGTTCCACTCGACTACAGCCAGTGAGCGGCGAACGTCCAGCTCCACGCGCACGACGCCGGTGATCACGAGTGGCACGCGCTCCACCAGCCACACGCACGACGCGCAATGCACGCCCTCCAAGTACAACTCGATGCGGCTCCGCCCGCCCCGCACCTCGCGCACGTACCGCTCCGCGAAGGCCGGGTGATCGAACTCCTCAAAACTGCGCCCCGAGCTGGCGACCGGCGCTTCGCGCCGTTCCGGAAACGAGTAGTACTTGCCCAAGCCGTGCTCATTCAGGATCGCATATGCGGTTCGGCATCCGGAACAGCAGAACTGGTCGACGACTGAGTCGTCACGCAGGCCGGCGGGCACTGGCAAGCCGCAGTGCGCGCACGTCGTATCCGGGGAGGTTGCTGGCGCCGCGGCTTCGCGCATCACCTCAGTGACCATGCGACGCTCCCGCGACCATGATCAGTCGCCCGGCCACCGTCAGCACGCCAATTGCGAGCACCGTGACTGCGCTCAGCGTCGGCAAACGCAAACGCAATGGTCCGAGCGCGCGCTGCGCGCCCAGTCCCACCGCGGCAAGAGCCGGCACCGTGCCGAGCCAGAACGCCGTCATCACGAGCATCGCGTCCCTCACGTTGCCCGTTCCGCCGGCCGCGGCGACAAACACGTAGAGCCAGCCGCAGGGCAGCAACGTCGTGAGGAGTCCCATCGTCGCCGCACGCACACCCACAGGCTGTTCGCGCAGGTGATGCAGCGCGCCGCCGAGCATGCGCTCCCAGGACGCCGGGAGCTTTGGGCCACCCAGCCTCAGCCCGTGTTGGGCGGCGAGGGTACTCACGGCCCACCCGATCATCAGGAGGCCGGCCACAATTGCAGCGGCCTGCGCGATGCCGGCGAGGGCGCCCAGTTGTGTTACACCCGCGCCGACGGCGCCCGCGGCGGCGCCCAGCACCAAGTACGACACCAGCCGACCGACGTTGTAGAGCGCGTGCGCCCGGATCATCGGCGCGTCCCGCGCCGGTGTCGCGGATCCGGTATAGAAGCACACGAAGCCGCCGCACATGGCCGCGCAGTGCGCGCTGCCGATGAGGCTCGCGCCCAGTACGCCAAGCACGGTGGCGATCACCGCGACGCCGGCGCCTCGGTGCGTGTACTCGCCAGGAATCGCTGGGGGCCGCGCGTGGCGTCCACGCGCACTTCCCACTGCCCCGCATGACGGACGTCGAGCGGCGCCAGGTACCGACCCGGGCCGGCTTCGCGCAGCGCCGCGGAAAGGACATCGTTGGCGCGAGCGTTGAACCGCGCCGAGGCGGTGACTGATGCTCCAGTCACCGGCTGCCCGAGCGCGTCGGTGAGTGTGACGGTCAGCGTCGCGCCGGACGAGTCGCGCACAATGGCGCTTGTCACCGTCCAGCGCAGTGCAGCGCTCTGTCGTTCCAGCGCCATCGTGGAATCGAACGCGACCGCTTTCTGGTAGTAGTCGGGTTCGATGGCGAACGATGGATCGGTGCCGGCGATGCGCATCACCAGCAGGTTGGCCACGACGAAGACCGCGAGCAGCACCGTGATGCCGACGGGCCAGCGCAGATCGGCTTTCATCAGTCGCGCTCCCGCGTGGGGCCCAGGAGGCGGTAGCGTTGCTCCTCCGACCATCCAGCACCGTCCCTGATGGTGAGCCGCATCCAGCGTTCACCGTGTTCGAACGCATGCCGCGGCAACAGCACGAAGATGCTCGTGGTGCGTGTGGCGCCGGCGGTGACGATCAGAGGATTCTCCGGCGCGATGACTGTGGCGCTCGCGGCCGGTGCGTCATCATCATCGAGGCCCGCGGCGGTCAGCGTGTAGCGCTGCTCGCTGTTGGTCCGGTTGCTGATCTTCACACGAATCTGGTTGGACACGCGCCCATCCCCTTCTTCCGTGAATGGCGCGCCGGCGCCGCGCAACACGGTCACGTCGGCCGGCGCCTTGGTGGCCAGTGTCGTGACCAGCCCGCCGCTGAGCACGGCCAGCACCGCTGGATAGAAGATGGTGCGCACGCGGAGGAAACGGCGCGTCTCGCCGGCAAGTCCATCCAGCGACGAATAACGAATGAGGCCGGGCGGCTTGCCGACCTTCGCCATCACGTTGTCACACGCGTCGATGCACTGCGTGCAGTGCACGCACTCCATTTGGAGGCCGTTGCGAATGTCGATACCGGTGGGACACGTCTGCACGCAGGCGTTGCACATGATGCAGTCGCCCGCCCTGGGATCGCGGTCCTTCACGCCCAGCTCGCGCGGCTCACCGCGCGTGTGGTCGTACGCGACGATGAGCGACTGATTGTCCAGCAGCGCCGACTGCCACCGGCCATAGGGGCAGACAATGAGGCAGGTCTGCTCGCGGAAATACGTGAAGTTGAACCACACGAGTCCTGTGGTCAGTACCACGAAGCCGAACGCAGTGGGATGCTCCGACGGCGGACTCAACACCCAGTGGTACAGGTTCTCCGTGCCGACGAACAGCGCCAGCAAGACGTGCGACGTGAAAAGCGAGAGCAGCATGTACGTGAAGTACTTCGCGAGGCGGCGCGGCGTGAACCACGCGCCCTTTTTGTCAAGGTTCCGCGAACCCGTGTACCCCCCGTCGAAAAAACGCTCAATGGGGCGGTACAGAAACTCGAGGAACACTGTCTGCGGGCACGCCCACCCACACCACACCCGGCCGAACAGCGCCGTGAGCAGGAAAACCCCGATGATGACGGTGCCGAGGAAGAACATGAACGCCAGTGTGTCCGTCGGCAGGAACGTGTACCCCATCAGCGTGAACTGGCGCCGCGGGAAATCCATGAGGAAGACCGGCTTCCCGGCGAACTGCACGAACGGCGCCACGAACAGGATGGCCATGAGGATCCACGCCACCACCGTGCGACGGCGCAGCCACTTGCCATCCGACGGCTTGGGGCGGATCCAGCGGCGGGATCCGTCCTCGTTCATCGTGGGGAGCACGCGACCGCTCTTTCGCGGCGGCGTGGCGACCGTCGTCACGGCTTGGCCAAGTCTCCTTGCGGCGCCTTGGGGTTGGGCGGGTTGGTGCCGCGAATCGACGCAACGTACGCGGTCACCGTCTCGATCTGCTCAGGCTTGAGCGTCTTGCCCCACGGCGGCATGCCCTTCTCCAGCACGCCGTCGACGACCGTCTTGTAGATGGCCGCTGGCATCCCGCCGTGGATCCAGTAGTCGTCCGTCAGGTTCGGACCAATGAGTCCGCCGGCGTCCGGCCGGTGACATGGCGCGCAACTGGTCGCGAACACCGCCTTGCCGTCGGCGAGCGCCTTTCGATCCTTGGCCATCGCCAGCAGCCGCTCGTTGGGCGCCTCGGCCGACATCGGCGGATGGGCCGCCGCGGCGGCCGCCATGGACGCTTCGTAGTCCGCGATGCGCCCCTTGCCGTTGCCCACCGGGCCGACGTTGAAGAGGTAGATGATCGAGAAGATCACGGTTCCGGCGAAGGTGGCCAGCCACCAGCGCGGCATCGGGTTGTCGTACTCCTGGATGCCGTCATGGGAATGACCCATCAGGCGATCCTCCGGCGACTTGTCGTCAGGTGTAACCATGTTCAACGCTCCACGGGTGGTTGCGGCGCATAGCGCTCGTCCTCGAGCGGTAGCCGCGCGAGTTCGTCCATTTCTCGGTTGCGCGACGGCGCGAACGTGCGGATCACGATCGCGACGAACGCGGCCACGAAGATCACCAGCGCGATCTGGGCGTAGATCGACAACCCGGCGCCGCTCATGATGTCGGTGAGTCTCATTGACGCCCGCCCCCGCCGGCGGTCGACGCCGACTGCGACGGCGTCGCCACCTTGATGTCGCGTCCCAGCCGCTGGAGATATGCGACCATGGCCACGATTTGTTTGTCCGCCAGGCCGCTCGGCCCACCCTGCTCCGCGATCGCCGCCCCGAGGGCCTTGGCCTGCTCGCGCGCCATGGCTGGAGCGTTGTTCACCGCGTCGCCGTACGGAACGCCAAGCATCGACATCGCGTTCACGCGCGACTGGATCACGTCAAAGTCCAGCGGCGTGGTGAGGAACTGCGCGTACGGCGGCATGATGGACCTCGCCACCACCGCGCGCGGGTCCTCGAAGTGGCGCACATGCCAGAGGTCCGGATACTTCCCGCCTTCACGCGCGAGGTCCGGCCCAATGCGCCGCGAACCCCACAGGAACGGGTGGTCGTACACGAATTCGCCCGGCTTGGAATAGTCACCAAAGCGTTCCGTTTCATAACGGAACGGCCGTACCATCTGCGAATGGCAGTTGAAGCAGCCGTTGGCGATGTACAGGTCGCGGCCTGCCAGCTCCAGCGGCGTGTACGGCTTCACCGACGCGATGGTGGGGACGTTGGACTTGATCAGGAACGTGGGGATGATCTCGAACAACGACGCCACCACGACTGCCAGGATGGTGAGCGCCGTAAAGAGCATTGGCGCCCCTTCCCACTTGCGATGCCAACGAACCGCAGTGAACCGGGCCCACAGTCCGCCGACCACCGGCGCCAGCGGTTCCGGCGTCACGCGCGGCGTCAGCGGCGCAACCTCGACTACCGGCACTTCATACGCCGACGGACGGCGCTTCCACGTCATCAGAATGTTCCAACCGAAAATCAGCATGCCCACGATGAAGAGCGACCCGCCAATGACGCGCATCCAGTACATCGGCATCAGCTTCATGACGGTCTCGACGAAATCCGGATACGCCAGGCGGCCGGTCTCATCGAACGCCCGCCACATGAGGCCCTGCGTGATGCCGGCGCTGTAGATGGCGACGACGTAGAGCACGATGCCCACAGACGCGATCCAGAAGTGCGCCTCCATGGCCTTCTTGCTGTAGACCGGCGTCTGGAAGACGCGCGGCAGCAGCCAGTAGACCATGCCGAACGTGAGGAAGCCGTTCCAGCCGAGCGCGCCGGTGTGCACGTGCGCGATGATCCAGTCCGTGTAGTGCGCCAGCGCGTTGACGCTCTTGATGGAGAGCATCGGGCCCTCGAACGTCGACATGCCGTACGCCGTGACGCCAACCACGAAGAACTTGAGGATCGGGTCCTGCGTCACCTTGTGCCACGCGCCGCGCAGTGTGAGCAGTCCGTTGATCATGCCGCCCCACGAGGGTGCCCAGAGCATCACCGAGAACAACATCCCGGTAGTGCTGGCCCACTCGGGCAGTGCCGTGTAGTGCAGGTGGTGCGGGCCGGCCCAGATGTACATGAACACCAGCGACCAGAAGTGCAGGATCGACAGTTTGTACGAAAAGACGGGGCCTTCGGCCGCCTTGGGCATGAAGTAGTACATGAGCCCGAGGAACGGCGTGGTGAGGAAGAACGCGACGGCGTTGTGTCCGTACCACCACTGCATGAACGCATCCTGCACACCGGCATACAGGCTGTAACTCTTGAGGAACCCGGCCGGGATTGAGAGGTTGTTGAAGATGTGCAGGATCGCCACGGTCACGATGCTGGCGATGTAGAACCACAGCGCGACGTAGATGTGCCGCTCGCGCCGCTTGATGAGGGTGCCAAAGAAGTTGATCGCGAACGCCACCCACACGACAGCGATGGCGATGTCGATGGGCCACTCGAGCTCGGCGTACTCCTTGGCCTGCGTGAAGCCCAACGGCAGCGTGAGCGCGGCGGCGACGATGATCGCCTGCCAGCCCCAGAAGTGAAACTTGCTCAGGCCGTCGGAGAACATCCGCGCCTTGAGCAGGCGCTGCGTGGAGTAATAGCAGCCGGTGAAGAACGCATTGCCCGCGAACGCGAAGATCACCGCGTTGGTATGCAACGGGCGCAGCCGGCCGAACGACAGCCATGGGGTGTTGAAGTTGAACCA